>JBBQCC010000211.1:0-8090 GCA_038318285.1 Planctomycetota bacterium | reverse complement strand
CGGTAACGCCGAGTCTCGAACGCCGATGGCCGGGGAGGACACCATGACTTCGGACATCATGCGGCGCATCGACGACTCGACCCCGTTCCAGACCGACACGAACTGGATCTCCGCGGTCCTGTGCGTGGTCGGCGCCGTCGGGATGGTCTGGTGGTTCGAGATGCCGTTTCTGTTCGACGTGGACTCACCCGACTTCAATCCAGCGATCTTCGTGCCCGTGGTGCTGTTGGGCATCGCGGTCCACCAGGCTGTGAAAGCGGTGCGGGGGCTCGCAGTCGGGCGCCGCTTCGGCCGCTCCACGTTCGAAATGGTCGGCGGCGGTCAGGTGAGTGCCGGCGAGACCCTGCGCGGGCGCATCGTCACCGCGCGGGACCTCGAGACGAAGAGTGGGTTCCTCGTGACCCTGCGCTGCATCGAGCAGGTGCGCTGCTCGGGCAGCTCCGGCGCTGTGGGCAGTCGACGCAAGGACGTGGTGCGTCACGAGTCGTGCAGCAAGGTCGAGACGTCCGAGTCGTGCACGCGCGGCGTGCCGTTCGAGTTCGCGATCCCGCGCGTGAAGTGCGCGGGCGACGGGGAAGTTCTCGGGAGCGCCGAGGTGCGCTGGACGCTCGAGATCCAGGCGGATGTGGCCGGCGAACGCTACGAGGCGTTGTTCGGCGTGCCCGTCGTCGCGACCTCGCCGCGCTGAGCGCATCGCCGGGCGCACCGCACGTTCATCCTCACGCACGGCCTCGAGGCGCCCTGAGGCACGAGGAGGCGTCGGGTCCGGGTCCCCGGCCGATGCGTCGATCGGCGGCGCGGGCGTGGGCCTCGAGTCCCTCGAGCCGGGCCAGCGCCGCTGCATCGCGCGCCACGTCCTCGGGTTCATCGAGCTCCAGCCACGTGCGCGCGCGCAAGAACGTGAAGACCGAGAGTCCCGCACGCGACCGCGACGCGCGACTCGTCGGCAACACGTGGTTCGGCCCGGCGCCGTAGTCGCCCAGGACCTCCGCGCTCCAGGGGCCGAGGAACACGGCGCCGGCGTGCTTCACGAGCCCCGCGAAGTGCGCTGGATCGCGAGTGAGGACCTGCAAGTGCTCGGGCGCCAACTGGTCGACGACGTACGCCGCGCGGCGCACGTCGGTCTCGACGATCGCGAATCCGTTGGTGAGCGCACTGCGCGCGATCTCGGCCGTCGGCAAGGTCGCGATCTGCGCCTCGAGCTCCTGCTCGACGCGCTCCACGAGGTCGGCTTCGAGGCTGACGAGCACCGGCAATGCATCCGTGTCGTGCTCCGCTTGCGCCAGCAGATCCGCCGCGACCCATGCGGCGTCCGCGGTCGCGTCGGCGACGACGACCAGTTCGCTCGGTCCGGCGAGCATGTCGATGCTCACGAAACCCGCGACACGCTGCTTGGCCGCCGTGACCCAGCGGTTGCCTGGGCCGACGACGACGTCACTGGCAGCGATGGGGCCGGCGCCGAAGGCCAGCGCGCCGATCGCCTGAGCTCCGCCCGCAGCCAGCACTCCGTCGGCCCCGGCGACGTAGGCCGCCGCCAGCGTGATCTCGGCGGGCCGCGGCGAAGCGACGATCACCTCCGCGACTCCGGCTACACGAGCGGTGACCGCCGTCATCAGCACCGAGCTCGGCAATGGGAAGCGCCCGCCCGGTGCGTAACACCCGGCGCGCTCGAGCGGCAGGACCTCGTGGCCTGCGCGCCCGCCTTCCACCCTGCACGTGACATTGGTCAGGCTCGCGCGCTGTGCCGCAGCGAAGTGGGCGATACGCGCAGCCGTTCGACGCAGCAGATCGCGCCTGCTCGCGGGCAGGGATTCGAACACGACTTCCAAATCCCGCCGCGGAATCCAGCGCGGCTCACCATCCCCCAGCCTGCGCGCGTGCTCTTCGAGCGCCGGCCAGCCACGCGCTCGCACGTCGTCGACGATCCGGCCGGCTTCGAACGAAGTCGTCGCGTCGAGCGGCTCGGACCGGATCGCAGCGACGTCCTCGATGCGCACCCTGCGCAGCTTCATGACACGTCTCCCGCCGCGGGCTTCGCGGCACCACCGCGCCGTGTGATCCGCAAGCTGCGCCGCTCCAACTCGCGCTCGACCTCCCCGAGTGTCACACCCTCGGCGACGAGACGAGCCAGCGTGAAGAAGAGGACGTCGGCGGCCTCGTGGACGACCTCGACCCGTGTGCGCGCGTTCGCAAGCTCGAGACCTTCCTCGCGGATCTTCGCGGCGAGAAGGTCCGGGTTGTCGAAGAGTCGCGCGACATAGGACTCCGCGGGAGCGTTGCGTCGGCGTCCTCGCAACGAAGCCTCCAATGCGGACAGACCCGGCGACGCGCCGAAGCACGTGTGCGTGCCCGCGTGACAGAACCCGGAACCCGACTGCCGCACGACGAAGCGCAGTGCGTCGCGATCGCAGTCCACGCCGATCGAGACGAGCTCCTGCGTCGCGCCTGAGTTCGCACCCTTGCGCCACAGCCCCCTCGTGCGGGAACGGTAGACGCCGGTGCCCGTCTCCAAGGCCTCGCGCACGCTGGCGAGGTCCGACCACGCCAGGCCCAACGCGACCCCGCTCTCGTCGCACACGATGGTCGGCCACAGGCCGTCGGTGCGATCGCTTTCGAGCGGAGCCGTGAATGCTTCGGCCAGCCCGAGTCGCCCGGTGTAGAGCGCCATGCCCACCTGCGCGTCCGCGCCGAGTCGATCGATCGCAGCGACTTCGTGGGCGGTCGTGACACCGCCGGCGACCGTCACGCGCACCGGCGCCGCTGCAGTCACGCAGCGCGCGACACGGTCGAGGTCGATGCCACGCATGAGCCCCTCGCTCTCGACGAAAGTGACGAGAAACCCGCCGACGTACGGTGCCAACTCGCGCAGGCGGTCCTCGGCTCGGACGCCCGTGCGCTCGCGCCATCCGTCGACGACGACCTCGCCGTCGAGGCAGTCAACCGCGGCGATCGTGCGCTCACGGGGCAGCTCGCGCAGAACTTCGGGACGTGCAGCCGTGCCCAGGATCACGCGGCGTGCGCCGCGGTCCAGCCACGCGCGCGCCGTGTCGACGTCACGGATGCCGCCGCCGACGCGGCAGGGCGCCAGACGCAGGAGCTCCTCGATCTGCCGAGCGTTCGAGCCCTGACGCAACGCGGCATCGAGATCGACGACAGCGACCTCGCCCACGCGCGCGAAGCGTCGTGCGTGCGCCTGTGGATCGCCGGCTTCGAGCGCCAGGTTCCGGCCTCCGACGAGCTGCACCGTGCGGCCGCCTTGGATGTCGATCGAAGGAACGATCACGCCCTCACCTCCATTCCGTTCTCGAGCAGGATGCGCTTGACGTCCGCGACGCTCGTTTCGCCATCGTGGAAGATCGATGCCGCCAGCACGGCGTCCGCGCCGGCTCGCAGTGCATCGACCATGTGCCGTGCCGTCGCCGCGCCACCCGACGCGATGACAGGAATGCGTGTGCGAGATGCGACTCGGCGCAATAGTTCGAGCTCGTACCCCGAGCGTGTCCCGTCCCGGTCCCAGGCCGTCAGCAAGATCTCGCCGGCTTCCAAGCTCTCCGCTTCGCGCGCCCACTCCACGGCGTCGCGTGAAGTCGCCGTCGAACCCGAGCGGACCCGCACGCGCCAGCCCTCGCCGACGCGTGCCGCATCGATCGCGATGACGCAGGCCTGTGCGCCGAATCGACGTGAGATCCGTGTGATCAGCCCGGGATCCGCGACGGCGGCCGAGTTCAAGGCCACCTTGTCAGCACCCGCCTCGAGCAGCGCTCGGGCTCCCGCCTCGTCGTGCACCCCGCCGCCGACGGTGAGCGGGATCGCGATCCGCTCGCGCACCGCGGTGATCGTCGCGAGTTGTGCGCCTCGGCCCTCGAGCGTCGCCGACACATCCAGCAGCACGATCTCGTCGGCACCCTGCGCGGCGTAGAGCGTCGCGCGCTCCACGGGATCGCCCGCATCGCGCAGGGACGCGAAGCGCAGGCCCTTCACGATGCGGCCGCCGTCGATGTCCAGGCAAGGGATCACGCGTCGCTTCAGCACGCGAACACCTCGCGACGCGCCGCGTCGATCCAGCGCTCGATGAGCTGCGCTCCGTACGCACCCGACAACTCGGGGTGGAATTGGCAGGCCACGATGGCGCCACGTTCGAAACCGGCGACGAAGGCAACCCCGTGCGTGGCCCAGCCGCAGGTCCATCCTTGCGGAGCGTCCAACGTGCGAAACGAGTTCGCGAAGTACGCATCGCCGCCCGCCAGGATGCGCGCGGCCGGCTCGACCTCGACGTCGTTCCACCCGATCTGGGGGACGCGCACGTCGCCGTCGAAGCGCTCGAAGCGTGCGTCGATCGCGCCGACCCCCTCCACTCCGGGGCTCTCGGCGCTCTCCAGCCCGAGAAGCTGCATCCCGAGGCAGATCGCGAGCGTCGGCCGGCTCGAACGCACGCGATCACGCAGTGCAGCGTCCAGCCCGAGGTCGGCCAGCGCACGCATGCCAGATCCGAACGAACCGACGCCCGGCAGCACGACGGCGCCGGCATCACGGACGTCGGACGCCCGATCGCTCAGGACGGGACGCGTGCCCGCGCGACGCAATGCCGCCAGCACCGCCGCCGTGTTCGCGACGCCCGTGCGCACGACGACGATCTCAGGCCCGCTGTTCACAGGACGCCTTTCGTGCTCGGCACCGACGCCGGGCCTGTGTGCCGCGCAGCACGGCGCAACGCGAGCGCGAGCGCCTTGAACGCGCTCTCCGCGCGGTGATGGTCGTTCGCGCCGACCAGCACGCTGAGGTGAACCGTGGCCCGCGCTGCTTGTGCGAGAGACCGTACGGCGTGCGGGATCATCTCGCAGGAGAGTGCGCCGATCCGCTCGCGGCGCAGGCCCAGATCGACCTCGCACCAGGGGCGACCCGAGAAGTCGACGACGGCGCGGGCGAGGGACTCGTCGAGGGGCGCGAACGCCTGTCCGAACCGCGCGATGCCGCGACGGTCGCCGAGCGCCCGATCGATCGCTGCGCCCAGGACCAACGCGCAGTCCTCCACCGTGTGGTGGTCGTCCACGTGCAGATCCCCGCGGCATACGAGCCCCAGATCGAAGCGCGCGTGTTTCGCCACGGTCGCGAGCAGGTGGTCGAGGAAGCCGATGCCCGTCGACACCTCGCTCGCTCCCGAGCCGTCGATGTCCAAGCGACAGCGCACGTCCGTCTCACGTGTCGTGCGGGTCATCTCGGCGGTCCGAGTCTTCATCGCCCTCCTCCGCAGGAAGTGCTCGATTCGACGGCCTCGCGCAGTGCTTCACACAGGGCCAGGAACGCGTTCGAGTCGCCCGGGCACGTGATACGCAGCGCGTCTTCCAGGCCGGGTTTACCCGGGAACGCGCGCACGGCGATCCCGCGGTCCCCGAGCCGTCGCCAGATTCCGAGAGCGTCGTCCGCGCGCAGGAAGACGAAGTTCGCACGGCTCCTCAGCGGCCTCAGTCCGAGTTCACGCGCAACGCGTTCGAGCTCGGCGCGTTCGCGACGCACGGCCTCCACGAATATCGCCACGTCCTCCGTGCCGAGTTCGAGCCGCGCTTGCGCGCACGCGAGCGACAAGCCGCTCACCGCGAAGGGTTGGCCCGCAGCGCGCAACCACCCCACGACGTCCACCGATCCGACGACGTATCCGACGCGCAGACCCGCCAACCCGAATGCCTTCGAGAGCGAGCGCACCAGCACCGCATTGCCTGTCTCCTGAACTGCAGCGGCGAAGTCGACTTCGCCGAACTCCGCGTAGGCCTGGTCCACGACGACCAGAGCCCCGGGCGCGGACTCGGCCACGCGGCGTAGGTCCTCGACGGACGCCTCGAGGCCCGTGGGATTGTTGGGAGAAACGAGGGCGATGCAGCGCGTGCGATCGTTCACGGCCGCCGAGACGCGCTCAACGGGCCAAGGCTCGGCGCCCCAAGGCACGGTCACGATGTCCGCGCCCGTCATGCGCGCGTAGCGCTCGATCATCTCGAAGGTCGGCGTCGGCAGGATCAGCTCGCTGCCCGGCGCGAGGACGGCGCGCAGAGCACGATCCAACGCGTCGTCGGCGCCGGCCGTGACGAGCACCTGAGCGGGATCGACCTGCATGCGTCGCGCGAGCAACACCTCGAGCGCGCCGGCGTCGGGATAGCGCCGCAGCGATTCGGGATCGACGCGCCGCAGCCCTTCGAGCAGCGCAGAGGGCGGCGAGACGCCCTCGTTGCCGTCGAGTGCGAGACGGACGGGCGTGGTGGATCGCGGCACGCGATACGGCGCGACACGCCGCAGGCTTTCGACCGGCGCGAGGCGCGGCTCACTTGTCGGCGGAGTCATCACGGCACGATCTGCGCCAGAGCGCTCACGACGACATCGGTACCCCCACGCCGCTTGATCTCCGGCACGACAGCGGGGAGCTGGCTGCGCCTGACCGCTGCGCGGACCGCGTAACCCGCTTCGCCGTGCAGGCGACTGATCGTCGGCTCGCGCATGCACGGCAGGGCGGCGCACACGGCCTCGAGTCGATCCGAGGTGACGTTCACTTCGACCATCACGCGGTCGCGTGCTTCGACGACCGAGCGGACCAGCAGCGCGAAGTTCTCGATGCGCTCGCGCTTCGACGGTTCGTCGAGCGCTCGCACGCCGGCGTACAGACGCGTCGAGCTGGTCAGCAACTCGTCCACGATCGAGAGCCCGTTGGCGGCCAGGGTTGCTCCACTGGCCGTGTTGTCGACGATCAAGTCGGCGTCCTCGGGCGGCAGGACTTCGGTCGCTCCCCAGGAGCGCAGGAACGTCGCTTCGATACCGCGGGAAGCGATCCAATCGCGCGTCAGGCGTTCGTACTCGGAGGCGACGACGAGCGGGCGCTGCGGCAGTTCTCCACTGCGAACGAGCTCCATCGGCGCGGCCGCGACCAGACGCACGGGGTCGAGGCCCGTGTCGACCAGCTCGACGACCTCGGCCCCGATCTCGGCGACCCAGTCGGCGCCCGCGAATCCGAGGTCACGCGTGCCGGCGGCGAGCATGTGCACGACGGCCTGCGGCTTGAGCAGCTTCGTTTCGAAGCCCGCGAGCGGGACATCCGGGCGATAGCTGCGGTTGCCCGGCCGCACGGAAAGACCCGCGTCGGCGAGGAGCGTTTGGACGGAGTCCTGCATGCGCCCCTTGGGCAGGGCCAGGCGGACGGAATCAGTGCGTGTCGGTGACATCTCGAGACCTTCGTTTCGTGTCGAGGCCCCGAGGACGGCGCGCAGCCCGCGGAAAATGCGAGCGACGCCGACCCTCGGGGCCGGCGTCGCTCGTGTTCGTCGATGGATCGCGATCTACACGGCTTCACCTGCCCCGGGTGGGGTGGAGGTGATGGTGCAGGTGGTTGGCGCGTTGCATCGCGGGCGAAGGGTGAGATGACGGATCCACCCTGTCAAGCGGGTTTCGCCCAGGACGCGTCCGCGGATTCAGCTCGCGAAAGCGGACCGCCGAGTCGCAACGATGAACCAAGGCAGCACTCCGGGCTCGTGGGCTGGAGAGTGAGCTCCGGAGGAGGGCTGACAGCTCCGGAGGAGGGCTGACACAGCGCCGTTGGCGAACCCTGGACTCAGGTCCGTTCGAGCCGTCCCATCTGCCCCGTTTGGAAGTCCTTGATCGCACGGTAGATTTCGTCGCCCGTGTTCATGACGAACGGGCCGTGCTGCACGACGGGTTCGCCCAGCGGAATGCCCGACAAAACCAGCAGTTTCGTCTCGGCAGTCGAACGGATCTCGATGCGCTGGCCGTCACGTTCGAGCAGCGCGAGCTGCGCATCACCGATCGGTTCCGATCCGTTCACGACGGCCTCGCCTTCGAGTACGAAAACCGCCGCGACGTGATCCGCCGGCAAGTCCGCTTCGAGCACGCCCGCGGGCGCGAGCCGCACATCCCACATGTTCAGCGGCGTGAACGTCGACGCCGGTCCGCGCGCTCCCGCGTACTCGCCCGCGATGACGCGCACGACGCTGTTCGCCGACTCGACGACAGGAATGTCACTCGCGACGATGCCCTGGTACTTGGGCTTCGACATCTTCGACGCCGCGGGCAAGTTCACCCAGAGCTGCACCATC
>JBBQCC010000210.1:0-8144 GCA_038318285.1 Planctomycetota bacterium | reverse complement strand
TCGCCGTCGAGCGCGCGCGCGAGTTGGTCCAAGGCGCCTTGCGAGAGCCGCGCCGGCGCGCCCTCGGGATTCCAGGCCGCGAGAGTCTCCTCGAACGCGCCGACGGGCAGCGCCTCCCAGCCGCGCGGCAGTGCGAGGTCGCGCCGCGGGAGGTCGGGCTCGAGATCCGGCTCGACGGCGGGCTCGACGGCGGCCTGCGCAGCCGTTGCGTACCCGGCCGGCACGCCCGGGTCCGGGTCCGAGTGTGGGGCTTGTGCTCCGCTCAGGGTGCGCGGTGATGCTGCGCGTGCCGCGCCGTCGCTGGGGGTCGACGGGATCGCGTCCTCGCGAGCTGCGCTGGCACAACCGGCGAGCACACCCGCGACGAGTGCCGAGCAGCCACCAGCCCACAGGATCGTGACGAGAAGGCGCGACATCCGACGCAGACTAGCCGAGCACGCCGCTCGGCTCCACGTCAGGGCGTGAACGCGCGCAAGCCCGCTTCGTCGGAAATCCAGACGCGACCGTGCGGGATCGCGACGTTCGGCGCCTCCCAGGCGATGTAGGTCCACTCGCCGGAGCGGCGGACGTTCGCGATCACTTGGCTGCGACTCGTCGTCGGGGCGTCTCCGGGTTTCGCCGGTTTCCCGCTCGCATTCGCACCGGCCTCCGTCGGTTTCCCCGGGCGCGCGTCGGGGGGGGCGTTGGAGCGCAGGACGAAGAGGTGGTCGCCGATCTCGAGCGTGTACATGCCCGAGGGGCTCGAGAACGAGGTCGCCGAGCTCGCGCGCCGACGCAGCACGGTGAGTCCGGCGTCGGAACCGCGGTTGCCCTCGACGGGGCCCTTCAGCGCGGTGGCGTCGACTTCGGTCGGCAGCAAGCGTTCCGTCCAAGAGAACGTGCGCCCGTCGCGGAACTGCACGACGACGCTGTCCGGCGCGGACAGCGGCCCGGCGGCCGGGGGCGAACCGGCGGACCACGGTCCGTCGACGGCGCCCGTGTTGGCATCCACGATCCAGACGTCGCCGTCCTCGGAGACGACCAGGAGGTGTCCGGGGTGGCTGGGCAAGAACACCGGTGCGCGCGCGATGCCGCCCAGCGAGGAGAACTTGGATTCCCACACGGCCGTTCCGCGGCGCGAGAGGCGCGCAATGCCGCCGCTGCGGTCCACGACGACGTGGTCGTCGCCGACGGCGACGGGCGGGGCTTCGACGCGACCGGCCGTGGACCAAGCGCGCTCGGGCAGCCGCGACAGCGTCACGTTCACGTCGGCGGGGTGTTCGTTGACGATGCGGCGCGGCTCGTAGCCGTCCAGTTCGAGCGTGAACGCGACGCTCTCTTTCCAGGTCGTCTCGAGCGTGAACGGCGTGACGCGCTTCGAGCCATCCGGCAGCGTGGCGCGGGCGCCCGGCGGCACCGTGACGACCGTCCAGGGGAGCAGATATCCGTCCGCGTCGATCTTCGCGTCCTTGAGGCGCTTGTGCGCCTCCGACTGACGCCCATCCAGCGCGAGTTGACGTCCGTCGGCCAGGGCTTGCACGAGCGCTTCGACCTCGGCGATCTCGCGCGCGAGGATCTCGGCCAGCTTGCCCGTCGGATCCGTCTTCAAGAGTTCGCGGTAGACCTCCAGCGCACGCTTGTAGTCGCCTGCGGTCTTGTGTGCGCGAGCTGTGTTGACGAGCACGTCCTGGTGCGCGACGTTCTCGCGGCTGACGCGCTGCGTGCGCGCAGTGGCGCGCGCTTCGCCGCGGGCCGAGACCTTCTTCTCCAAGTCGGCCACGCGCGTTTCGAACTCGCGGGCGGGCGCGGGGGCCTTGGCGTCGATCGTCTCCTCGAGGTCCTTCAACGTCGCGAGGACGCGAGCCTCGGCGTTGATCTGTGCCTGCGTGTCCTCGATCGCGACGTCGAGCTGGGCCACTTGCGCGTCGAGTCGCGCCGCGAGGCCGTTGTACAGGTCGGACACGAGGGGCAGGGGCTCCTCGCCGGGAGCGATCATGGGCGCCGTGGGCAGCGCCAGCGCCCGGCGCAGGCCGAGTTGCATGTCACCCAGCGTGCACTCGAGCGCCGCGCCGTTGTATTCGTCCGTCCACGCGGTGCGAACGGCGACCTCGATCTGACGCTTGCGCTGCTCGAGGTCGGCGCGCAATGCGATGACACGCGACGACGCGTCGTCGGGGAAGTTCGCTTCCAGCTCCATGAGGGCCGCGGCCGGATCCTGGACAAGGTCCATGACGCTGCCGAGTTGCTTCTCGAGCTGACGGTGCGAGGTGTACTGAACGACGGCGCCGACCGACAGCGCGATGAGGACCGAGAACGTCACGATCGAGTGTTTCTTGACCAGCGTGCGCTGCACGGCGTGCGCGCGCGCCTTCAAGTACATCCGCCGGATGTCCCGGTTCTCCGGCAGCGCTTCGCTCAAGGAGCGCAGTGCCGGCAGGACCTCTTCGCTGCGACCGGCGTCGAGGATCGGGCGGATCACGTCGAGCAGGAACGGCGTCGCCTCGATGGCGATGCCGGCCTGGACCATCGCGTGACCGATCTCGAGACGGACGTGCGCGGTTTCGGGCGATCGCGCGGCCGCGATGCGCAGGATCGACGCGGCGGCTAGGCGCTTGTTTTCGCGCAACAACGCCCGCGACAGCGCGAGCAAGTCACGCACGCCGGGAATGTTCGGATCTACCGACGCGCGCAGTTGCCAGGCGATCAGTCGGATCTGTGCCGTGCGGTCGTTCGCCTTCTCGCGAACGAAATCCTTCCAGCGCGCGAGGGCTGCGTGGGGCGTCGCGCCGGTGTGGTCGAGTCGACGGAGGAACGAGCGTCCATTGCGCGCCGGCAGCGCGCTGACTACGGGCTGGAGTGTCCCTGCGCTCCACTCGGCTTGGAATCCCTGTGCATCGACCTCGGCGAGCGGCCCGCCCTGCGCGACCTCGAGCCAAGAGCGCAGACGCGACACCGCGCGTTCGGTCTCGGTGCGCGCGAGCTCGTGCTGGACGAGGTACAGCAGCTCGGGCGGTGTCGAGAAACGCAGCGCGCCGCGCCGCAGTTCCTTGAGGGCGATGATCCGCGTCTGGCGCGCGGGCCAGCCCAGGCGGTCGGAGATCTCCAGCAGGCTCGACGTGCCGTTGCAGGCGGAATGCAGCGACTGTACGTCGCCCTTCATCGCGCCCGAGTCGAGGCGCTGCAACACGACGTTGTCGGCTTCACGCCACGTCGTTTCGAGGCTGTCCCAGTCGTCCTTGAGGCGCGCGTACTCGAGCAGCATGCCCTCGATGGGCATGGCCCCGCACCACACGGAGTCGCGTCCCGGACCGCGCCTCTCGAGACCCTGTTCCGACGCGCCGATGGCGCTGCCCTCGGGCTTCTTGGGAACGGGCCCGGGCGCGAAACGGAAGTGGACGGTGTTCGAATCGAGGAGGCAGTACAGCGCCTCGAGGCGACGCGCGCGCGCGATCTCCTCCATGCGCAGCACGTCGACGAGCGTCTCGGGCTCGTCGACCCAGGCGATGCGCGCGAGCTTGCGCCAGTTCTCCGGATCCTCGTCGGGTTCCGGCAGGAGGTGCAGACGGCCGTCCTCGACGCCCAACGTGGCGCGCAAACCGTCCTTGGAATGCAAGGACAGCACGCCCGACCGGCCGCGAGCCAAACTCTGCAACAGATCGGCGAGGCCGATCCCGCCGACATCTCCCTGGAAACTCATGGGGTCCGCTCGGTATCGGACCTCTTCAGGTGCGGAATGGAGGGACGCGTCTAGGAAATGCGACGCCGCAGTGCCGCCAGGTCCTCAAGATCGTCCAGGTCGTCCAGGATGGCGGTGCTGTCGACCTGGATCGACAGCACCGGATCGGCCCGCGCGCGCAACGCTCGCAGCGGAACATCTTTCCCGAACGTGGCGAGGAGCGCCGCCAGATCGCGTCCGATCACGATCGGGTGGCCGTGCGCGCGCTCGCCGCCGTCGACTCTCACGTACGGTGCCGCCCAGCCGCACGCGGGTTCGCCCGCGCGCGACCAAGCGTCGG
The DNA here is from genome assembly GCA_038318285.1 of Planctomycetota bacterium. Classification (GTDB taxonomy): domain Bacteria; phylum Planctomycetota; class UBA1135; order UBA1135; genus JAEUHZ01. The sequence goes on along the minus strand of JBBQCC010000210.1, from coordinate 4,149 downwards.
CGAGCGCGTCGAAAACTTCCGCCGGGACGAGCGGTACGTCGACGGGCGCGAGGCACAGATCACATCCGGGCCGAGCCGCGGCGGCGAGCACGATCCCGCCCGAGCGTCCCGCGCTCCAGTCGGCGTTGCGGATCACCTCGGCGTGTGCGGGCGCCGCGCGCGCGATCGCGTCGTGATCGGCACCGCCGACGACGAGGGGGTGCGCGTCCAGCGCGCGGCCGGCATCGAGCAAGCGCTGGAGTGGCGATTGCCCGCCCAGGTCGACCAGCGCTTTGCACGTCCCGAGGCGCGCGCTGGCGCCCGCGGCCAGGACGACGAGCCTGAGCCTCATGCGCCGACGTAGCGGTCGTACAGGGCCAGCGCGCGGTCCTCGTCCTCGGTGCCCTCGATCAGCGCGCGTCCGTCGGCGAACAGCGTGAAGCGTTCGGCCTCGATCGAAAAGCGCAGGATCGCGCCCTGGTGACGCACGTCACGCGCGATGCCCGCGAGGTGCTGCGCCAGCACCGCGAGGTCGGGCTTCGTGCGCGCCGCGCGCACTTGCACGCTGCCGCGACCGCACAGCTTCACGGCGCGTTGCGTCCGCGCGGCGCGCAGATAGGCGAAATCGCGCGCGCCGCAGCAGGGGCAGTCGGGGACGCGCGCCAGCTCGATCTCGCGTGCGCGGCCGTCCCACGCGTCCAGTTCGACGAGCCGCGGAACGAGCGGCGTGCGTCCGGCGAGGATGCGCAGCGCGAGACCCGCCTGCAGCGCGGCGACGAACGCGACCGCGGGCTGCAGCACGCCGGCGGTTTCGCACGTGGGCAGCACTCCCGGCGGCGGCGCTTCGGGGAACACGCAGCGCAGGCACGGACCGACGCCGGGCAACACCGGCAACACGAGCCCGCCCGATCCCACGACGCCGCCGTAGATCCAAGGCACGTTCGCTTCGACGCAGAAGTCGTTGACGAGGTAGCGCGTCTCCAGGTTGTCCGTGCCGTCGAGCACGAGATCGGCGTTCGCTGCGAGCTCCCCCAGATTGTCGACGTCGACGTGCGCCGCGTGCGCTTCGACCTGTGTCGGCCCGCCGATGCGCGCGAGCGATTCACGCGCCGCTTCCGCCTTCAACACGGACTCGCGCGCGTGTCTTTCCTCGAACAAGACTTGTCGCGGCAAGTTCGACTCCTCGACGACGTCGCGGTCGACGAGTACCAGGCTGCCGATGCCGCTGCGCACCAGCGATTGCGCAATCGCACCACCCAACGCGCCGCAACCGACGAGCAACGCGCGCTTCGAAGCCAGGCGCGCCTGTCCGTCGACACCCAACTGCGCAAACCGTGTCTGACGCGCGAAACGACGTGCGTGTTGGTCGCTCACGCGTCGCCTCCGCGGCTCAACAGCCACCACGCCAGGACGCCCAGGACGATCAACGCGCCGACGATCGCCGCGAACATCGGCCACAGTGCGCGCATGTCGCTGCTCGGCGCGCGGTCGATCTCGACCCAGTTGAAGTAGCGCTTCACGTCGCCCTCCAGAGGGCGCGCGCAATGCGGGCACACGACGAGGTCCGCGCCCAGCGGGATGACGCCGTCGCAGTGCATGCAGTACATGTTGCGCGCGCCGCCGCCCTCGGCCACGCCGGGAGCTTTCGAGCGCTCGCGGTAGTAGTCGAGGGCCTCGCGGTTCGACCCGTCCCGCGCCCGCGACCAGTGGTGGTCGCCCATGTTCCCGAAGCTCTTCGGCGCCGGATCGTCCGGTCCGGATCGGGGCGGGTTCGGTCCTGTCTCCATCACCCCGAAAGACTAGCAGCCGAGCGGGCGGGGGATTGACTTCGACGCGTGCCGCGACGATCCTCTGCCGCCCTTGGTCGGTGGCTATAGCTCAGTCGGTTAGAGCACCAGGTTGTGGTCCTGGGGGTCGCGGGTTCGAATCCCGTTAGCCACCCCAAACCTTCCACGCGCGTCGCATCGACTCGCAATCGGGGGCGGTGCGCGGACCTGCGGCCCTCAGCCGTGCTGGGGCGTCTCGGTCGGGCCGGTCGCCGTCGCCGCGCGGGTCTCGTGCGGGAACAAGAGGCGTGCGCGCAGTCGCCACGACCGGCCGTCCCAGCGCACGGGCTGTGCGAGCCGCGCCGCCTCGAACAGGTCACGCGCGGTGGATCCCTCGGCGCGGAAGGACCCGTTGCGCGGCGCGGGCAGGGCCGTGGGCCACTCGATCGGCTCGAGTTCGACGAGCGCGGCGAATGGCGACGCTTCGACATCAGTCCAAGGCTCGAGGGCGAAGTCGATCGCGGTAACGTGCACGTCGGCGTCGGGCGCGAGGTCGACCGGATCCTGCTGCAGCGGGATCGACTCGAGGTACTCCAGGACTTCCACGAAGCCGTGCGGAGCCAGCGCGCGATCCGGTCCCGCCGGTCGCAGGTCGCCCTCGATCCGCACCTCGGTGGTGCCCGACGCGGACCACTGGAGGGAGCACGAGGCGTTGCCGACATCGAACCAATCGGCGCGCGCTTCGACCACCTCGGGCAAGTCGGACAGGCGCGCTGCCGCCACACGTCCAGCCAGCTCGGACAGCGCGCGCGCGTCGAGGTGCCCGCGGCCGAACGTGGGGCAGCCGCGCGTGAAGAGCACGCTGCCGTCCGCGTACACCGCCGTGCGACGCGCGACGAGCCCTTCCGCGCGCACCGCAGCGTCCGTGCGCTCGAGGACGAGCACGACCGGGACCGGACCGGCGGTTCCGGAAGACGGTGGTATCTCGAAGGAGACTGCGGCCGCCAGGAGCGCCGCCATGATCGCAGGAGTTCGCATTCTCGCTCGATAGTTCCTACGCGCGCGCCGACTACGGGGATGCTGGAAAACGGCTCGAGTTCGCGTGCGTTCTTTACGCCGCGAGTCCGATCGTGCGCCGGGCGCAGCGCGTCGGTGTCATGTTCCGTGGATTACGGAATTTCTGCACGCTGTTCGCGCGCGAAGAGGCGCGTCGGATCGCGGAACGATTTGAACTCGAGCGCGTTTCCGCTGGGGTCCTCGAGAAAGAACGTCGCCTGCTCACCGACCGCGCCGGGGAAACGGATCTTCGGCTCGATGCGGAAATTCGTTCCGGATGCGCGCAGCCGCTCGACGAGCGCGTGCCAAGCAGGCCACGCGAGCACGAGTCCGAAGTGGCGGACCGGGACGCCGTCGCCGTCGACCTCGTTCGTCGCTTCCGCGCGACAGGCCTCGGGCTTCAGGTGCGCCGAGATCTGGTGGCCGCCGAGGTCGAAGTCGATCCACTGCGCGTTGGTGCGGCCCACGCGGCAGCCGAGGAGGTCGACGAAGAACGCGCGCGTCGCGGCGAGGTCCCGGACCGGGAACGCCAGGTGAAAAGCCGGACGGGGCGCGTCCGGCGACACGGCTTTCAAAGCGGTCTCGATCGAGTGCGGAGTCGGATCCATGGCGATCGGTGCACACGGTTTGGTGCACGCGGGTTGGGGCAGAGGGACGAACGACGCGGGAACGGACGGCGATCGGACGCAAGGTACCTAGGCAACGCGCCCGCACGCCAAGGGCGTACGGGCGCGTCGGTTCAAAGGGTCGGAATCAACGAGTCGGAATCAACGGGTCGGCATCAACGGCCCCGATCAACCCCGGCGGTCGATGCCGACGTACGCGCGCTTCGTGGCGCCCGTGTAGACCTGGCGCGGGCGTCCGATGCGGAACTCGGGGTCGCGACGCATCTCCAGGAAGTGCGCGACCCAGCCCGGCAGGCGGCCCATCGCGAACATCACCGTGAACATGTTCGTCGGGATGCCGAGCGCCTTGTAGATGACGCCCGAATAGAAGTCGACGTTCGGGTACAGCTTGCGGCTGACGAAGTACTCGTCGGACAGCGCGATCTCCTCGAGGCGCATCGCGATCTCGAGAAGTCTGCTCGACGTGCCCAGCTTGTTGATGACCTGCGTGCACGTCTTCTTCAGGACGGCCGCGCGCGGGTCGTAGTTCTTGTAGATGCGGTGGCCGAAGCCCATCAGGCGCGCCGTGTCCTGCTTGTCCTTCGCGCGGGCGATGAACTTGTCGGCGCTGCCTTCGACGCGGTCGATCTGCTCCAGCATCTCGATCACGGCCTGGTTCGCTCCGCCGTGCAGCGGGCCCCACAGGGCACCGATGCCGGCCGAGATCGCCGCGAACAAGTTGG
>JBBQCC010000209.1:0-8166 GCA_038318285.1 Planctomycetota bacterium | reverse complement strand
CGCGCTGGAGTCGCTCGGCGACCACCTGGACCTGATGGGGCCGCCACCCGAGGTCCGGGCCGAGGCGCAGTACGCGCGCGGCGTCGCACTGACGCTCGGCGCGCAACGCGCCAACGAAGACGGCGAGCGTGAGACGCGCCGCGAAGATGCGCGCGTCGCGTTCGAGAGCGCGCGCTTGCTCGCCGGACCGGGCGAGTTGCGCCTGGACGCGACCTACGACCAGGGGTTGCTGGCGTTCGATGCCGGCGAGGAGCAGCGCGCGAAGCTCCCCGAGATTTCGGGCCAACCGGCGCCGCCGCCGACAGCGCCGCCCGCCCCTGCTGCGCCGGGAGCCAAGCAGCCGGAACCGCCGGATCCGCTGAAGCTGGCGCGCGCCGCGTACCTCGCCGCGCGTGAGCGCTTCGTCGATCGGCTACGTCTCGACTGGCACGACGCCGACACGCAGGCGAACGTCGAGCTGGTCCAGCGCCGCTTGCGCGAACTCGACGAGATCGAGAAGAAGCGCGAGGAGGAGAAGAAGAAGCAGGAGCAAGAGAAGAAGGACGACCAGGACAAGAAGGACTCGTCGAAGGATCCGAACAAGGACAAGCAGAAGGACGACTCGAAGGATCAGCAGAAGCCCGACGAGCCAAAGCCTCAGGATCCCGAGCAGGATCCGAAAAAGGACGAAGCGAAACAGGACGAGAAGAAGCCCGACGAGCCGAAGCCCGCGGACGAGCCCAAGGACGAAGAGGACGCGCCGAAGCCGCAGCCGGTCGATCCGCAGGATCAACCCAAGATGAGCAAGGAGGAGATGCTCCAACTGCTCGAGCGCCTCCAGAAGATCGACGACATCCAGCAGGAGCTCCAGGAACGGCTGAAGCGGATGCGCAAGGTGTCGGTGGAGAAGGACTGGTGATCATGGAATTCAGATTCGTGCGCGCGCTGCGCGTCGCAGTCGTCTTGGTCCTGATGTGCGGATTCGCGTCGGCGCAACGCGTGCCGACCGTGAAGGCGCACATCGATCCGATCACGGTGAAGCTGGGCGCGCAGGCGTCGCTCTACGTCGAGGTCGAGAACGCGCAAGCCGGCGAGATCGGCACGCTGCCGACCGTCGAGGGTTTGCGCTTCGGTCCCGTCGGGCCTCCGGGCATGACGAGCTACACCGAGATCGTGAACGGCCGCATGTCGAGCAAGGTTTCGCTGAAGTGGCGCATCGCGGTGCAGCCTCTGAAGAAGGGCGAGTACGTCATCCCGCCGTTCACCGTACGCGCCGACGGTCGCGACCTCGTGACGCGCGAACTGCGCCTGCTGGCCGATGAAGACTTCCGCGGCGACGAACTGGGGTTGCTGGAGATCGAAGCGCCGTCTGAGGTCTGGCAGGGACAGCCGTTCACGCTGGTGATCCGCCTCGGTTTCGACACAGCGATCCAGGGCCGATTGAACCGCTACGACTTGGCGCTGCCCTGGCTGGGCGAACTCGGCGGGCTCGTCGAGTTGGAAGACGTGCCCATTCCGAGCGGCCGTTCCGCGGGCAAGATCCTGTTGAACTCGCGCCAAGAGCTGGAAGTCGAGGCTTTCGGCACGCGCAAGGTCGGCAACGCGAACTTCTACGTGCTGCGCGTGCAGAAGCGCTTTGTCGCGACGCGCTCGGGTTCGTTCACGTTCCCTGCGAGCCACTTCGAGTTCGGCCACCGCGGCGACGGCTTCTCGCGCTTGCTCGGCGGAGGCTCCGACGACTTCTCGAACTTCAAGCGCGCACCCGCGTTCGACGTCCTCGTGAAGCCGATCCCGGAGGCCGGCCGACCGATCGACTGGTCCGGCGGCGTCGGCACGTTCGAAGCCAGCGCGATCGCGGATCGACGCGACGTCGTCGCCGGCGACTCGATCAAGTTGACCGTAGAGTGGACGGGCGAGGGCAACCTCGAGTTCTTCGACGTGCCCGACCTGGCGCGCCTCGACGCGTTCCGCGGCTTCCGCGTCTACGGCACACAGGATCGCAAGACGCCGAACCGTCGCGCGGTCACGTACGACCTCGCGCCGATCGACGCGGCGATCACCGAGATCCCGCCCGTGCCGCTCTCCGTGTTCGACACGAAGTCGGGCAAGTACGCGACGGTCGCGACGAAACCGGTGCCGATCCGCGTGCGCCCGCTCGTCGGCGCGACCGGCCTGTCGACGCCGGAATCGGCTGCGGCTGCGATGACGGACCTGCGCGACATCCAGACGCGCCCGGAATCGGCGGTACGCCCGTGGGCGCCGAGCGGGCGAGCGCTGCTGGCCGGCGGAGCAGAGCTGCTCGTCGCGTGGTTCGTATTGCGCACGTTCGTGCGTCGCCGCGGTGATCCCGACGCGCCGCGCGCACGAGCGCGGCGTCGTGCTCGGCGCGACCTCGAACGGGCATTGCGCCTCGCGCGCACGCCCGACGAACAGGCGAGCGCCGTGCACGCCTTCCTGGCCGCCCGCAGTGGCGAAACGCCCGAGGCCTGGGCCGGTCGTGATCCGGTCGCGTGGACGCGATCCCGCGAAGACGACGCGCCGCGTATCGCCGTCGAGGATGCGGCCGCGCTGCGTCAATTGCTCGCGCGGCTCGACGCCGCGATTTGGGGCGGCGGAGGTGCGTCCAAATTGGACGATCGCGAAGTGTTGACGCTCGCGGACCGCGTTGCGGCAGGAGGACTGTGATGCGGAATCGAATACTCACCTGGATCGTTCTCGTTGCCGCCGTCTGTGCGTGCTCGCTGTCCGCTCGCGCGCAAGCCGCGTCGAGGCCGGAACCGCGGGACGCTACGGCTGTCGCCGCGTACCGCGCGGGCGACCTCGCCGCAGCGCGAGAGGGTTGGCTGGCCGTTCTGGCCGCCGAGCCGCGTGTCGAAGGCGATGAGCGCGCGCGCATCCTCTACGACCTCGGCAACTTGGCGTTCCGCGAGGAACACACGGCCGAAGCCGTCGGTTGGTTCACCGCGTCGCTGCGCCTGCGTCCGCGCGACGCCGACACGTGGACGAACCTCGAGCGCGCGCGTCGCGCGGCCGAGCTCGAGCCCGCCGACCGCGGTGACCTGGGCGCGACCGTGCGACGCCTGCTGACCGCGTTCACGCGATCGGAGTCGCACTGGCTGACCTTGATCGGGCTGGTCGGATTCGGTGCCGCGCTCGCCTTCGAGGCGCTGCGCGGCGGACGCACCGCCCGCTGGTTGGTGCTCGGCGGGGCGGGCTTCGCCGCACTGTGCGCCGCGCCCGCGCTGCACACCGCCTGGACCCGTGTCGACCACCCGGCGCTCGTCGTGGAGGACGGCAAAGCGCTCGTCCGCAGCGAGCCGCGCAACGACGCGGCCGTCGTGGGGGAGGCCGCACTCGGCACCGAGGTCGAGACCATCGACGCGCTGCCGGGTTGGGCCAAGGTCCGTCTCGGGGACGGAACGGAGGGCTGGGTCGGCGAACGGGCGGTGTTCGCGCTCGTGCGCTGATCGGCGGTCGAGCCGCGCGAGTTCGGTGGGCCTGTCCACCAGAACCCGGTCCGCCCGCTTGCATCCCGCCCGCGCATCCGCCAGCGTCCCGCCATGCAGGTCGCGCGCACCTCGCTCGCATTCCTCGGCTTCGTCGCCCTCACGCTGGCGTGCGGGCCGAGGCCCGCGGATGCGCGTCGCAGCCGCGGCGTGCTCGTCATCGCCATCGACGCGTTGCGCGTGGATCACGTCTCGGCGCTGGGATACGACCGGCCGACGACGCCCGCGATCGACCGGCTCGCCGAGCAGGGCGTCGTGTTCACCGACGCGTGGAGCGCGTCACCGGACGTGTTGCCGGCGCACCTCGCGCTGCTGACCGGTTGTGATCCGGGACTCGCGCACCGACCGGGGCTCGCGCAGAAGGGACCGGCCAGCGACCTGACCGGTTGGCTCGTCCCCGACGGCATGCCGAGTCTGGCGCAGGAATTCCTCGCGCAGGGTTTCGAGACCGCGGGTTTCGCCGACCACCCGGCCGTCGCGCAGATCCGCGGTGTCGCGCGCGGTTTCCAGACGTTCGGCGGGTACCGCGAGGACGCGGTCGACCCCGAGCTCGAGCTGGGTTTCGAAGGCGTCGCGACGAAGTTCCTGCACTGGCTCGGTGGCCGATCCGCGGGCGCCGACTGGTTCGCCTACCTCCATGTGAACGATCTCGAGCGCGTGTGGGAGCGACGCGGCGGCGACGACCGGTGGGAGACGCTGTACGAGCCGCGGCCGGGTCTCGCCGAAATGCCGCCGGTCGCGGAGGGCGACCACGCATTCTTCGCGATCCCGCGGCCGCGTTGGGCGGGCTTCCCGCGCACGCTCGGCGAATACGAGCTGCGCTACGACGGAGCGATCTCGCACCTCGACTCGAAGCTCGGTCGCTTGCTCGAGCGCCTGCGGCGCATGGGCCGCCTCGAGAACACGACGATCGTCATCGTCGGCACGTTCGGCGTCTCGTTCGGCGAAGGCGGACTGTTCCTCGACACGGGCGGCTTGACGCCAGCGGACCTGCGCGTGCCGGTCGTCGTGCGACCCGCGGTGGACGTCGTGATGCAACGCGGCGCGCGCGTCGACGGCATCACGAGCCTGTCCGACATCGCGCCGACGCTGCTCGAGTTGCACGGTTTGCGCGTCCCCAAATCGATGACGGGTGTCAGCCACTTGGCGCAGATGTCGGACGAAGGCGCGGCCCCGGCGCGCTCGATCGCGCACGCGACAGGCGGATTCCTGCGCGGCGTCGCGGTGATCGATCCGCACTGGATCCTCGCGCGGGAGCGACCGGGCGAGTGCGCGAGCCCCTTCCTCGCGCGGACTTGGTTCGGCGGCGATGCGCCGGCGGACGCGGCCGCGGTCGAGCGCATGGAGGCGCGGACTCCGCAGCGCAGCTTGACCGAGGAGGGCGTCGACGCCGCGCACGCGCGGCTGGGCGCGGACCTCACGACGTGGTCGGGTTGGATCGAGCGCGCGCGTTCGATCCTGCAGGGCCGCGTGAAGGCCGCGGCAGATCCGACGACGGCCGCCGAGTTGCGACGTCGCGGTTACACCGTTCGTTGATCCGTACGGTGTCTGACACCGTACGGAATGGATTCCGGGGACTCGGTCCGGGTGGTTCACGAACCTCTGGGATCCAGGTCCGCAGCTGGCCTTCCCTGACGATCGAATCGTTGTCCAGGCGACACTCGATGGGATCCCTCGATGGGTGAACGCGAGCGCTGCTCGTTCCGGATCGCGTGCCACGACGACCGCGATGGCTCGAGTTCGGGTGTGGTCGCCCGCTGCAGCATGGCGCAAGGCGTCACCGCGGATCGTGCAGCTGCCTTCGCGGCTGTTCGCGCTGGCCGCAAGCGACTCGTCGCGGCGGGTTGCCGCTGCGCTGTTTTTGGGATTCCGATGCGTGTGGGGCTGGATCGGATCGGGCTGAGCGCCTGTACGCTCGACTTCCTTGCAGGCACTCAGCGCGCCGGCGCCAGGGCCGGGTCGGCCGTATCGCGCGCGTCCACGCGCCATCCGCCGGGTGCGTCCACGAGCAGGGTCGCGTGCGCCGGGCGATTGCGGAACGCGAAGCTCTCGCGCGCGCTCAGCCCCAGCGCGCCGGTGACGAGTGAGCGGATCAAGTTGTAGTGGCTGGCGATGACCGCCGTGCCGCCGCGCGCGACCGTGAGCGCGCGCTCGACGACGGGCCAGCCGCGCACGAACAGCTCGGCGTCACTCTCGCCGCCGTGACCCTTCCAGTTCCATGGATCGCGCACGAAGGACGCGCGATCGGCCGTCCAGCGTTCGCGGAATTCGGCGGTCGGGAGGCCCTGCCACGTGCCGCGGCTGACTTCTTTCAGCCCGGCGTCGAACTCGATCTTCGCGCGCGCGTTCTCGGCGATCGCGAGCCCCATGGCGCGTGCGCGAATCAGCGGCGACGCGATCACGATCGTGATCGGCATGTGCGCGAAGTGGCGACCCATGGCGCGCGTCTGTTCCTCACCGACCGGCGACAGGGGCACGTCCGCGTCTCCGTAGGCCGTGCTCTCGAAATCCACGTGGACCTCGGCGTGTCGGACGAGCCACACGCGCGTGCCCGTCCCGCGCCCCTCGGCGGGCCGCGGCCCGGGCACGTCGACGTCGGAGGGGAACTCGGGATGGGGGATCGGCTGGCGCATGGCAGGACGCACTGTGCAGGAACCGAGCGCGCCTGCCAACCATCACGATGCGCGCTCTCCCCAGCCTCGCGCGGAGTGCGTACACTTCCGCGCCCATGCCCACGATCACATTCGTCCGCGACGGTTCCTCGATCCAAGTTCCCGCCGGTGGGTCCTTTTTGAAGGCCTGCCAGGACGAGGACGCTCCGCACGATTTCGGCTGCACCGTCGGAAGTTGCGGCACGTGCGTCCTGACCTTCACGTCCGGCGCCGAGAACGTCCAGCCGCCGTCGCAGGACGAGATGGAGACGCTCGAGATGTGCACCGACGTGAAGGGCGCGCGCCTGGGTTGTCAGCTGGTCGTGAACGGCGACATCGCCGTCAAGCCGCTGGGCTAGCCTCGTCCGCGCGTCGGGCGCCGAAAACGCGCGCCGATGTCGTCGAACAGGCTGTACGCGACGGGCGTCACGATCAGCGTCAAGAGCAGCGACAACGTCTGCCCGCCGATGACGACCACGGCGATCGTGCGTCGCTCCTCCGCGCCCGAACCCGTACCCAGCCACAGCGGCAGCATGCCCGCGACGAGCGCGAACGTCGTCATCAAGATGGGCCGCAGCCGATCGCGGTTCGCTTGCAAGATCGCCGCGCGCCGTTCCATTCCGGCGCGTCGCAACTGGTTCGTGTGATCGACCTGCAGGATCGCGTTCTTCTTCACGACGCCGAACAAGACGAGGATGCCGAGCGCGGAGTACAGGTTCAGCGTGTTGCCCGTCGCGTCGAGCGACCACAGCGCGAACGGGACCGACAGCGGCAGCGACAGGAGGATCGTCAGCGGGTGGATCAGGTTCTCGAACTGGCTCGCGAGGATCACGTACATCAGGACGACGGACAGCAGGAACGCCCACAGGAACTCCGTGATCGTGCGCTCCAATTCGCGTCCGCGCCCCGAGAGTCGCGTCGTGTAGGCGGGCGGCATGTTCATGGCTTGCGCGGCGCCGCGCAGCGCTTCCAAACGGTCGGCCAGCGCGTAACCTTCGCCGACGGAAGCGCGCAGGGAGACCTGACGCTGACGATCCAGACGATCGATACGCGACGCGCTGGTCGCGGTCTCGAGGTGCGCGACGGAGGTCAGCGGAACGAGCCGCCCGTCCGCGGCCGGCACCCACAGGTCTGCGATGTGTGTCGTGTCGGCGCGGTCCTCTTCACGCAGCCGGATCTGTACGTCGTAGTCCTCGCCGATGGCATCGTCGCGATAGCGCGACGCGCGTTCCTCGCCGCCGACGGCCAGGCGCAGCGTCGCGGCGAGGTCCTGCACGGACACACCGAGATCCGCCGCGCGCTCGCGGTCGATACGCGCGCGCAGCTCCGGCCGATCGAGGCGCAACGTGGTGTCGGCGTCCTCGATGCCGCCCAGTTTCTTCGCGCGATCGCGCAGTTCCTCGCCGTACGCCGCCAGCGTTTCGAGGTCGGGCCCGAGGATGGAGAAGTCGATCTCGAACGGCCCGCCGCCCAAGTTGAACGTCTGGATGTTGCGCACGGAGCAGCGCACGTCGGGCAACTCCGCGAGCCGTGCGCGCACAGCGCGCATGACGTCGCCCTGGCTGTAGTTGCCCTCGAACGCTTTGCCCGGTGTCCCGTGCAGCAGTTCACGGAAGAAGCGCGAGACGGAGGGCACGCGGCCCTCGTGCGGCACCATGCGCACGTAGACTTGGCCGCGGCTGACCTGCGAGATGAACCCGCCGCCGGTCGTCGTCAGCACGGCCTCGACACCGCGCGTTTCGGCCAGAATGGCCTCGACGCGTCTCATCGCGCCGTCCATCGCGTGCAAGCTCGCGCCCTCGGGACCGCTCACGGTCACCTCGAACTCGGCTTCGTCGACATTGGTCGGTGCGTACTCCTGCTTCACGCCTTGGTAGATCGGGACGGCGGAGGCGACTGTCACGATCGCGAGCAGCACGACGATCCAGCGGTGCCGCATCGAGAAGCCGAGTACGGCCATGTACGCGCGCTCGAGCAGTGCGTACGGCCCCGACCTGGATTTCGCGACACCGTGGGATGCAGGCGCCGGC
>JBBQCC010000208.1:0-8172 GCA_038318285.1 Planctomycetota bacterium | reverse complement strand
GGCGCTCCGCGCGTGTTCCCCCAGGTTGCGATCGTTCGTCGATCGACCCCGCGGGTTCGACTCATGTGACTCGGTGCCGGCGAGCGTGGAGCGAAAAGCGCGGAAACTTCAGTCGAAGGGCAGTGGAGCGGCCAGGGCGCTCTCCCGTTTGCGCTCCCAGTCCGACAATTCGCGCGGCTGCCGACGTCGCGCCGCGGCGAGCGGGTCGAGCGGCCAGACGCGCACGCGACCGTCCGTGAGACCGGCCGCGACCGACGATCCGTCGGCACGCTCGAGGAAGACGGCGCTCACGACGCCGGATCCGAGGTCGCTGCGCTGGACGACCGGGGATCCGTCGCGTGCGCTCCAGACGAAGAGGCTGCCGTCCGTCGCACCCGTCAGGACGCGCTCGCCGTCGGCCGAGAACGCGGCGCACGTGATATTTGCGCGGTGCGCGTTGTGCGGCATCACCGTCGTGCTGCCGGCGAGATCGACGACGCGCACGGCCTTCGTCCCCGGCTGCGCGGCCAACGCGAGCACACGTGAGCCCGACGGGTCCCATTCGAGCGCGCGCAAGTAGAAGATGAACTGCTCGGGCCGCGAATCGCGCGTATCCCCTGGCCGACGAAAGCGCACGAAACGATCCGCGCCGCCTACGGCGAGCTCGTCACCGCGCGTCGATACGGCCAGCGCGACGATACTCGAGGCCTTCGCGTCGCTCCGGCCGACGCCGAACTCGGACTCGAGTTTCAAGTTGCTCGCATCGAACACACGCACTCGGCCGGTCGACGAACCGAGTGCGATGCGCGTGCCATTCGCGAGGAAGGCCGCGCAAGTCGTACGGCCGTCGTCGCGATCGGCATCGAGGCGGATCGGCGGCGATTCCGGAGTGGCGAGGTCCCACACGAGCGCGCGGCCGTTCTCCGCGACGAGGACCGTGCTCGTCGAGTTCGCGCTCGTCTGCAAGGACGCGAGGGGACCCTCCTGCGCGCGCAGCTCGGCGATCCGCGCGCCCGTTCGTGCGTCGAAGGCGGTCGAAACGCCGTCCTCGTCGAGCGCGACGACGTACGCGTCGTGCGCGGCGAAGCGTGCGTCGACGAGCGGCCGACGAAGTCCTCGGGCCCCTGCGTCCTCGCCGCCGAGGACGTGCTCGAGCGATCCGTCCGCGACAGTCCAGATTCGGGCCGTCCCGTCTGACGAAGCCGAAACGAAGCGCGTTCCGTCCGCCGCGACGCGCAGCGCGCGGACAGCGCCCGTGTGTCCGGCGAGGTCAAAGGTGTCCGGCCGCGCGCATGCGAACCAGGTGTACGCGAAGCCGCTGGCGGACGAGACGATGCGCGAACCATCGGGACTCCAGGCCACGTCCAATTGGCGCTTCGTCAACGTCAGCGTGCGCACGAGTGCGCCGCCCTTCGCATCGAAGACGCGCACGATGGGATCGTCGCCGACGGTGGCGACGAGCGTGCTGTCTGGGCTGAAACGCAGCCGGACCGCTGCCCGTGGCGCGGGTCCGCGCAGTTCGACGAGCGGGGCCCCAGGGTTCCACACGTACGCGAGGTGCTCGTCGCCCTCGAAACGCAGCGCAGCGCGCTCGCCGTCCGGTGACAGCGCGACCGACACGGCCGGCCCCGCGTTCGATCGCGTCCGCGCTACGACCAAACCGTCGGCCGTGTCGATCAGCTCGATCGATCCGAAACTGGAGGCGACCGCGATTCGCATCCCATCGCGCGAGACGTCCACAGAGCGCACGGTGCCGTCGACGGAGATCGATCGCCCGACCGGCTCGAGCGCGAGGTCGGCGACCACGACGGATGCCGTGCCGACCAGCGCGATGCGGCCACCGGCCAACCAGTACGCGTCGGCCCACGGCCCGGCGCTCTCGGCAGCGAGCGCGTGCGTACCCGCATCGACGACGCGTACGGCGCCCGTCGCAGCGCGGGCGAGGACGTGGGCGCCGTCCGCGGAGTAGGCGATGCGCGAAGCGCGCTGTCCCGTCGCCAGCGTGGCGCGCACCGCGCCGCTTTCGAGGTCCGCGAACGTGATCGAACCGTCGTTCGACGCGATCGCGACCTCGGCACTGCGCGGGGCGATCGCCACGAGATCGATCGCTCCATGCCCAGGCGCGATGCGCGCAACACGCGCGCCGCTGACGAGATCCCACACGATAGCCGCGCCCTCGGGGAACGCGCCCACGACGTACCGACCACGCGGGCCGACGGCGAGATCCGTCATCAACTTCGAATCGTCGTCCCCGGCCAGCACGCGCTCCAACCAGCACGATTCGAGCGCGGGATACAGGGCCGACATCGTCTGATAGCCGGGCGCCAGCTCCGCGGCGCGAATGCCGAGCGCGAGCGCAGCGCTGGCGTCCTCCGACGCGAGCTCGATGCTGCGCTGCGCGAGGTGCTTGCCCAGCGCGACGGCGAGCGCGGCATCCTTCGCGTTCAGCGCCGTATCCTTCTCGCTCAGGGCTGCGTCCTTCTCGTCCAACGCGACATCCTTGTCGTGGACCGCACGCGTCTCGGCGGCGAGCAACTGCAGCGCGACGAGCAGTCCCGCCGTCAGCGACACGATCGTGCCGATCGTCGCCGCGGCCAGCGCCGGATGTCGCCGCACCCAACGCGCGAAGCGCAGCCCGATGCTCGCCGGACGCGCGCGGATCGGTTCGTACTGCCGGATGCGACGCAAATCCTCGGCCAGATCGAGTGCGGTTGCGTACCGCCGCGCGCGGTCCTTCTCGAGCGCCGTTTCCAGCACGACGGCGACGTCCTCGGGCAAGTTCGCGTTGAACGTGCGCGGATCGGGAGCAGCCTGCGACTGGATCGCGACGTACAGCGCGGGCCGCGCGGCTTGCTCGAACGGCCGGTGCAGCGTCAGCGCCTCGTACAACGCGACGCCCAACGAGTAGACGTCCGTGCGCCGATCCAGCGTGTCGCTGGCGAACTGCAACTGCTCGGGCGACATGTACGACGGCGTGCCGAACACCTCGCCGGATTCCGTGATGCGCGACGCGTCGGTCTCGCTCTCGTCGCGCGCGAGTCCGAAGTCCAGCAGGACGGGCTTGCCGTCCAACGTGACGATCATGTTGCCCGGCTTGACGTCGCGGTGGACGACGCCGGCCTCGTGCGCGGCGTGCAACGCACGCGCGGCGCGCTCGAAGAACAGCAGAACTTGATCGAGCTCGAGCTTCGTCCGCGGCGGGAGGTGCGCGTCGACGGCGTGAGGCGTCGTGTCGTCACCGGCATCCAACGTGACGGGTCCGCTCGACTCGTCCGCCTTCTTCGCGTCGGCCAGCACCTCCGCGAGGGTGCGTCCCTCGACGTAGCGCATCGCGAGGTACGGCGTGTCGCCCTCGAGGTCGGCCTCGTACACCGTGCACAGGCTCGGATGCTCGAGCCGCGCGATGATCTCGGCCTCGCGCCGGAAGCGGCGCAGCTTGTCGTCGCGGATCGTGTCGAAGCGCGACGCGAGCACCTTCAACGCGACACGGCGCAGGATGCGCGAGTCCTCGGCCAGGAACACCGTTCCCTGTCCGCCGCGCCCGAGTTCGGCGATCAATCGATACGGCCCGATACGATCGGGGCCTGTGACCGCCGCGTGCCGTAACCCATCCGTCCGTGAGTCGACAGGAGCATCCGGTGGCCGTCGCAGCGCGAGCCACTCGTGCGCGACGGCCTCTTGGCTCGCGGGAAATCGCGCCAGCCAGTGCGCGAGCGGATACTGCTCACCGCGCTCGACGGACGCGACGTACGCGTCCACGAAGTCGAAGACGTCCGCCGCGTGCGCGTCGTCGCTGTGCGCCATGGTCCTGCCGATTCTCGCCGCCGTGGGGGCACACTGCTAGCATCGCCCGTGAACATGGGCATCGGAGACAGCGAACAGGGCGAGACGAGCGACGATTCGCCCGACACACAGCGGCTCGCTCGCGAGGCGCACGCCGGCGACCCGTCGCGGTTCACCGACCTGTACGAGCGCATCGCGCCCGCGCTGTACGCCTGGGCCTCGATCCGCATCCGCCCCGCGATGCGCGGCGCGCTGGACCCCGAGGACGTCGTGCAAGAGGTCTGGAGCCGCGCGTGGAAGGCCTTTCCGGCCTTCGACCCCGAGGTCGCGAGCTTCCGCATGTGGATCTTCCGCATCGGCAAGAACGTGATGCTGGAAGGCTTCCGCAAGGTGCAACGCGGCGGACGCGGCGAAGCCGGCCCGTCGACGCGCATGTTCCAGCTCGCGAACGTGGCCGATCCCGCCAGCGCGATCAGCCAACGCGTCGCACGTGACGACAGCGTGCAGAAGCTGCTCGGCTGGGTCGGCGAACTCGAGGAAGAGGAACGCCAACTGTTCGTGCACTGCGGCCTCGAAGGCCTGACCTACACCGAGACCGCCGAACGCATGAACCTGCAGAAGGACGCTGTTGCGAAGAGGTGGCAAAACCTGCGCTCCCGCGTGCAGCAGTTCGGCGTGCCGCGCGACATGGTCGCGGACTGACGCTCGAGCCAATGTGGGCTAACTGTGCCTGGCTCGTTCATCCCACATTCGCGCCAACTCGAGCTCGGGATGACAGCGTCTGGCTCGATCTTCAGTCACCCGCTGGCCACGCGTAGGGGCTGCAAGAGCCAGGCTCGCACCTCGGTAACCCTGATTCGACATCCTTGCAAATCGAGAATGGGATTGCGGATGTGCAAGGATGAGCCCGCGGAGTGGGGCGTGCGGGCCTGTCCGAACTCGATGCCGAGTTCAAGCCGCTGTCGTCTCCGGCACCGGGTCCGGCCGGCGGTAGTTCCGCAGCTGCGGCGTCGACCACGCCAGCCACGCGGTCGCGAGGATGCAGCCGATCCCGCCGCTGACCACCGACGCGACCGGCCCGAACGCCTGCGCCACGAAGCCGGCCTCGACCTCGCCGAGTTGCGGCCCACCCATGAAGAACACCATGTTCACGCCGGTCATGCGCCCGCGCATGCGGTCGGGCGTCGCGAGCTGACGGATCACGTTGCGTAGCACCATGCTGATCGTGTCGGCGACGCCGGTCAGCGCAAGGCACGCGAACGTCAGCGCGAACGTCGTCGACAGTCCGAACGCGATCGTGGCGGCGCCGTAGGCCACGACGGACCAGAGCAGTACCTGGCCGCGCCGCACGATCCCGTCTGAATACCGCACCATCCACAGGCTCGCGGAGACGGCGCCGATCGCGGGCGCGGCGACGAGGATTCCGTATCCGCCCTCGCCCACGCCCAGCACGCTGACGGCGAAGATCGGCAGCAGCGCCATCGCCGACGCGAAGAACGTCGCGAAGAAGTCGAGCAGCATGGACGAACGGATCAGCGGCGCGCGGAACACCCACGCGAGTCCTTCCCACGCCGATGCGAACGAGATCGCGACGCGGTCCTCGGCTGGTTGCGGCGGCAGCGGCTGCATGGCCAGCAAGGCGCCAACGACGAACAGGTACGTGCACGCATTCAACGCGTAGACCCAGCCCAAACCGAAGTGCGCGATCGCGAAGCCGGCCAGCAGCGGCCCGCCGACCGACGCGATCTGGAACAGGATCGTGTTCAGGCTGATCGCGTTCGCGAAGTGGTGTGCCGGGACGAGCTTCGGGATCAACGATTGGCGCGCGGGGCCGTCGAACGAACTGATCGCCGACATCAGCGCGGTCAGCACGTACAGCGGCCACACGTGATCGAGTCCCCGCAGCGTGACCCACGCCAGCACGCTGGCGACGATCGTCAGCGAGATCTGCGTGACCAGCATCAGCTTGCGCCGATCGACCGCGTCCGCGACGACGCCCGATACGAGCGACAGCACGACGATCGGCAGGAACTTGACCAATCCGACGAGCCCGAGCGCCAGCGCGCGCTGGTTCTCGGGCACCAAGAGCGCGACGTGCCACAGGATCGCCGCGTTGTGCATCAGCGACCCGGACGTCGAGACGAGTTGCCCGAGCCAAAGGAGGCGAAAGTCGCGGTGTTGGAGAGCAGGGAAGCTGTCGCGCAGGCTGCTCATCGGCGGGATGGTAGGGGGCGGCGCGCGCGTCGGATAGCGGTGCGTGCGAGCGGCGCGCGCCCACGTTCGTCGGCGATTGCGCCACCTTCCCGAGAATCCTTTGCGCGCAGAGAAGAAGCCAGCGGGTCCGTCGTAGTCGCTCTCAGACGGTGCGCCGCCCGCTGCTCTCCTCTCGAGTGCGGCGGACGGCGCCCGGCTTGAGTAGGATCCAACTGGTGAATCCCCACCTCGAACGCTCGATCGACAGTCTGCGTCGCCGCGCGCGTCTCGGCGCGTTCTTGGGCACGACGTTGCGCGTCACTGCGATCGCGGCGGCCGCCCTGGCAGCGGTCGCGCTCGTCCTGCGCGTCGGGTTCCGCTTCGAGCGCGCGGAAGTGGCTTGGGTGTTCGCGGCGCTCGTGTTGGTGCCGATCGCAGCGTGGTTCCAGTCGCAGAAGCGCGTGCCTTCGCGCGCTGCGACCGCGGCGTGGCTCGACGTGCGCTCGGGCGGGACCGGCGCCGTCGTCTCGGGCGACGAGATCGCGGATCCGCGTTGGACCGCGCATCTCGAGCGCGAGTTGGCGCGCGCGCCGCGATTGCCGCGGATCGAAGTCGCCCAGCCCGCGCGTCTCGCCGCGGCGGCGCTGGCGTTCGCAGTGCTCGCCCTTCTCGTGCCGATCCCGGCGCAGGCCTTCGCGCCGGTCACGGCAGTGCAGGACGCCGCACTCGAGCGCGTCGAGGAACAACTGAAGGCGCTCGAAGAACAAGTCGACCTCGAGCCCGAGCTCGCTCAGGAACTGCACGAGGCTCTGGAGCGTTTGCAACGCGACGGAGCGCTCGCGGAACCCGAGGCGGCGTTCGAGGCGTTGGACCGCGCGCAGGATCAGCTCGCTTCCGAGGCGTACGAGCGCGCCGAGACGGCGCAGACGGCGGCCGATGATCTCGCGCGTGCGGGCGAGGATGCGGCGCGCGATCCGGAAGGCGCGCAAAAGCAGCTCGAAAAGACCATGGAGTCGCTCGCGAAGGCGGGTTTCTCCAAGGACGTGCAGTCGGCGCTGGAGAAGGAACTTGGCGCGGCCGGCGTGTCGTTGCCGCCGGGTACGAAGCTCGACGCGGGCAACATCGAGGCGATCTCGAAGGAGCTCGCGTCCAAGCTCGCGGCGCGCAAGGGCGAGCTGGCGAAGGCCGGACTGCTCGATGCGAAGTCGCTGGCCAAGTTGGGCGAGCTGGCCAAGCTCGACGGCTTCGAGTTCAAGGAACACGTGTGCGACGAGTCGTGCGCGAAGAAACCGGGCGGGACATGAAAGGGCATCGGTCACGGCGGGCACGTGTTGTCCGCCAACGCAGCAGGGGCCGGCAAGGGCGGCGTCTCGCGCGGTCGCGGCGATGCCGAGATGACGTGGGGCGAGGAGACGCCCGGTGACACGTCGAAGTTCGAGGCGAAGACGCTGCCCGACGCGCGTTTCGCCGATCCCGAGCACTCGGACATCGTCGGCCTCGGCTCTGCGGCGCCGACCGTCGACCCCGTCGCCGAAGCGCCCGGCGACGGCGCGATCGAAGCGTCGCGCGGACAGTCCGCTTGGCGTCGCCGCCTCGCGCCGCACCATCGCGACGCGGTGCGCACCTGGTTCGGTCCGGGCGGCAAGTGACGCACTGCCATCCGTTCGCAGCGCGATTCGCCTCACATCCTGACCTTCGCTGAGTCCACGGCCCCCCGACGCATGACCCAAGTAGCTCCCGCTCTCCCTTCCCCGGACGAGGTCGCAGCCGCACGCACGGTCGCGCTGGCCATCCTCGACGGACTCGATCGCACGTTGTTCGGGCAGAAAGAGCTGACGCGGCTCGTGCTCGTCGGTGCGCTGGCGCGCGGACACGTCCTGCTCGAAGGCCTGCCCGGTTTGGGCAAGACAGAGCTCGTCAAAGCGCTCGCGACGCTGCTGGGGTTGTCGTTCAAGCGACTGCAGTTCACCCCGGATCTCCTGCCCGGCGACGTAACGGGCGGGCACATGTTGGAGGAGGAGAACGGGCGCAGGAAGCTCGTCTTCCATCCCGGTCCCGTGTTCACGAACGTGCTGCTGGCCGACGAGATCAACCGCGCGAGCCCGAAGACGCAGTCGGCACTGCTCGAAGCGATGCAAGAGCGCTCGGTCACCATCGCCAAAGAAACGATGCCACTGCCGAATCCGTTTTTCGTTTTGGCGACACAGAATCCGCTCG
>JBBQCC010000207.1:0-8214 GCA_038318285.1 Planctomycetota bacterium | reverse complement strand
GTCCTCGGCTATCCGCCCGAGACGGGTCCGAACGGCGAGACGAACAGCGGCGGCGACGGCTCGACGCCGGACGCTCCCGACACCACGGGCGACGGCGCCTGATCCCAAAGTACACCGCGATACCAAACACCCCCCGGAGTCATCGATGTCCTCCTTCTTCACTGCCCTCAGCGCGCTGCAAGCTCACCAAGAATGGATCGAGGTGGTCGGCAACAACCTCGCGAACGCGAGCACCACGGGCTTCAAGAGTTCGTACGCCACGTTCGCGGACCAGTTCAGCCGCACGCTGCGCTACGGCAGCGCTCCCGGCACCGGTCTCGGCGGCACGAACCCGACGCAGATCGGTCTCGGCGTCACCGTCGCGAACGTCGGTCGCAGCTTCCAACAGGGCGCGCTGTCCACGACGGGCCGCGTATTCGACATGGCCATCGAAGGTCGCGGGTTCTTCGCGCTGTCCGATGGCCAACGCTCGTTCTTCACGCGCGTCGGGACGTTCGGTCTCGACTCGAACGGCACGCTGGTCGATCAACGCTCGGGCCTGAAAGTCCAAGGCGTCGGCGGTTCCCCCGTCGTCGTGAACGCGAATGCCCTGCTCGCGCCGAAGGGCACGAACGAGATCTCGATCAGCGGCAATTTGCCCAAGGTCGTCCAAGGTCCGAAGCCCGAGATCCTGGCCAGCCCCGAGCTGCACTCCGGCACGCAGGCGAACGTGCAGGGCACCCTCGCGGGCCCGTTCACGATCCCCGCCGGCGAGACGTGGACGCTGCGTGTGCGCGTCAACGGCGGATCGCCGCAGACCGCTTCGGTGACGAGCACGACCGGCACCGTGACGGCGGCCGAAGTCGCCGCGGCGATCGACGGCTTGACCGGCGTCGGTGCGACCGTCGACGGCAGCGGCAACGTCGTCGTCACGACCGACGCAAAAGGCACGGGCTCGACGCTGAAGATCGATCCGGGTGCGCCGGGCTCCGACCTGTCGGCGCTGGCCGGCCTGTCGAACGCGTTCACGACCGGTACCGAGTCCGACGTCACGTCGACGACGGATCTGAGCGAGCTCGTCGCGAACCGCACGGCGTATGTCGACGGCGATGTCATCCAGATTTCCGGCGTCGATGCGGACGGCACGTCGATCTCGACGAGCTTCGTCTACGGCGCCGCGAACGACGGCACGACGGTCGACGACTTCGTCTCGTACCTGAACGGCGTGTACGGCGCGTCCACAGTGGAACTCGACGACGCGGGGCGCATCAGCGTGACCGCGAACGAAGCCGGCGAGGCCGGCATCGTCCTCACCCTGGATGACGCGAACGGGAGCACGGGCGAGACGAACTGGAACTCCTACTCCTTCGCGACGACGCAACAGGGCACGGATCCCGACGTCGTCACGACGGCAGCGGAGATCTACGACACGGCCGGCGTTGCGCACGTCGTCACCTGGTCGTTCGAACGCCAAGCCGACAACTCGTGGACCGCGACGGCGTCGCTGCCGGATGCGGACGGCAGCGTGCTGTCGCCGCCGATCACGGACATCCGCTTCGACGACAACGGTCGTCCGATCGGATTCTCGGGCCTCGAGACCGCGGTCAACATTCAGTTCGCGGGTCAGAACTCCACGCAGACGGTCCAGCTGGACTTCGGCACGGACGGCACGCTCGGCGGTCTGACGCAGTTCGGCTCGGACGGCGACGCGCTCGTCATGGAGCAGAACGGCTACGGCGTCGGCAACCTGACCTCGGTCAGCGTCGACCAGACCGGCGTCGTGCAGGGCTTCTACTCGAACGGCCGCACTGAAGCGTTGTCGCGGCTCGCGCTGGCGACGTTCGCGAACCCCGAAGGGCTGAACGACCTCGGCGGCGGCATCTTCACGATCGGTTCGAACAGCGGCGCGGCCATCATCGGCGCGGCCGACGCGAACGGCGCCGGAAGGATTCTGGGCGGAACGCTCGAGAGCTCGAACGTCGACACCGCCGAGCAGTTCGTCCGCCTCATCGAGGCCCAACGCGGCTACCAAGCCAACGCGCGGGTGATCTCGGCGCAGTCGGAGATCCTGCAAGAGACGGTCAACATCCGCTGATGTACGGGTGAACACAGCGCGCGGTCGGACCCGATGGATCGGGTCCGGCCGCGCGTCCGTTTCGAGGTTGAGCTCAAGCGGTCGCGCGGATTGGTCCGCGTTCGACCACACGGCTACGCGTGCTTGTTGCGGATCGGCTGTGGGTGCCGGGCGCGGTCCGCTTGCGCTAGCAGGCCGTGGCTCGCGTGCGCCCACGCTGTGGCGCGTGCCAGGTCCGCCTCAGCTCACGCTGCGACGCGTTGCGCGAGCTGCGCGGCGGCGTCCAGCGCGGCCACGCGGTACGCCTCGGCGAGCGTCGGGAAGTTGAAGACGTTGTCGACGAACGCGTCGAGCGTCAGCCCACCGATCAGCGCCATCTGCGCGACGTGCACCAGCTCCGTCGCGTGCTCGCCGATCGCGTGCGCGCCAAGCAGTCGGCCGTCCAGGCCGGCGATCAGCTTCAGCATGCCATCGGTTTGGCCGTTGATGTGCGCGCGCGCCAGTTCCTCGTAGCGCGCGCGGCCCACCACGGCGCCGCCGTGGGCCGCGATCGCCTGCGCCTCGTCGAGCCCGACGCTGGCGATCTCGGGGATCGTGTAGATGCCGCTGGGCACGAACTCGCCCTGCACCGACGTCGCCAGCCCGAGTGCGTGCCGCACGGCGCGGCGCCCCTGATCGATCGCGGTCGCCGCCAGTGCAGGCGGACCGATCACGTCACCCGCGGCGTAGATGTTCGCCGCGCTCGTGCGCAGGTTCGCGTCGACCTGGATGTGACCGCGCGTGGTCATCGTGATGCCCGCGGCCTGAACATCGAGGCCGGCGACGTTCGCGATGCGACCTTGGGCGCACAGGCACTTCTCGGAGCGCACTTCGCCACCGCCGGCGAGGTGCGTGACGACCTCGCGGCCGTCCCACTCCACCGATTCGATCTTGTTGCCGGCCAGGAACTTGCCGCCGGCGCGCTCGTAGGCCTTCGAGAAGTGCGCGGTCAGCTCGGGATCGAGGAACGCCAGCGGGCGCGGGCTCGCGTCCACCATCGTGACGCGCACGCCCAACGCCGCGAACAGCGATGCGAACTCGCAGGCGATGACGCCCGAGCCCAGCACCGTCAGCGATGCCGGCAAGTAGATCAGCGACAGGATCGAGTCGCTGTCCAGCACGTGCTCGTGATCGACGGGCACGTTGTCCGGCTTGCGCGGACGCGATCCCGTCGCGACGACGACGAACTCGGCCGAGACCGTGCGCTTCGTGCGGTCCGGCATCGAGACCTCGACGCGTTCCGACGACAGGAAGCGCGCCTTGCCGTGCCAACGCGTGATGTGGTTGCGCGACAGTTGCGCCGACAGATAGCGCTCGTGCGCGCCGCGCACGTCGCGCAGGCGTCGCATCAGGCTGGCGACCTTCATCTGCGGCGGAAGCGCGAGATCGAGCATGTCCTCGCTGCGCGCGCGCAGTCCCGCCAGGTACGCCGCGCTCTCGCGCAGCGTCTTGCTGGGAATCGTGCCGCGCTGCACGCACTCGCCACCCGCAGTCGCCTCGCGATCGACGAGCAGCACGCGTTTTCCGGCTTTCGCGGCCTGAACCGCGGCCTTGTGACCGGCGGGCCCGGAGCCCAGCACCAACACGTCGAAATGAGCGTCACCGTGGTCGTTGGTCATTGAAGCGCCTCCGCCGCGAGGATCACGTGCTCGCGCAGGTCGAGCAGTTCTTCCATGTCTTCCGCGTACAGGTTCAGGTCGATGACGACCGCATCGGTAACTGGGAAGTCCTCGGGGCCGCTGCCCGGCGTCAACGCCCAGTGCGCGAGCAAGTCGGCCAGCCGCGTGATGCGCGCTTCCGTCTCGTACGGCGCGGCACGATCGGGCTCGTGGTGATGCGCCACCGCCGCCGCGGTCCAATCGGCGAGACCCCACACGCCGACGAGACGCGCGCCGACCGATTCGTGGTAGGCGTCCATCGCGGTCGCGAGCTGTTCCTGCGTCAACGTGGCATGTGTCCGCGCCGCGCGCAGAGCCGTCTGCAGGACGATTGGCCGACCGACGTCGTGGATCAGGCCACACAGGAACGCCGCTTCGACGTTGCGCCGCAGCTTGCGTGCGACTTCGCGGGCGAACATCGCGGTCACCGCGCAGTGGATCCAGACGTCCGCGACCAGCTTCGAGTGTCCCGGCACGTCGAAGACGCGACCGTGCAACGAAGCCGTCAGCGCGAGGTTGCGCACCGTCGCCATGCCCATGCGGCTCACCGCTTGCTGAAGCGACGAGATCGGCTCTGTCGAGGCGTAGACCGACGAGTTGGCGACTTTTAGCACGTACGCGGCCAGCGATGGATCGCGTTCGAGCACCGCCTCCAAGTCGCGCGCATCCGCATCGTCGTCGTCGCACAGCGCGACGACGCGCGCCGCCGACTCCGGCAGCATGGGCAGGTCGACTTCACGCTCGAGCTGGGCCTCGAGCCAAGTGCGAACTTCGGGAGGCAGAGCGACGCCGTGATCGAGTGAGGGAGACATGGGGACCCCGTTGTTTTCGTCCCACGAGACGCCCATTCCTGAACTCGACGCTCTTTACTCGGCCGACTGGCGCGGCGTATCCGGCGGATCACCCGGAAGAAGGTGCCCGAGCTTGTCGCGCTTGGTACGCAAGTACTTCGCGTTTCCAGCGTGCGGCGCCGTCGTAAGCGGAACTTGATCCACCACTTCCAGGCCGTAACCGTGCAGACCGGCAATCTTCTTCGGGTTGTTCGTCAGGAGGCGCATCCGACGCACGCCGAGGTACTGCAGGATCTGCGCGCCGAGGCCGTACTCGCGCAGATCGGCCGCGAAGCCCAGCTTCTCGTTGGCTTCGACCGTGTCGAGGCCCTGATCTTGGAGCCGATAGGCCTTCAGTTTGTTGCCGAGGCCGATTCCGCGTCCTTCTTGACGCATGTACACGAGCACGCCGTGCTCTTCGCGTCCGAGCGCTTCGAGCGCTTTGTCCAGCTGGGGTCCGCAATCGCAACGCAGCGAGTGGAACACGTCGCCGGTCAGGCACTCGCTGTGCACGCGCACCGTGACGACGTCCTGAATCGCCTTGCGCGGTCCGTCGAGGCTGGGACCGGAAAGGCCTTTCGACAGCGCGACGTGCTCCTTTCCATCGACCTTGGAACGGAACAAGTGCGCCTGGAACGTGCCGAACTTGGTCGGCAACGGAACGTCCATCTCGATTGGCTCGATGAGGCGTTCGTTGCGCCGCCGCCAAGCGATGATCGACTCGATCGTGCAGATCTTGAGCTTGTGCCGTGCGACAAAGATCTCCAGGTCCGGCATCCGCGCCATCGTCCCGTCCTCGTTCATGATCTCGCAGATCACGCCCGCGGGACGCGCGCCGGCCAAGCGCGCCAGGTCCACGATGCCCTCGGTCTGACCGCCGCGGACCAGCGTTCCACCTTCCTTGGCGCGCAGCGGGAAAACGTGGCCCGGTCGCGCAAGATCCTCGGCGCGCGCGTCGGTCGCCGACGCGACGCGGATCGTGTGCGCACGGTCCTTCGCGCTGATGCCGGTCGTGACACCGCTCGCGGCCTCGATCGAGACGGTGAAGCCGGTTCCCATCTTGCTCGTGTTCGAGGCGGCCTGCGGCACGAGCTCGAGCCGATCGCACAACTCCGCCGCGAGCGGCATGCAGACGAGCCCGCGTCCCTCGCGCACCATGAAGTTGATGGCCTCCGCGGTGACGTGCTCGGCGAGCATCGCCAAATCGCCTTCGTTTTCGCGAGCGGGGTCGTCGACCAGAACGATCATGCGACCGGCGCGCAGATCGTCCAGGATCTCGGGGATGGTGCTGATGGCCATGGCTCTCCTCGGGGTGCGGCCGAGGACTTCGGCGTACTTCCCGTGACCGCATAGAGTATCCGAAGCGCGCGGCGCTCGTCATCGCCCCCCCCCGGTGAGCGACAGCGAGAGGCTTCTCTCACCCGCCCGCGTCGTTCGATGACGACGCTTCCTCCGCCTCGGATCGCACCAGTACGGACCACGGAACGCCCGCGGCTCGTTCCAAGGCCGAGCGCGCGCGCTGCGCCTGGGCTTCGGCCGCGAGTTCGGCGCGGTGTGCGCGAGCGCGCGATTGTTCCGCGGACAAGAGCGTCGCGATCGATGCGTCGCCCGTGGCGTGCGCGCGTTCGGCGAGCTCGGCTGCGCGTTCGGCGCGTGCAACCAAGTCGACACGCGCCAGATCGAACGCGGCACGCGTGGTGATCATCGTCGACCACGCGCCGCGCACTTCTTGCTCGATCTCGCGCGTGCGCGCGATGAGCCGCGCGAACTCGGCGCGATAGCGGAATTCGGCCTGCTTCACGGCTGCATCACCGTCGTCGAAGACGGGCAGGGTCAGCTCCAACCCAGGGCCCAACGTGGTCGGACCCGACACAGGTCGCTCGTATCCGAGCGCAAGGTCGACGCTCGGCAACGCGAGCCGTCGTTCCAGCGGAATGCGCGCTGCGAGCGCTTCGACGCGCGCTCGCAGCGCTCGCAAGTCGAGCCTGCGGGCCAGGGTGCGCTCGACCAAGCGGTCCGCCGATCCTCCATCGAGCTCGATCCACTCCGTGTCGCCGACGATGCGTACGTCACCGACGTCGCTGGCCAAGGCCAATCGTTGAAACAGCTCGCTGCGCTTTGCGTGCGCCTTCGATTCCGCAGCGGCCAATTCCAAGCTCGCGTACACGCGCTCCGAGCGCGCCAGTTCGACGTCGAGCGCGCGCACGACACCGGACTCCGCACGTGCTTCCACTTGCGCCGTGAACCGTGTCGCCAAGCCCGCGATGCGCCGCGCGAGTTCGACCTCGCGCTCCTCCTAGTACGCCTCGTCGTGCGCGGCCAGTGCGCGGGTCGTCAGCTCACCGGCGAGACGAGCTGCCTCCAGGACGCTCTGCTCCAGTTCGGCGCGTGCCGCCGTCTCGCGCGCGGGAATGCGCCACAAGTCGGACAAGCTCGCGGCGATCGAAGCCTGCACGTCCGTGCGGCCGCCGCCTTCGGGGAACAGGAAGAACACGCTGAGCGCAGGGTTCGAGAGCAATCCGGCGCGCGCCAGCTCCGCGCGCGAGGCGCCGATATCGTGAAACGCTGCTTCGAGTCGCGGATGCGAGCCCGCGACGATGGCCGCGCAGTCCGCGCGTGTCAGCTCACCATCCGCGAGGAAGGCTCGCACGTCGATCGCTTCTTCCCCCGGCGTGCGCACCGATTCGACGGAGATCGACTCGGCGGCCAAGTCGGCCGTACGCCGCCAATCCAGCGCAGGATCGGCTGAAGCGCAGCTCGCGACCAGGAGCGCCGGTGCCACGACCGCCGCTCGCGAGACGCCGCGCTCGCCGAAGCGCAACAGCAGCGCGGGCACGACGAGCATGTTCAGCAACGTGGACGACACGAGGCCGAACAGGATCACGATCGCCATGGGTGTCAGCAGCTCGGTTCCGGGCTCGTCGCCGCGCAACGCCAGCGGCACGAGTGCCAGTCCCGCGGCGAGGGCCGTCATCAGGATCGGCGCCACACGTTCCAGCGACCCGCGCTGGACCGCCGTCTGGAAGTTCGTCACGCCTTCGCGCTGCTGCAGGTGACGCACGTGCGAGACCAGCAGGATTCCATTGCGCGCCGCGATGCCGAAGACGGCGATGAAGCCGATCAACGACGCGACGGACAGCACGCCGCCCGAAAGGACGAGGCCCGCCACGCCGCCGATCAGCGCCAGCGGCAGGTTCACCAGCACGAGTACGGCGTCGCGAATGGAACCGAGGACCCAGACCAGGATCCCCGACATCGCGGCCAGCACGAGCAGGCCGAGGATCGCAAGCCGTCGCGTGGTCTCCTGCGCGCTCTCGAACTGCCCGCCATATTCGATCCAGTAGCCGCGCGGCACGCTCACGTTCGCGGCGACTGTTGCGCGGATGTCCTCGACAAGACCCGTCAAGTCGCGGCCGGCGACGTTGCACTGCACGACGATGCGGCGCTCGGCGTTCTCGCGGTTGATGAAGTTCGGCGTCGCGTCCTCGCGCACGTGCGTCAACAGGGAGAGCGGTACACGGCCGCCGTTTGGCGTCGCCACGGTGACATCCTCGAGCGCCTCGCGCGTCGAAGCGTCCCGGGATCCGACGCGCACGACGACGTCGTATACCTCCGTGTCGTCCAGGACCTGCGT
>JBBQCC010000206.1:0-8273 GCA_038318285.1 Planctomycetota bacterium | reverse complement strand
ACGAACTCGAATCCGGCATCCGCCAATCGGCTGCGCAAGATCAGGCGGCGACCTGAATCTTCGTCGATCACGAGCAGGCGACTCATGCGTGACTCCTCGGGAGCTTGCGCACCGGCGAGTGCGCGTCGCGAAGGAAGTCCGTGCGTCGGGAGGGCGACGTAGGAATCCGGGGGGGGGGAACTCTAGGAAGCCGAGACTACTGCGACCCGCGCGGAGTGAGAAGCAGCAGAACCGTCGGAAGCGCCGAGAAATGCCGGGCGGTATTGCGATGTCGAAGCGCGCACTCCGGTCGTCGCGAGCGCGCGCTGGTGGGCGATGAGGGATTCGAACCCCCGACTTCCTCCGTGTAGGGGAGGCACTCTACCGCTGAGTCAATCGCCCGTCCGGTGCGCGGACGCCCTCATCTTGCCCGACCACGTGGAGACCGGCGAGCGTCTGTCACGATCCGCGCGAAGCGTCGCCGGCGAGCACGTGTGCACGCACGACTGCGACGACCTGCCCGGCGTGGGTTTCGCGCGGAACGCACGAATCCGAGCGCGGACTCTAGGACGGGTCCGTTTTCACCGAAAACCTTGCTAGATTCTCCGCCCCCATCGACCTCTCCTCGCAGAACACCCTCGAGACTCATCCTCCATGCGCATCGCCGTCGTCGGAACGGGCTACGTCGGCCTCGTCGCGGGCACTTGCTTCGCCGAGAGCGGCAACACCGTCGTGTGCATCGACATCGACCAGGCCAAGGTCGACGGACTCAAGCGCGGCGTCGTGCCGATCTACGAGCCGGGCCTCCAGGAGCTGCTCGAGCGCAACGTCCGCGACGGCCGTCTGTCGTTCACCACCAGCTACGCCGAGGGCATCCCGCGCGCGGAAGTCGTGTTCATCGCGGTGGGCACTCCGCCTGGAGATGACGGCAGCGCGGACCTGAAATACGTCCTGAGCGCGGCGCGCGAGGTCGGCCGCCACCTCAGCGGCTACGCGGTCGTCGTGGACAAGTCCACGGTCCCGGTGGGCACCGCGAAGAAGGTCACCGCCGCGATCCGCGAGATGACGAAGCACGAGTTCGACGTCGTCAGCAACCCCGAGTTCCTTAAGGAGGGCGCGGCCATCGACGACTTCCTGAAGCCCGACCGCGTCGTGATCGGCTCCGAGTCGAAGCGCGCCGCCGAGGTCATGGAAGAGCTCTACGCACCCTTCGTGCGCACGGGCAATCCGATCCTGCAAATGGACGTCGCGTCGGCCGAGCTGACCAAGTACGCCGCCAACGCGATGCTCGCGACGCGCATCTCGTTCATGAACGAGATCGCGAACATCTGCATGCGCGTCGGCGCCAGCATCGACCATGTGCGCAAGGGCATCGGTTCCGACGCGCGCATCGGTTCGCGCTTCCTGTTCGCCGGTGTCGGCTACGGCGGTTCGTGCTTCCCGAAAGACGTGCAGGCCGTCGTCCGCACCGCCGCCGACCTCGGGTACGACTTCCAGATCCTGAAGGCGGTCGAGTCGGTCAACGAGCGCCAGAAGCACCTGCTCGTCGAGATGGTGCAGAAGCACTTCGGCAAGGACCTGGCGGGCAAGCGCATCGCCGTGTGGGGCCTGGCTTTCAAGCCGAACACGGACGACATGCGCGAGGCGCCGGCTGTCGTCGTCATCGAGGGGCTGCTCGCGGCCGGGGCGAAGGTCACGGCCTACGACCCCGAGTCGATGAACGAGTGCAAGAAGCACCACCTCGGCGACCGGATCGACTACGCCGAGGCGCCGATGAACACGCTGGACGGCGCCGACGCACTCGTATTGGTGACGGAGTGGAACGAGTTCCGCCGACCGGATTTCGAGGCCGTGAAGGGTGCGCTGAAGACGCCGGTCATCTTCGACGGTCGCAATGTCTACCCGCGCGCCACGCTCGAGCGCTTGGGCTTCACCTACTACGGCATCGGCTGCTGACGGGCCCCCTCTCGGCGCGAATCGGCCGGGAAAAGCAAGCGGTTCGAGACCGACGGTGCGACACGCCCGATCGATGCGGAAACTCCGCTCGACACGGTGCTGCGCATGCCGTCACTCCGACGACCGTGACTCCGACGAGCGCTACAGCGTCGACCACACAGCGTCGACCACACAGCGTCGTCCACACAGCGTCGTCCACACAGCGTCGTCCACGCAGCGTCGTCCACACAGCGATCGATGCGAATGCCCCCGAAGCAGAGCGAGCGGCCCGTTCAGCCGAAGCTGTGCGGACCGCTCGCAGATGTCGTGGCGATCGGAAGTAGCGCCGGCCCGCAAGCGGCCACCAACTACGGCGACTAGCGCATGCGCACTGCGGCATTCCCTGCGATCGCCTGTGGTGTAACGAGTCGGACGGTCCGGTTCTAGACGTCGCCGGTGTTGTCGGAAGAATATTTCGTCCCGGTGCGGCGCGCCGACCGCGCCCCGTCCGTGCGCCGCGCCGCATCGGCGGCGTCGTGTGCACGACCTCCGCCGGCGCCTTCGCGCTTCGGGGAACCGCGCTCGCGCAGTTCGACCGCGCGGGCGAGCACTTCGATCGCGCGCATCTTGGTCAGCGCGTTCCGCACTCGTTCGCCGAGGCGCGACTCTTCTTGCGCGACGTCGGCGAGTCGCGCGCGGCATCGCTCGAGCACGCCGGCAGCCCCTTCCAGGTCGTCGCGCGTCACGAGCTGTTGCGCCCACCCGTCGTACGCGCGGATGCGGTCGAGCGGGTCGTCGCCGTGCTCGGCGACGCGCGTCCAAACGCGCACGGCGTCCTCGGAACGACCGGAGTCGGCGAGCACGCGCGCGCTCCACAGCGAGGCTTCGTCGCGCTGACTCGGTGCAGCCGTTTCGTCCGCGATCACGGCCTCGTACGCGGCCAGGGCGGGTGAGGCTCGACCGACGCGCCGTTCGAGATGGCCGAGTTCCATCGCGCCGCGCACGCGCCAAGGCGTGCTCGCGCCCAACTGGCGCGCGGCGCCGTATTCCGCACGCGCGCCGTCGAGATCCCCATCCTGCCGCAACAGATCCGCGCACCGGTACGCGGCCTCGGCGCACATCGCGGTCGCCTCGGGGAAGTACCCGCGCACCGCACGGTAGGCCTCGGCCGCACGCCGGCGGGCCTCCGGCCGGCGGGCCTCGTCGAGACCCCGCAAGCCCCGCCGCAACTCGTCGGCCAGGTCGAGTTGGACCCGCGCCGACTCGAGCTTCGCGACCTTCGGCTGCGCCTCTTCCGTCCGTTCCTCGGCTGCCGGCCCGCCTCCGCGCCGCGCCTCCGGGGCCCCGGCCGGCTGGGTCGCGGACGCGAAACCCTGCAGCACCACCACACACGCCCAACCCCACAAGAACTGCGTCCCCATCAGCGTCTCCTCCCGGCGCGCGGTCGCGCGCTCGCATCGGTTTTCGACAGGGGCCCGACGCGAACGCTCCCCGCGCTCGCCGTCGTCCCCGGTGCGTCGGAATCGGCGTCAGAATCGGCCTCGGAATCGGCCTCGGAATCGGCCTCGGAACCAGCCTCGGTTCCCCGGGCGCGCTCGGCCGCGACCGGCCAGTCGAACCCGTCGTCCAGCGCGAACCGCAGCAGGAGGACGCGCGTCAGCCGCCGTCGCGCGCGGAACACGCGGTGCTTGCGCACGGGCGCGAGCGGCCGCTCCTGCACACGCTCCTGCACGCGATCCGCGCGCGCGGCATCCGGCGGGCGTCCGAAGTAGAAGCTGGAGATCGCGCCGCGGTCCTCGGGCTCCAGGTCGGAGATTGCGGCGTCGAGGTGGTCGAACGCCGCGCTGCGCTCGACGACGACGCCGGACAGCTCGATCCACGCATCCGGCAGAGCGTCCCCGGGGATGAGTTCGCGCCCCTCGATCGCGTCGAGCGCACCGTCCTCGACGTCTGCGCGCGGCAGGCGGCTCTCGCGGCGGCGCCGGTCGCGCAACACGTTGAGCGCGATGCGCAGGATCCACGGTCGCAGCCGCGCCGGATCCGCGAGGTGCAGCCGGAACCGCGCCGCGCGCAGCAGCGTCTCCTGAGCCGTGTCCTCGACCTCGGCGTCGTCGCGCAGGTAGCGACCGAGGTAGCCCACGATCAGCGGTCGCAGGTCGCTGAGTCCGCTCCAACTCGTCTCGTCTTGCGGGATCGTGCGCATGGGTCCTCGTCGCGCCAGGCCGGCCCATTGCGGGCCCGACCGGCGAGGAGGAGACGCGCGGACGGCGATCCACACCGATTCCACGAGGTTCCCGGCGAAGTTCCGCGCGCATGTGCCGGTCATCGGACCGGGGATCGACCGCAGTCGATGCGCGGAACCGGCGCGCACATCGAGGGCGCGTTACGCCGTACGACGCAATCCGCCGCGCGAGTCCGCGAACCGCGGAACGGGCGCAATCGACCCGCGTCGGCGCAGGTGCAGGCTCGGGCGCGCGAATGGATCGACCGCGTACCGGACGCGGTTCAGTCCGCGACGAGCGTGTGCCGCAGCTCGACCGCTCGCGCTTCGCCGACGAGCTGCGCCACCAGATCGAGCGCGAAATCCATGGCCGTTCCGGCGCCTTGGCTCGTCGTGACCCTGCGATCGCGGACGACGCGCTCGTCCGCGACGACGGTCGCGCCGGGCAACGAACCGCGCGCGGACGGGAAGGCCGTCGCCCGCCGCCCGTCCAGCACGCCGGCCGCCTGCAGGACCAGCGGCGCCGCGCAGATCGCGGCGACGTGTTGGCCGGCGGCCACGAAGCTGCGCACCGCGTCGAGAACGCGAGCGTCCGCGACCAGGTTGTTCGTGCCCGGCTGGCCGCCCGGCAGAACGAGCACGTCGAACGCATCGATGCGGATCTCCGACCAGTCCGCGTCGGCCAGGATCTGGATGCCGTGCGCGCCGCGCACGGGGCCGGGCCGCAGGGAGACCGACGTCACGCGCAGTTCGGCGCGCCGCAGCACGTCTGTGATCGTCGTGAACTCGATCTCCTCGAAGCCTTCGGCGAGAGGAACCAGGACCTGGTGAGCGCGCTGCATGCCCTGGATCGTGCGCGCGCCGGCGCACGGGCGCAACCGGCGAGCGTGAACCGGCAGAGTCACGGTGGTGGTTGCGCTCGACGCGGTGTGAGGGGACCCTCGGCGCCCCGCACGAGCGTGCTCCTCGCCGTCGCGCTAGGCTTCCGTGCATGCTCGCGACGCTCGCTCTCCTGTCGGCTCTGGCGTGCCAAGCGCCCGTCGTGACGCCCGCTGCCCCGCCCGCCGCGGCGCCCGCCGAATCCCCGGCCACACGCATCGACGTCGCCGCGCTCCTCGAGCCGATCCGCGCGGAATTCGACATGCCCGGCATGGTCGCGGCGATCGTCGACACGAGCGGCGTCGTCGTGAGCGGCGCGTGCGGCGTCCGCGAGCGCGGCAGCACCGCACCGATGACGACCGCGGACCGCATGCACCTCGGCTCGTGCACGAAGTCGATGACGGCCACGCTGTGCGCCAAGCTCGTCGAGCGCGGCGACCTGAAGTGGACGACGACGATCGGGGACAGCTTCGCGGACTGGGGCGACGCCGTGGACGCCGGCTGGAAGCCCGTGACACTCGCACAACTCTTGACGCATCGCGGCGGCGTGCCGGCGGCGCCGGAAGCCAACGTGTGGATGCATTTGTTCACGTCCGAGGACGCGCCGCGCGCACAACGAGAGCAGCTCGCGCACAGCGTGTTCGCGCACGCACCCGTCGACGCGCCGGGGACGAAGTTCGTCTACTCGAACGCCGGCATCGCGATCGCGGGCCTGATGGCCGAGCGCTGCGGGAAGGCCGAGAAACGACTCGATTTCGAGGACCTGATCCGCGCGGAGCTGTTCACTCCGCTGGGCATGGCGAGCGCCGGATTCGGTCCGCCGGGTACGCCCGGCGATCTCGACGAGCCCGTCGGTCACCGCACCGACGGAACCTCGGTCGGCTGGGGCGTCGGCTCGGACAACCCGCCCGCGATCACACCGGCGGGACGCGTCCACTGCTCGATCGGCGACTGGGCGAAGTACGCGGCGCTGCATTTGCGCGGGCCGACTGAGGGCGGCCTCGGCATCACGAAGGAGACGTTCGTGCGCATGCACACGCCACCCGACGACGGCCTGTCGCCGTACGCGATGGGCTGGAACGTCGTGCAACGTCCGTGGGGCGGCCATGTGCTGACGCACTCGGGTTCGAACACGATGTGGTACTGCGTCGCGTGGCTCGCGCCCGAGAAAGGTTTCGGCGTGCTCGTCGCGACGAATCAAGGCGGCGACGCGGCCGCGAAGGCCTGCGACCGAGCCGCCGGTGCGCTGATCGAGGCCTGGGGCGCGTCACGAGTCACGGCGAAATGACCGAGCTGCCCGATCCGCGCGCTGTCCTCGTGTCGGCCTGCCTCGTGGGTCGTGAATGTCGCTACGACTCGCGCGCGAACACCGATGGCGAGCTCGTGCGCGAGCTCGCGCAGCAAGGACTCGAGATCGTCCCATTCTGTCCCGAGGAGCACGGCGGCCTCGGCACGCCGCGACCGCCGGCGTGGATCGAGCGCGAGTCCGCCGCCGCGGTGCTCGACGGACGCGACCGCGTCGTCACGAACGCGGGCGTCGACGTCACGGCGCAGTTCGTGCGCGGCGCCGAGGGCGCGCTGGCCGTGTGCCGCGCGCACGGCATCGATCGCGCGTTCCTGAAAGCGCGCTCGCCCTCGTGCGGTTCGTGTCACACGCACGTCGCTGGCGGGCTCGTCGAGGGTCCGGGTGTGACGACCGAGTTGCTGCGCCGCAACGGCATCGAGGTCACGTCGGTCGAAGGGCGGCGCGCGTAGCGTCGAGGCGCGAACGCCCTCTCCGCCACCTCTCGCGCCCATTTCCATTCGATCGCATGGATTCATAGCACTCCAGGCATTGCCCATCGGCTCGACACCGCGATTCCATGCGTTCGCATGGATTGCGGCGAACGCGGCAAGTCATGGCGCGCGCAGCGGCCGCACGAACTCGCGGAAGGTGGCCGATACGTCGCTCTGTTGAGCACCGCGCCGGCGTGCACGCAGCCGACGTCCCGCCTCAGCGCGGATTCGTCGCCCACACCTCGAGCCCCGGCGAGAACGCTCGGTCGTCGAGCTCCAGCAGGCCGACGATCGCCTGCGCGAGGTCCTCGCTGACGAGCTTCGACGGGTTGCGCTCCTTGCGCGCCGGCCGGCCTGCGTGCACTCCGAACTCGTTCTGGACCTCGCTCGGATCGACCTGCATCACGCGCACATTCGAACCGCGCAGTTCGGCGCGCCAACACTCCGTGAGGGCCGACAGCGCGAACTTCGACGCGCAGTAGGCCGATCCGCCGGCGAATCCGCGCCGCGCGGCGGTCGAGCCGATGTTCACGATGGCGCTGGAACGTGCCGAGCGCGCGTGCTCGGCGACGAACACGCGCGCGCACTCGCGGCCGACGAGGAACGCGCCCAGCGTGTTCGTTTCCCACGTTCGGCGAAAGTCCTCCGACGCGGTCTGCACGAGCGGTCCGAACGTGCCCGAACCGGCGTTGTTCACCAGGACGTCGAGCCCGCCGAACTTCGCCACGACGGATGCCACGGTGTGGACGACCTGATCCTCGTTCGAGACGTCGCAGGGGAAAGCTTGCGCGCCGACCGCCTTCGCCGCCTCCACGAGGCGCGCCTCGTTGCGTCCACAGATCGCGACCGTCGCGCCGCGCTGCACCAGCAGCGCAGCCGTCGCGCGACCAATCCCCGTTCCACCACCGGTCAACAGCACGCGTGCGTTTTGGAGTTTCATTGCCAGACGCTAACCGATCGCGTTGGGATCGATCAGATGTCGACCGCGACGTCCACCGGCGTCGCGCCGAGCACGCGCACGATCTCGGCCGGGTCGATTGCGATCAGGAAACCGCGGCGTCCGCCGTTCAGGTACACGCGCGGCAGATCGAGGATCGTGCGCTCCACATAGACCGGCATGGTGCGTCGCGTGCCGAACGGACTCGTCCCGCCGACTTGATAACCCGAGTGCCGTTCGGCCGTTTCCGGCGCGCAGGGCTGCACGGATCTCGCTCCGATGAGTCGCGCGAGGTTCTTCGTGCTGACCTGACGGTCGCCGTGCATCAGGACGATGAGCGGGGCGCGCTGGTCGTCCTCCAGGATCAGGGTCTTCACGACCACATGCTCGTCCACGCCGAGTTCATGCGCGGAGACGGACGTCCCGCCCTTCTCGACGTAGCGGTACGGATGCTCGGTGTACGCCACGGCGTGTGCGCGCAGCACGCGTTCGGCCTGGGTCGTCATGCGGAGTCAGGCTGCCCTCCGCCGTTTTCCCGCCGCCGAA
>JBBQCC010000205.1:0-8299 GCA_038318285.1 Planctomycetota bacterium | reverse complement strand
GCGATCAGCAGCGGGGGATCGAGGAACAGCGCGCGCGCGATCGCGACGCGTTGGCGCTCGCCGCCCGAGAGCTGCGCGGGCCGGTGTTTCAGGCGTTCGCCGAGACCGAAGCGCGCCAGCGTCTCTTCCGCGCGTTGCAGGTTCTCGCGGCGCTCGGCGCGCCATGTGCCGTACGACGAGCCGATCATGGCCGGCAGCACGACGTTCTCGACAGCCGTCAGCTCGGGCAGCAGGTGATAGAACTGGAACACGAAGCCGATGCGCGCGTTGCGCAACTTGGCGCGCTCGGCGACCGAGACCTTCCACGCGCTCTGGCCCTCGAACAGGACTTCGCCGCTCGTCGGCTCTTCGAGCAGGCCCAGGATCTGGATCAGCGTCGATTTGCCCGCGCCCGATGCGCCCATCACGCCGACGAGTTCGCCGCGACGGACTTCCAGCGACACGCCGTGCAGGACTTCGAGCGAGCGATCGCCGACCTGGAACGACTTCACGATGCCGCGCGCGGAGACGATTGCGTCAGTCATGGCGGTACGCTCACTCATAGCGGAGCGCCTCCAACGGATCGAGTCGACCTGCGCGCCAGGCCGGAATCGCGGCGAACAGCAGCGTGCACACGAACGCGCCCAGCACGATGACCGCGACCCACAGCGGGTTCACGACGGCCGGGATGTGGTCGAACAGGTAGGCGTTGCGGTTGAAGATCTGCACGCCGAGCACGCCCGACAGCCACTTCTCGATCGAGTCGATGTAGACCGCGCCCAGAACGCCGAAGATCGCCCCCAGAATGGCGCCGATGAGTGCGTCGAGGAACGCGATCCACAGGAAGAGGCTCGTCACGCCTTCGGGCGTCGCGCCCAGCGCCGACAGGATGCCGATGTCGCGCCGCTTCTCGGTCACCATCATCGAGAGGATCGCGAAGATCGTGAACGCGGCGACCAACACGACGAGCGACAGCATGATCGCCATCAGCACGCGCTCGTTCTCGATCGCGGCCAGCAGCGAGCGCCGAAAGTCCTCCCACGTGCGCACTTCGCCCGTGCCGCGGCCGGAGATCAGGCCCTTGGCACGCAACGCGACGCGCAAGTCGTCGCGCAGCGCGATGCCCTCGCGTTCGTAGTCCTTCGCGCGGATCAGCACTTGGCTGAACTGGCGCGGCGAGGAGAGGAAGTTCGCCAGCTCCGCGCGCTCGAAGTAGATGCGCTGCAGGTCCAGCTCGTTTTCGCCCGACCGGAATGTGCCGGCCACGACGTAGCGACGATTGCTCATCGCGAAGTCGCCGGTGTCCGGTTCGGGCACGCCGGTGACGATCTCGATCTCGCTGCCGCGGTGCAGGCCCCACATGTCGGCGAGTTGCTCGCCGACGATGCAACTGGGCAGCAGACGCCCTTCCGGCTCGTAGCCCTGCGGCGGTGCGAAGGGATGGTCCACGTCGTGCACGCGGAAACCACCGAGGCCGGCCTGGGCCTCGAGCGCCGCGCGCAGCTCCGTCGTCGCGAACTCGTCCACTGGATCGATGCCGACGAACGTGACCAGCGACAACTTGCCCGACTGTGCGTCGGCCATGCGCACGTTTGCGACGGCAGCGTCCGCGCCGCTCTGGCCCAGCACGCCGCCCCAGTGCAATTGCGCGCACGCCGCGGCGACGCGCGGATCCTGACGCACGGCGGCGAGGATCGGATCAGGATCGAAGGGGATCGTCACGCCGGCGCGGTTCGCCAGGTGGATCGGCTCGACGATCAGGTCGCTCAACGTTCCGCGCAGGCTCTCCTTCGTGCTCTGCAGGAAGCCCGTCATGATCGACAGGATCAGGATCAACGCGCCGACGCCGACGGTGATCCCGATGATGCCGATGATGTTCGTGCGGCGCGCGGCGAGGTAGCGCCAGGACAGGAAGAAGCGGTACATGGGTGCGCCGTTACGGCTTTGCTGCCGGAGTCTTTTCGCCATCGGTGCGCGCACCGTGCGACTCGGGCTTCATCGCCGGGAACAGCAGCACGTCGCGGATCGAATCCTGTCCCGTCAACACCATGACGAGCCGGTCGATGCCGATGCCGAGTCCGCCCGCGGGCGGCATGCCGTACTCCAGCGCCTGCACGTAGTCCCAGTCGACTTCGCCAGGCGCTTCGGGGTCCTTCGTCGCGACTTGCTCCTCGAAACGGCGCTGTTGTTCGGCGGGATCGTTCAGCTCGCTGAACGCGTTGCCGAGCTCCATGCCGGCGACGTACAGCTCGAAACGCTCGGCCAGACGCGCGTCGCCGGGCTTCTGCTTCGCGAGCGGACAGATCGCGACGGGGTAGTCGACGACGAACACCGGGCCGGTCAACGTGTCTTCGCACGTTGCCTCGAACACATCGTTCAT
Source organism: Planctomycetota bacterium (assembly GCA_038318285.1). GTDB lineage: Bacteria > Planctomycetota > UBA1135 > UBA1135 > JAEUHZ01. The sequence goes on along the minus strand of JBBQCC010000205.1, from coordinate 5,940 downwards.
CAGCTTCCACGGGTCGGCCACGATGTGGAGTTCGAGCTCCTGCGCGCGCTTCTTGACCTTCGCCACATCATCGAAGTCGAACCCGTTCTTCTCGCGGAAGAGGTCCGTGTATCCAACGCGGGGGAACGGCGCCTTCAAGTCGTACTCCGCGCCGCGGAACGTGACCTTCGTCGTGCCGTTCACGGCGATCGCGCAGCGTTCGACGATCTGTTCCGAGATCTCGAGCATGCGCCGGTAGTCGGCTTGCGCCTCGTACAGCTCCAGCATCGTGAACTCGGGGTTGTGCCGCACCGAAAGGCCTTCGTTGCGGAAGTTGCGCGAAATCTCGAACACGCGCTCGAGCCCACCGACGATGAGCCGCTTCAAGTACAGCTCGGGTGCGATGCGCAGGAAGAGGTCCGAATCGAGCGCGTTGTGGTGCGTGACGAACGGCCGCGCCGCCGCGCCGCCGGCGATCGGATGCAGCGTCGGCGTCTCGACCTCCAGATAGTGTTCGCTCTCGAGGTAGCGACGGATCGTGGACAGCGCCTTCGCGCGCTTCACGAAGACATCCGCGACGCCTTCGCTGGCCCACAGGTCGACATAGCGACGGCGGTAGCGCAGTTCCTTGTCGACGAGGCCGTGCCACTTCTCCGGCGGAGGCGCGACCGACTTCGCCAGCAACGTGACGGAATCGGCCCACACCGTCGGCTCGCCCTTCTTCGTGTGCCCCAGCGTGCCCGTCACGCCGACGAGATCGCCGCCGTCGAGCAGTTTGCGCTGCGGCCACCACTCGGTGAGCTTGTCGCGCTCCAGGCCAACCTGCAGGCGGCCGCTGCGGTCTTGAAGAGGCGCGAAGACGAGCTTGCCGAAGTCGCGCAGCAGTTGGATGCGACCCGCGGCCGTGACACGCGTGCCGAGGAGGGGACCCGGAGCCTCGGGCGTGCCCGCGCCCAGGGCGAGCTCACCCAGCGGCGTGGCGACGACACCGCGCGCCGGATAGGGGTCGATGCCTTGCGCGCGCAGCGCTGCGACCTTGGCGAGGCGGTCGGGGTGAGCTTGGTCGGTCATGGGCGGCCGGAGAGCGTACTGCCCCGCAGCGGACGTCCCAAGATCGGCGCAGGTCGGCGGACCGTCGGCGGACGCAAGGCCAAGTCGTTGCGTGCGCGAGCACGTGAGCCCACGCGGGCGTGGTCCCCGAGCCGATTGGCGTGTGCGTCAGAACCGGACCGCACTCGGGGCGCGCGCGGCCGTGGTCGATTCCGGCGGGGGACGACCACGAGGCCGCACTCTCGGCGGGTCTGGTGGAGGATAGGGGTCTCGAACCCCTGACCTCGACAATGCCATTGTCGCGCTCTACCAACTGAGCTAATCCCCCGCGTTTTCAGACCCGCTCGCGCAAGCCAGCGGGCGAGGAAAGATGCCCGCGCCGAGGGGTGCTGTCTATGCCGGAATGGATCCGTACGGTGTCTGACACAGTACGGAATTGCGGCGCTGCTATCCTGCGCGCTTTCCGGCCGCTCCGCGCGGCTCCGCACTCGCCTCGCCGACCCTCAGACCTCCCCGTGTCGCAACTCTACGAGCCCAAGACCTTCGAGCGCCGTTGGCAGGAGCGCTGGCAAGAGGCCGGTGTCTTCGCCGCCAAGAACCCGGGCCAGCCTGGTTTCGACCCGAAGGCGCCCAAGTACTACGTCCTCGACATGTTCCCGTACCCGTCCGGGTCGGGGTTGCACGTCGGTCATGCGCTTGGCTACGTCGGCACGGACATCGTCGCGCGGCGCAAGCGCATGGAAGGCTTCAACGTCCTGCACCCGATGGGTTGGGACGCGTTCGGTCTGCCGGCCGAGCAGTACGCGATCCAGACCGGCAAGCATCCGCGCGAGACGACGGACGAGAACACGGCGAACTTCCGGCGGCAGCTCAAGAACATCGGGCTGTCGTACGACTGGTCGCGCGAAGTCGACACGAGTCATCCGACCTACTACCGCTGGACGCAGGCGCTGTTCCTGGAGCTGTTCGAGCGCGGGCTCGCGTACCAGGCCGAGGCCTCGGTGTGGTGGTGCGAGGAACTGAAGACCGTCCTCGCGAACGAGGAAGTGATCAACGGCCGCAGCGAGCGCGGCAACCACCCGTGCGTGCGGCGTCCGCTGAAACAGTGGATGCTGAAGATCACGGCGTACGCGGAACGACTGCTGGCGGACCTGGACGAACTCGACTGGCCCGAGTCGATCAAGATCCAGCAACGCGAGTGGATCGGTCGGTCGGAAGGCGCCGAGGTCGACTTCGCCCTCGAGATGCCGGGCGAGACTGTGACGGTGTTCACGACGCGGCCGGACACGCTGTGGGGCGCGACGTTCCTCGTGTTGTCGCCCGAGCATCCGCTCGTCGAGCGTTTGACGACCTCACAACAGCGCTCGGCGGTCGATGAGTACGTCGCGCTCGCCGCCTCGAAGTCCGAAGTCGATCGCACGGATGCGTCCAAGGACAAGACCGGCGTGTTTCTGGGGGCCTATGCCCGTAACCCGGTGTTCGCGGCGGACGATCCGCGCGGCCGCGTGCCGATCTGGATCGCGGACTACGTGCTGTCGACGTATGGCACGGGCGCCATCATGTCCGTGCCCGGACACGACGAGCGCGACTTCGAGTTCGCGCGCAAGTTCGACCTCGAGATCCGCGAGGTCGTGCAGCCGCCGCAGGGTGTGAAGGGGCTCGCCGACGGCGCGTGTTTCACCGGCGAGGGCGTCGCGGTGAACTCGGGTCCGATCGACGGGATGCCGACGAAGGCGGGCAAGCAACACGCGATCGCGCTGCTCGTAGGCAAGGAACGCGGCCGTGCGCGGATCACCTACAAGCTGCGTGACTGGCTTTTCTCGCGTCAGCGCTACTGGGGCGAGCCGTTCCCGCTGCTGCACAAGGGCGACGGATCGATCGTGCCCGTTCCGCTCGACGAATTGCCGGTGGTGCTGCCGGAAATGGCGGACTTCAAGCCGGCCGCCGACGGTTCCGCGCCGCTCGCGCGTGTTCCGGAGTGGGTGCGCACGACCGATCCGACGTCGGGGCAACCTGCGCGTCGCGACACGGACACGATGCCCGGCTGGGCCGGATCGTGTTGGTACTGGCTGCGCTTCATGGATCCGCGCAACGATCGCGCGGCGTTCGCGAAGGAGGCGGAACAGTACTGGGGTCCCGTCGACCTCTACGTCGGCGGCGCTGCGCACGCGGTCATGCACCTCCTGTACGCGCGCTTCTGGCACAAGGTCTTCTTCGACGCCGGGCTCGTGCACACGAAGGAGCCGTTCCAGCGCCTCTTCAACCAGGGCATGGTCACGGCGTTCGCGTACGAGGACGCGACAGGTCGTCTCGTCTCGAGCGACGAGGTCGAGGCGCGCGGCGACTCCTACGTGAAGAAGCTCAGCGGCGAGCCGCTGCAGCAGATCGTCACGAAGATGGCCAAGAGTCTGAAGAACGTCGAGAACCCCGACGACATCATCGCCGAGCACGGCACGGACACGTTCCGCCTGTACGAGATGTTCATGGGGCCGCTGGCCGATTCGAAGCCCTGGAACACGCGTGACATCCCCGGTTGTCGGCGATTCTTGGAGCGCATGTGGCGCGTCTACGTCGATCAAGACGGCGATGCGTCGATCCGTCCGTCGCTCGTGCTCGATGCTCCGGAACTACCGATCGAAGGCGACACTGCGCTGCTCGAGCGCGCGCTGCACAAGGCCATGCAGCGCACGGAATGGAGCTTCCAGTCGCTGAACCTGAACACGGCGGTCGCTGCGTTCATGACGTTCGTGAACGAGGCCACGCGCCTGCCGAACGCATTGACACGCTCGCAAGCCCGCCGGTTCCTCCAGGTCGTCGCGCCGTTCGCGCCGCACGTCGTCGAGGAGTTGTGGAGCCGCATGGGCGAGCCCGAACTGGCCTGTCGCGCCGACGTTCCGCGCGCCGAGGAACGCTGGCTGGTCGAGGACGAGGTCGACATCGCCGTGCAGGTGAACGGCAAGCTGCGCGGGACCGCGCGCGTCGCGCGGACGGCGGACAAGGCCGCGCTCGAAGCCGCCGCGCGCGAGACCGCGACGACGCAACTCGCCGGGAAAGACGTGCTCAAGGTCGTGGTCGTGCCTGGGAAGCTGGTCAACTTCGTCGTGCGCGGGTGAGAATGTTCGCGCCCGTTCCGCGCATCCCGCACTCGGAGGTTTCCATGTCCAAACTCGCATTGCTCCCCCTCGTCGGCTTTTTCGCGCTCGCCTGTTGCACGCGCGTCCTCGGTGCCGACGTCACCGGTTCCGGAACGAAGGCCAGCGCGACGCGCACGGTCGGCGCGTTCACCACGATCGACGCGTCCGGCGCGTTCGCGCTCGACATCCACGCCGGCGCCGCCGAGACGTCGGTGGTCGTCGAGGGCGACGACAACATCGTGCCCCTGTTCGTGACCGAGGTTTCGAACGGCACCCTCGCTCTCCACTTGCCGAACGGTTCGTACGACACCAAGGTCCCGCTGCACGTCCGCGTCTCGACACCCATGGTGCAGCGCGTGGAGTCCTCGGGCGCCATCCAAGTCGACGTCGTCGGCCTGACCGGCCCGAAGTTCGACTCCCAGATGAGCGGCGCCTGCAAGCTGAGCGCCGCCGGCAAAGTGGACCTCCTCGAAGTGCACGGTTCCGGCGCGGCAAAGCTCGAAGCGTTCGACGTCTTGGCGCAGGACGTGAACCTGCACCTCACCGGGGCGACACAGGCGAACGTGAATGCCGCGCGCAAGCTGACCGTCGACGCGAGCGGTGCGAGCACGGTGCACTACCGTGGTACCCCGCAAGTGGAGTCGTCCGTCTCCGGTGCGTCCAAGGTCGCGCCCGAGTGATCCCTATGGCCGGGGCGGCGTGTCGTGCGGCGGCGTTGGCCGCGGCTGCATTCGCGCTCGGCGCGTGCAGCATCACCGCGGGGCCGCACGGCGTCGATGCGGCCGGACCGTTCCTCCCGCCGCGTCCGGCGCACAGCGAGTCCGCGGCCGCGGCGTTCCACGCGGTACTGGTCGAAGGCCCGGTCGACGTCGAGATCCGCGTCGGTGGGCTCGATCGCGTGCGTTTCGAGGGCGACGAGGAGCGCCTGCCCGAGCTGACCGCCGAAGTGCGTGATCGGACGCTGATCGTCCGTGCCGCGCTCGGTGCGCCGTGGCGTGACGGACCGAAGGTGATCGTCGATTTGCCGCGACTGACCAAGCTGACCTCTGGCGGCAGCGGCTGGATCACGGTCGTAGGTCTCGACGAAGCCCGGCTCGAAGTGCGCGTGCGCGGATCGGGCGACGTGCACCTTTGCGGTCGGGTCGGGGAGTTCGTGTCGACCATCGATGGCTCGGGGCGCATCGATTCGAGCGAGGTTCTGGAAGGTGTCAGATGAATCCATCCACGGTCGCCGCTGTGCAGCAGCGACCGGCGCGAGTGTTCCGCTGACCGTGGATGGATTCATCTGACACCTTCCAGAACCCCGCTCGCTAACCTGCCGCCGTGAATTCCGGGTCTCCGCCTGCCAGCAGCCGCGTCGGACGCGAAGCGATCTCGCTGCTGCTCGTCGCGCTCGTGCTGCGCATCGCGTTCGTGTTCGCGTTCCACACGCCGACCGAAGCGGACCGCGGCACCTGGGAATGGGGCTACGAAGCGGCTTCGATCGCTCAGTCGATCCACGATGGACACGGGTTCGCGAACACGTGGACGCGCGATGTGCCGCCGTGGAGCGCGGGATCGGGGCCGACCGGTTGGCTCGTCCCCGCGTATCCGGCGCTGCTCGCGGGCCTCTTCGAGTGGACCGGCGGCCTGACGCGCACGACGGCCTGGCTCCTGTTCGCGATCCAGTCCGTCGTCTCGAGCTTCACGTGCGTCCTCGTGTGGGGCCTCGGAACGCGGCTCGGCGCCGCGCGCGCGGGACGCATCGCGGGTTGGGCGCTCGCGCTGCATCCGCTGG
>JBBQCC010000204.1:0-8323 GCA_038318285.1 Planctomycetota bacterium | reverse complement strand
GTACGGAGATGGGATGAGAGGGCCACCCTCCGAGGGGGTGCGGTCGTAGAACGACCGCGTAGCGCACTCGAAGTGCAAACCCCAAGGAGGATGGCTGTGGCGAAGACTAGCGTTTCGACGGAGGTCTCGGCGATTGGTGTGGACCTGGGCGACCGGCACTGCCAGGTGTGCGTCCTGGACCGTGATGGTTCGGTGGTCGAGGAGGCCACGATTCCCACGACATGGAGCGCGTTCGAGCGCAAGTTCGCGTCGATGGCGCGCACGCGAGTCGTGATCGAGACGGGCACGCACGCCAACTGGGTCCACGACCTGCTGGTGAAGATCGGACACGAGGTCGTGGTGGCGAATGCGCGCAAGGTGCGCGCGATCTCGGCCAACGAGCGCAAGAGCGACACGCTGGACGCGCGGATGCTGGCACGGCTGGGGCGGATGGATACGACCTTGCTGCAGCCGGTGCAGGTTCGTCCCGAGCAAGTGCGACTCGATCTGGGCTTGATGCGGGCTCGCGCGGCGCTCGTGGAGACGCGCACGGCCTTGGTCAACAGCGTGCGCGGGCTCGCGAAGACTGCGGGACATCGACTGGCGCCGTCCTCGACGGCGAGCGTGCACAAGCTGCCCATCGACGTGTCGCTCGAGCCGGCGCTCAAGCCGTTGATGGCGACCCTGGAGCAGATCTCCAAGACGATCGCCGAGTACGACAAGCAGATCGAAGCGCTGAGTCGCGAGCGCTATCCGCAGACCAAGCTCTTGACGCAGGTGAAGGGCGTCGGGCCGATCAGCGCGCTGTACTTCGTGCTCGCGGTGGGCGATCCCAGTCGCTTCCAGGATGCGCGCGACGTCGGCGCCTACTTCGGACTCGTGCCCCGGCGTGACCAGTCCGGCGATCGCGATCCGCAGATGCGGATCAGCAAGACGGGCGACCGGATGGGGCGCACGCTGATGGTGCAATGCGCGCACCACATCCTGGGCCCATTCGGTGTCGACAGCGACTTGAGACGCTTCGGCGAGAAGCTCGCGGAGCGAGGCGGCAAGACCGGCAAGAAGCGCGCTGTCGTGGCGACGGCGCGCAAGCTCTCGGTGGTGCTCTTCGCGCTGTTGCGCAGCGGTTCGGTGTACGAACCGCTGATGAACAGCACGAAGAACAGCGCGAAGCGCAAGGCGAGCTGAGCCGCCGGGCGCTCGCCGTACGAACAGCAGCAACAAGGAACACTCGAGGATCGACGTCGACTACGACCCCCCACCGCCCAGTCCGGGTCACTGCGCAGCACTGACTTGTTCCAAGGCCGCCGTCAGGCGACCGAAGACCGATACGGAGATTGCAGGACCCGACTGGACGGACTCCAACGTGCAGCGGCTCGAACCAGAGCCTTCAACGACTGCGAATGGAAGCGTGGCGGACCGGGGTTCGTGGCGATGGCGCTCCGAGAGATCAGCGGAGAACAGAAAACCTGACCGACGCCCTTGACGGGGGTGGGCCCTCTCATGGAAGTCAGGCTCCGCTCCGCCGGTTTCGCGATGCCTGCGCTTCCGCTCAGTCACCGCGAAACCGGCGGAGCGGAGCCTGACTCCGTACTGGTCAGGGCCCGATCGTCAGCCGGATCCCGCCCGTCAGACCGCTCGGATACGACGGCGACATCGGGTCGCGCGACCAGAACTGCCCGACGATCGTGGTCCCGGTCGCGAGACGCGGGTCCACGCCGGACGCGATCCGTGCGCCCAGATCGAACGCGTACGTGCCCGAGCAATCGGCCGGCGGCGGGTTTCCGCCCGCGCTCTGGATCCCCGTGCGCGCGATCGAGCCGCTGACGCACAGCGTTCCGCCCTGGAACGGGATCGCAGCCGGCGTCGTGCCGTAGAAGAAGATGCCGTTCTGGTTGTTCAGCACGTTCGCCGCGGTCACGACGCAACTGCCGGGGCCGCCCGCGAACGACGGGTTTGCACTCGCGGACAGCACGGACGTGCAGCCCTGCGAGTTCACCTTCGCGGTGCAGTACGTGCTCCACGACCCGGCGCAGGCCAGCACGCCGCGCGGGCTCGCGAGCGCGGCCTGCAAGCTCGACTGACCGATGCGCGTCCCGTGGTTCGAACCGCTCGTATCTCCACATCCGCCATGCGTGTGGATACCGATCGCGCCGCCGGTGGACACGAGGATGATGGGCGAACCGCTATTACCGCCCTGGGTGTCCGCCTGGTGGTCGATCGAACTCGGTCCGAGCCCGGTCCACGGCCCCGTCGCCGTTTGCTGAATGAAGTTCCACGTCGCCGGCGTCGAATCGTAGCCGTGCCCCGTGACGCGCAACGTCGCGCCGGCCTCCAGCGCCGTGACGTTTTGCAGCACGAACGCGGCACCTTCGCGCTGGTACGGAGTCTGACCGGTGTTCGAGTTCGCGAAGCAGCCGAAGTACCACCAGTCGCTGCCGATGGTGCCGTTCTCGAACTGCATGGACTCGCGGTCGATCGGGTACTGGTTCTCGGGCGCGGACATCTGCGCCGATCCGCTGCCCGTCGAGAGCGGCGTGTGGAACATCGCGGTCGTCGCGTTCGGTGAGTAGCAATGACCCGCCGACAAGAACCCGTGGTTGCAGTCGCCGATCAACCAACCCGTGCAGCCCGATGGGAGAAGACGCGCGACGCGCCCGTCGTCCGACGGCAGGCGATCGTCCGTCGAACCGCACTGGGTGGCCTGCGGCGGCGGTAGACCGACGACGACGTGCTCGAGCGCGACGCGCACGGGACCCACGCCGGGTTCCGCGAGCACTTCGACGACGAGCAAGTCGCCGTTCATGTACGCGCTGCGGTTGTCCCACTGCGCCGCGCTGCGCGCGTCGAGTTGGTGCACGTGTCCGTCGCGCGGCGACGTCACGCGCAGGATCGCCCCGCTCGGTAGATCAACGCGCGAAAACACGAGCTGCATCCACGGAGCGCCGCCGACTTCGACGGGGAACGAGATCGCGACCGTGGAGTTCGTGGCGAAGACGGGTCCCGAGTCGATGACGCGGCGCAGCTGGTAGCTGGCTGGCATCTCCTGAGCCCACGACGTCTCGCCGACCAAACACAGTGCCAAGAGGATCCAGGTTCGCATGGTTCTCCGCGGGGGCTCGTGGCGCGGTGGGCCGCCCTGACGATCGGTACTGTCGCGATCGGTACTTTCGCGATGGGTACTGCGACGATCGGTCAGGACGACGAGATGTTACGCCTGTTCACACGATCCGCGGGTGCCAGGTAGAGTTCGATCTCGACCCGCGCGAATCCGGCGGCCCGCACGGCCGATTCCACACGAATTTGCTCCGCGCGGGCCCGTTCGAGCTCGTCGCGGCCGAATTCGACGCGCGCCAGGTCGCCGTGGTCGCGCACGCGGAGCACCGCGAAGCCCAGGTCCGCGAGGGCGGCTTCCGCGCGCTCGACGCGCGCCAGACGCTCGCGCGTGACGAGCGTGCCGACGGGCAGCCGCGAGGCGAGGCAGGCCGACGCGGGCTTGTCGGCGACGTCGAGGCCGTGCTCGCGCGCGTAGCGCCGCACGTCGGCCTTCGTGAAGCCCGCGTCCGCGAGCGGCGCGACGACGTGACGTTCGCGCGCCGCGCGACCGCCGGGTCGCACGTCGAGCGCATCGTCGGCGATCTCGCCGAAGGCAATCGTCGCGAACCCGTTCGCCGCGGCCCACGGTTCCAGCGCGTCGAACAGCGCTGACTTGCAGAAGTAGCAACGGTCGCCGGCGTTCGCGCGGTAGCGCTCGTCGTCGAGTTCGTGCGTGCCCAGCACGACGAGGCGCGCGCCGATCTGGTCCGCGACCGCGCGCGCGGCATCGAGCTCGCGCCGTGGCAACGACGGCGAGTCGGCGATGACGCCGACGGCGCGCGCACCGAGACCCGCGTGCGCGGCGTGCAACAGAACACTCGAATCCACGCCGCCCGAGAACGCGATGGCGACGCCGTCGAGCTCGCGCAGCACGGATTCGAGGGCTGCCACTCGGGTGGCGTACTCCGCCGGGCTCGGCGTCGCGTCATTCACAGGTACAGCCGGATCTTCTGCACGTAGCCCTCGGCGCTGGCGCGGATCGCCGCGACGGCAGCGTCGTCCAGCGTGCGCACGATCTTCCCCGGCACGCCCGCGACGAGGGAACGCGGCGGCACGACGAACCCCTCGCGCACGACGGCGCCCGCCGCGATCAGCGACTCGGCACCGATCACGGACCCGCCCAGCAGGATCGCGCCCATCCCGATCAAGCAGCGGTCCTCGACGCGCGCGCCGTGCAAGACACAACGGTGGCCGATCGTCACCTCGCTGCCGATCACGTTGGGCACGTCCGTGTCGGCGTGGATCATGGTCAGGTCCTGCACGTTCGTGCGCGCGCCGATCGTGATGGACGCGTCGTCGCCGCGCAGCACGCAACCGAACCAGATACCGACGTCGGCGCCCAGGGTCAGGTCGCCAGTCAAGACGGCGTTGTGCGCTGCGAAGGCGCCGCCTTCGAGCGCGCGGAAGAGCCCTCGTCGCGGGAACTGCGTCACGAACCACCCGCCAGTCCGGCGAACTCCGGGTGCGCGAAGATGAAGTAGAAGGTCAGCCCGTTGTTCAGCGCGTGCAGGAACCAGACGGCGTAGAGGCTCTGCGTGCGCAGCTTGATCGCGCCCAGCAGGCAGCTCAGCACGAAGATCGGCAGGAACACGTCGACGCCGTGCATCGCCGCGAAGAACAGCGACGTGATGCCGACCCCCAGAACCTCGCGGAAGTTCTGTACGAGCAGCGGCTGCAGGAAGCTGCGGAAGATGATCTCCTCGAACAGCGGCTGCAGCACGATGCCGATCAGGAGCGGCAGGACCAGCTGGTCGCCGGGAAGGGCCGCGAAGCGCACGGCCAGGTCCTGCGGCGCGGGGACGTAGCCGAACGTCTCGAGGAGCCAAGCCCACACGCGCATCGATCCGGCCAGACCGGGGAACACCGCGACGTAGACCAGAATTCCGGCCAGGATCGCGCGCAACGCTCCGCGCGAACGCAAGCCGAGGACGCGCAGCCCGTCCGGGTCCAGGCGCACGGCCCACACACCGATCGCAACGACGACGCCCAGGAACACGATCGAGTTCAGCAGCAGGAGCGCGAGCAGGTCGTCCTCCGCGTGCGGAACGAACGACACGACCAGGCTCAACGCAACCGGGATGAGGAGCGCGATCCCGACATGGCTGAAGCCCCAGCGCGCGAACACGATGTTGCGCCCCGGAACCAGCCGGCGCACGCCCATCCACGCGACGGGCAGCAGCGCCGCCGTCGCGAGCATCGCCACGAGGCCCGCCTGGGCGAACATCGTCGGCGTGACTTGCTCGAGCGCATCGCGGAGAGCGTCGTCGCCCTGGATCACGAAGTGCCCGGCCGGCCCGCGGCATGGATCAAACCCTCGAGCGGCGAGGACGCGTTCGCGTACAGCTTGCGCGGGATCCGACCGGCGAGGAACGCCTGACGTCCCGCCGAGCACGCATCGCGCATCGCCGCGGCCATGCGCAGCGGCTCGCGCGCCGAAGCGATGCCGGTGTTGAGCAGCACGCCCGCCGCGCCGAGCTCCATCGCGATCGCAACGTCGGACGCGGTACCGACGCCGGCGTCGACGATGACCGGCACCTGGACCAGCTCGAGCAGGATGCGGATCGCATACGGGTTCAAGATGCCCTGACCCGAACCGATCGGCGAACCGGCGGGCATGACCGCGACCGCGCCGAGTTCAGCCAGCCGCACGCCGAGGCGCGCGTCGTCGGATGTGTAGACGAGCACGTCAAAACCCTGCTTCACGAGCTCGCGCGTCGCCTCCAGCGTCCCGACCGGATCGGGCAGCAAGGTCTTGGGATCGCCCAGCACTTCGAGCTTGATGAGCTTCGTGTCGAGCACGTCGCGCGCCAGTTCGGCCGTGCGGATCGCGCTGGCAGCGTCGTAGCAACCGGCCGTGTTGGGGAGGATCACCTGCCGCTCACGGTCGATCGCGTCGAGCAGCGAAGGCCCCTTCGCGCCCAGGTCGACGCGCCGCACGGCGACGGTGACGCACTGCGTGCCGCTGATCACCAGCGCCGCGCGCGTCTCCTCGATGTCCTTGTACTTGCCCGTGCCGACGAAGAGGCGCGACGTGAACACGTGCTCCCCGATGCGCAGCGGTTCGTCGGCGAGCCACGCGGGCGTACCGCCATCGTTCTCGTGGATCACTCAACCGCCTCCGACCAGGGTGACGACTTCGACGGCGTCGCCGTCCACCAACGTGCGCCCCTCGCGATCGGCGCGCCGAACGAGCGCACGGTTCACTTCCGTTGCGACGACCTCGGGCCGCAGGCCGAGCTCCGCCACGAGCTCGGCGACGGTCGCGCCGTCCCGAAACTCGCGCGGCTTGCCGTTCAACTCGATCCGGATCGTGGGGCTCGTGCGCATCGGGGTCGCGGGGAGGAAGCCCGGGAGTCTAACAGGGCACGGCGCGTGGTGTTCGTCGCGACCCGTGACGGCCGTGCACTCGGAATCGGCTCTGCGGCGCGACCGGTTCGGCGTCCGTGGTGCGTCGCGAGCATGGTGGGCCGGGCGATCCGATCCGCGTGGCCCGTGGATCCAGGCTGGAAACGCGCGGGAGCAAACCGACCGGCGCGGGGCCGCGGTGCCGAAGACGTGAGTTCGGTCGGTGACTTCGGACGGCGTAGGCGTGCGGTGCGGCCAGCGAGCCCGCGAGTTCGTTCCCGAGTTCGTTCTCCGTGGCGAGCATGCATGAGCGACGTTTCGCGGACCCCCGATGCCACCGCCAGCCGCCGGAACCGGACCTTCGCGTCATGTGGGCGACAGCGAGCGCGGTCTCTCGCTCGTGCCGATGAATCCGCCCCCGCTGCCACCCGCGCGTCAGCATCCACGAACGCGCGCTCGAGCTCGGCTTGCACGCGGTCACGAATCGATCCCGCCACCCGAGAAACCAGGGACCGGACGAAAATGCGGGCTCCTCAGGAAGTTGGGAGGGCCGTCCCCGCCGGCGCGGGGTTGGGGTAGACGCCACCGAGGTTGGGCCCCGTCGCTTGCGGCGTCTCCGATTTCCGAAGTCCGTCCGACGTCGTGGGCGCCACTGCGAACCGACGCTCGACTCGAGAAGCGGGATGGACGGAGAAGGGACCGGCGTCGGGCCGCCTATCGCCACGAGCGCTCGGATCCGCGGCGAAGCCTGAGTGCGCGGCTCGAAGCATTACGTGGAGCGGATGTGCGCGGAATCATCGGCGCGCCGGCACTGTGCGTGCACACCAGATCCAGTGAGGTTGGTTGCGGCATCGTCGGTCGCTTGCTGGAGACGAACTGGGGTCGACGTGTTTCCATCTGTCCGGCGGCCCGACGGCTGGAATGCAAGTGCCGGGTGCGAGGTGCTGAGAGCTGAGTGCGAGGGCCCTCCTTGCCAACGTGAGCGGATGCGGAGCGCGAGGGCTGAGTGCAAGCGCGAGTGCTGATGTGCAGGCGCGAGTGCGAGGCGGTGTGCCGTGCAAGAGGACCTGCTCGTCTTCGCGCACGCTCTCGATCCACATTCGATCGACGCCAGCAGCGCTCGAACCGACGCGACCTCACCGGCCAGTCTCGCCGAATGTCCGCGGAATCATCGCGCGGTCTGGCGGGTGCTCGAGCCGAGCGGTCGGACCTCGACTCGTTGGACCCGAGCACGCCGGTCGGGCCGCGACGTGTGGCGCCCAGCGCATCGAATGTCCGCGGAATCGAACCCAGCACTGGGGACCGTCGCCGAGTGCGAGGGCCGAGTGCGAGTGCGAGGGCCGACTGCGACTGCGAGGGCGAGCTTGAGCGCGCTGCACCCGACATGGATCCTCCTCGCGCATGCTCTCGATCCACGATCGGTCGACGCGGGCAACGACCGATCGAACGCTGCTCGTTGGACGAACCATGGTGGACCTCACCGGGCTCTCGCAGAATGTCCGCGGAATCATCGCGCGGTCGCGCGAATGCTCGAGCCGAGCGGCCAGACTTCGACTCGTTGGACTCGAGCACGCTGGTCGAGCCGCGACGAGTGGGGCACAGCGTGTCGAATGTCCGCGGAATCGAACCGCGCGCTGAGGTCCGCCTCGTTCGACGCTTGTTTTCTCGTGATTTTCGGCGACCCGAGTGATTGCCGCGCGTTCTATCGAAAGGAGGGGGTTGCTGGAGCACGCGCCTGCGTACTCGCTCTCGCTCATCGAGTCTCGGTCATCGAGTCTCGCTCGCCGTCACGCAAGCAGTCGCAGTCACACATGCCGTCGCAGTCCCAATCCATTCGCCAGATCGAACTGTTCCGTCGCGGCGGCGCGCGAGCCGGAGCAGGTCGCAAGCCGAAGGGCGACCG
>JBBQCC010000203.1:0-8339 GCA_038318285.1 Planctomycetota bacterium | reverse complement strand
GCACCGGGATCAAGCTGATCACGGTCGACGGTCAGTTGGACGTCGTGAGTCCGGCGGGCACGTCGCGCGCCGATCTCTCCTATCCCGACGCCGGCGTGCCCGGTTCGGGATCGACCTTCGGACCGTTCCTCGGCATCGGTGCCGCGAAGGACGATGTCGGCTCCGCGCGACCAGCCTTCCGCGGGCGCATCGACGAACTCCATCTGTGGAAACGCGTCCGCCGCGGCGTGGAAATCGTCAGCGACATGGTGCGCGTCGTGCCACCCGGATCCACCGATCTGGTCGCTTCGTACCGCTTCGAGGAAGGTGCCGGCACGATCCTCCACGACACCAGCGGCAACGGTGGAAGGGACGGGACGCTCGTGGCTGGAACGAACGGCAACGGCGAGTGGTCGCTCGCGACGCAGGCCGCCGACGCCGTTGCACCCGTGACCATCCCTCTGTTGCCCGTCGGTTTCACAAGGCAGTCGCTGGTCGGGGGAATGGCCGAGCCGACGAGCATGGCCTTCACGCCCGACGGTCGCATCCTCGTCACGCAGCGATTCGGATTGCTGCGCGTCGTGAGCAACGGCGCCTTGCTGGCGACACCGGCGCTGACGGTGCCCATCGACTCCAACTTCGGGGAACGCGGCCTGCTCTCCGTCGCGATCGATCCGGACTTCGTGACGAATGGGTGGATCTACCTGTACGCGACGTCCATGGAGCCGCGCGGACGCATCCTGCGCTACACGATGGTCGGCGACGTCGCGTCGCCCGCCAGCGCCGTCGTCCTGTGGCAGAACTCGGGACTGGCGGGAACGACACACCAGGGCGGCGGCATCGGCTTCGGCAACGACGGTCGGCTCTACTTCGCGGTCGGCGACCAGGGCACCGGCGCGAATGCGCAGAACCTATCGAACGAGTTCGGGAAGATCCTGCGGATCGCCAAGGACGGCTCCATCCCGGCGGACAATCCCTTCCTCGGTGTCGCCGGAGCGCAGCCCACGATCTGGGCCTTCGGCGTGCGCAACCCGTTCCGACTCGTCGTGGATCCGCTCGACGGCGCCATCTACGTGGGCGACGTCGGCGGCAACTCCAGCACCGCCGCGGAGGAGCTCGACCGCCTGACGAGCGGCGCGAACTTCGGTTGGCCGGGCCAAGAGGGCACGACGTGCTTCGCCGCATCGTGCGCCGGCGTCACGTTCCCGACGTGGACGTACCGACACGACGACCCCGCGTTCTCGGCCGTGACCGGGGGCGGGTGCATCATCGCGGGAACGTTCTACCGCGCGACGCAGTTCCCCGCGGAGTATCGCGGCAACCTGTTCGTCGGCGACTACGGCAACCGCTGGGTGCGGCGCCTCGTGTTCGACGCGAACGGGAACGTCGTCGCCGCGCCGATCTTCGATCCGCAGCCGGCAGCGGGCTCGATCGTGGACATGGACGTCGGGCCGGACGGCGCGCTGTACACGTTGATCTACGGCGCGAGCAGCGGGAACGGGTCCGAGCAGACGAACATCGCGCGCATCGCCTGGACCGGTTCGAACCTCCCGCCCGCAGCCATCGCTTCGGCATCGCCGGCGAACGGTTCCGCACCGCTCGCCGTGCAGT
The DNA here is from genome assembly GCA_038318285.1 of Planctomycetota bacterium. Lineage (GTDB taxonomy): Bacteria > Planctomycetota > UBA1135 > UBA1135 > JAEUHZ01. The sequence continues at coordinate 6,749 of JBBQCC010000203.1, read as the reverse complement.
TCACCGGAGCGAGCTCGAACGATCCCGATCAAGGGCCCGGACCGCTGCAGTTCGCCTGGACGTTCGGCGACGGCGCGAGTTCGACGGTGGTGAACCCGATGCACGTCTACGCCGTGGAAGGCCCCTTCGAGGCGCGACTGACGGTTTCGGACGGCGCTGCGTCCACGACGAGCGCGCCCATCCTCGTGCGCGTCGGAACGTCGCCTGACGTGCAATTGAACGTGCCCGCGGCGGCGCGTCCCTATCGCGCTGGCGACGTCATCGCGTTCTCGGGCAGCGCGAAGGATGCGGAAGACGGGGTCCTGCCGGCGAGCGCGCTGACCTGGCAAGTCGTGCTCGTCCACCTCGCGCACACGCACCCCTTCCTCGGACCGACGTCGGGCGTCACGAGCGGATCGTTCCAGATCCCCACGACGGGGCACGAGCCGGCGGACACGCACTACCTCGTGCGCCTGATCGCCCGCGATTCGAGCCTGCTCGAGAGCGAGCGCACGATCGAGCTCCGACCCGCGATCGCGCCCGTCTCGTTCACGACGAAACCCGTACCGATCCCGCTCGACGTGGACGGCGCGCCGCACGCGTCGCCCTACGCGTTCGAAGGGCTAGCGGGCTACCAGCACGTGGTCGAGGCTCCCGCGACGCGCCTCGTCGGCGGGCTGCTCTTTGAGTTTCGCCGTTGGTCGAGCGGGTCGACGAACCGCGTCCTCCACTTCACGACACCCGACGTCGGCGGCGCTGCGAGCGCGGAATACCGTGCCCTGACGGCGACGACAGCCGGCGTAGCGTCCGCCGCGCGCAACGCCGAGCACGATGCGGCGCACGGACAGACGAGCAGCGAGGCCGGTCAACGGATGCGGATCGCTTTCGGTCGAACGGCCGGTGCGGCCGTTCAGGCCGGCTTCGAGTTCGCGCTGCCGATCCCGCGCGGCGCGCGGATCGTGTCGGCGACGCTGATCGCGCGCGCGGCACTGACGAGCGCCGCTCCGGTCACGCTGCGCGTGCGCGCCTACGACACGTCGAATGCTCCGGCGTTCTCGTTCGGATCGCCCACCGCGCTGACGGCCTACGCACCGCTGCTCGCCGCGAGCGTGTCCTGGACGCCGAGCGTTTGGACCGCTGGAGAGTCGGTGGCGTCCCCCGAATTGGCGGCGCTCGTGCAGGCCGTCGTCGCACGCAGCGACTGGTCCGTCGGCGGGACGTTCGGCCTCGTGATCGAACCCGTCGGCCCGAGTTCGGACGGCCTGTGCCGCGTGAAGAACTTCGCGTCCGGCGACGCCCCGCAACTCGTGGTGCACTGGGAAGCCGCGCCGACGGTCGGCGGCCACTGACGGTCGGCGGGTACTGACGGTCGGCGGCTACTGACGGTCGGCGGCTACTGACGGTCGGCGGGTACGGACGGTCGGCGGGTACGGACGGTCGAGTGCTACCGAGCGTCGCCTTGCCGCTCAGGTGTGCGTGGCATCGAAGCGCCACACTTCCAGCGCGGGCGCGCGCGCGGCGAAGCGCAGTCGCTCCGGTCGCGTCGGATGCGGCAGCTCGAGCGCGTGCGCGTGCAGCGCCACGCTCGCGTCGGGCAACGCCGCGCGCGCTCCGTACTTCAAGTCGCCGAGCAGCGGGCAGCCGAGCGTCGCCGCGGCCACGCGCAATTGGTGCGGGCGCCCGGTCTCGGGTTCGAGTGCGAGTAGGCAACGATCTCCGCGGCGTTCGAGGACGGACCAACGCGTGACCGCGAGCTGGGCGCCCACGTCACCCTCACGCGCGACGCGCACGATGTTGCGCGCGGCGTCCTTCAGCAGCCACTGCTCGACGACACCCTCCGCAGCGCGCGGCGCGCGATCGCTGACGCCCCAGTAGTGTTTCGCCGCCGTGCGTTCGCGAAAGGACTCCGACAGACGGCTCGCGCCCTTCGACGTGCGCCCGAACACGACGACGCCGGACACGGGCCGGTCGAGACGGTGCACGAGGCCGAGGAACGCCGCGCCGGGTTTCGCGAACTCCGCGGCGACCCACGCGCGCGCGAGGTCGAGCAGGCTCGCGTCGCCGCTCGCGTCCGGAGCGACCGGCATTCCCGCGGGTTTCGCGACGGCGAAGACGTGGTTGTCCACGAACAGGACTTCGAACGCGGGCTTCAACGCTCGATGCCGCGCCACCACCGCGCGCAAAATCCGGCCGGCAAGGCGCGACCGCCGTCGCCTTCTTCGCGCAGCGCGAGCTCGCCGGCCTCCACGCGCCCCGTGCCGAACGAGTCCACGAGGTTTTCGAGCGCGAGCGGCGAACATCCGATCGCGTACGTGGACAGCACGACGAGCGCGCGCTCCTCGACGAGCTCGCGCGCCGCTTCGACGAGCGGCGCGATGCCCTCTTCGAAACGCCACGTCTCACCCTTCGGCCCGCGCCCGAAGTGCGGTGGATCGAGCAGCAGCGCGTGGTACTTGCGCCCGCGCCGCGCTTCGCGCCGCGCATACGTCAGCGCGTCGTCGAGCACCCAGCGCACGGCGTTCTCGTCGAGACCCGACAGCGCCGCGTTCTCGCGCGCCCACGCGAGCGACGTCTTCGAAGCGTCCACGTGCGTGACCTCGTATCCGGCCGCGGCGGCGACGATGCTCGCCGCGCCGGTGTAACCGAACAGGTCCAGCAAGCGCGGCCGCTCCCCCTCCGCGACGAACCGGGCGCGTAGGTCGCCCAGCAGGCGCCAATTCGCGGCCTGCTCGGGGAACAGTCCGACGTGCTTGAACGGCGTCGGACGGATGCGGAAACGACAGGCGTCGAAGGCTACGTCCCAGCCCGGTTTCTCGCCGCGCGCGCGCGGATCGGCGCCGCGGCGTGCGTCCCAACGACCGCCGCGGTCGCTCTCGCGCACGAAAGTCAGGTCGGCACGCGACCAGGCCGCGACATCGAGACGCGGCGCCCAGAGTGCCTGCGGATCCGGTCGACGCAGCACGACGCCGCCGAAGCTTTCGAGCTTCTCCGCGCCCCCGCTGTCGAGCAGGACGTGATCGGGAAAGGTGACGCCGGGTAGGACGGAAGCTCGCACGCGGGCCGCAGGATAAGGATCCGCGGCCCGCGCGTCGCTCACTCGCGTCCGTCGATCCGATTGCCGAGTCCGAACGCGCGATCGAGCACGGAGCCCTCCTCCTTGCGCGACCCCCGACCGGGCATCGCGTTGTGGATGCGGTCCGCGAGGCGCGACAGCGGCAACGACTGCAGCCACGCTCGGCCGGGCCCCTTCAGCGTCGCGAAGAAAATCCCCTCGCCGCCGAACAGTGCGGTCTTGATGCCGCCGACGAACTGGATGTCGAACGCGATCGTCGGCTGGTACGCCACGATGCAGCCGGTGTCGACGCGCAGCGTCTCGCCCGCCGCGAGGTCGAGCGCGTGCACGTGTCCGCCGGCGTGGACGAATGCGAGGCCGTCGCCCTGCAGCCGCTGCATGATGAAACCCTCGCCGCCGAACAGGCCGACGCCGATACGCTTCTGGAAGGCGATGCCGATCTGCACGCCGTGCGCGGCGCACAGGAACGAATCCTTCTGACAGATCAGCTCGCCACCCAGGCTGGCGAGGTCCATCGGCAGGATCTTGCCCGGGTACGGCGCGCCGAACGCGACGTGCTGCTTGCCCTGGCCGCGGTTCTCGAACACGGTCATGAAGAGGCTCTCGCCCGTCAGCAACCGCTTGCCCGCGCCCATCAGCTTGCCCAGGAAACTCGGATCCGCGCCGGTCGCGGCGCCGAACACCGTCTCCATGCCGATGCCCTGGGTCATGTACATCATCGCGCCGGCCTCCGCGACGGCGCACTCGCCGGGATCGAGCTCGACCTCGACGAATTGCATCTCGTTGCCGTGGATCTCGAAGTCGATGTCGTGCGCGCGGCGCCCGGGTGCGCCGAGCGGCGGCGGCGTCGCAGCCGCGCCGCCGTGGAAGATCGCCGCGAACCGCGGCACGTCGCGCAGCGGCGTCCAACTCGCGAGCCCCGGGCCAAAGCACAGGGTCGACCCGTCCACCGTCTTCGTCTCGATGCGCGCACGCATCTCCGTCTCGGTGATCGGACCGACTTGGTGCCCTCCGATCGCGAGATACCAATCCGCTCGTTCCATGTTCGCGTTCCTATTCGGACTCTCGGGAAGTAGAGATCAGGAGCGCGCGATGTCGCGAACGACGGCGCTCTCCAGTTCGATGACGCCACTGCGCTCGAGTTGGAGCGCCCGCGCCAGGTCTTCGAGCCATTCGCGCTCGCGCGCGTTCACGCTCTCGTCACAGCGGACGATGCCGAACGCGAGTCGGTAGAGGTCTTCGCGTGCGCGCGGCTCGGGGATGCCGCCCGCGAGGATCGTGATCGGCGTCGGTGCGCGCAATTCCTCGCCCACGATCGTTTCGCCACCGGCTTCGCGTGCGTGGGCGAGCAAGCGTCCGTACTCCGCCTCGGAGATTTCGCCGTTTGCGCGCGCGGCAGCGAGCAGGACACCGACGAGCCGACGTACGGGCTGGATCCCCGCGCCGCTCGGCGTCGCTGCTGTCGTCGCGCTCTCACTCGACGTCTTCGGCAACGGCGGCGGGGGGACAGAGGGCACGACCACTGTGCCGGGCACGACGCCCGGTCCAGACATCACCGTGCCGGGCACGACGGTCGTTCCTGCCGTGGAGGCGCTCCCGCTGCGTGAGCGCACGATCTCGTACGCGGCCCAGCCCAACGCCCCGACGCTCAGCAGTGTGCGCGGCGACCACAGCGACGACGAGCCGCCGAAGAGACGCGCGACGTTGCGGTGCGCCTTGGGACGCGCGGAGAGGACGCCGCCGAGAAGCGCGGAGAGGAGACGAGTGGAGTCCATGCGGGGTTGCGCCGGGCGAGCGGGAGTAGGATGCGGAGAGCACGCCACTACGCGCGTGCACCGCGCGCAGTCGCCGAAATCGTAGCGCAAAGATCGCGCGCACACGTGCAGGCGGCGCGCACCCGCCGAAGCTCCTCCTTCCGAGAGGTCGACGTCGATGCTCCCCCTCGCTCTCGCACTGGCTCTGCTCTCGCCCTTCGCTCAGGAACCCGCGACGCCCGCGGCGGCCGAACCGCCCAAGGACCCGAAGGCGCGGGTCGAGCGGCTGTTCGAGCTCGATCGGTTCGTCACCGCGACGCAGCTCGAGACGAACCAAATCGTGCGCGAACTCGAACTCGTCCCGCTCGACAAGACCGCCGACGAGAAGCGCTGGACTTCGACCTGCCTCGGGATCGCGGGCAAGGGCCGCAAGTTGCCCAAGAAGAGCGGCCGGCACTTTTGGTGGGAGAAGCCCGAAGAGCGCGGCCTCTACCTCCTCGGCGGCGAGACCTCGAAGCCGAAGGGCCTGCTCGTCGCGATGCACGGCGGCGGGGCCGGATCGGGAGACGCGTGGAGCGCGCACGGCGTGTACCAAGGGCCCGCCGGCAAGTTGGACTGGCTGATGATCGCGCCCGAAGTGCTCGAGAAGACCGAGCACGGCTGGACCGACTCAGGGACCGAGGAGTGGGTCCTGCAACTCGTCGAAGCGGCCTTGCGCACGTGGAAGATCGACCCGAACCGCGTGTTCCTCTCGGGTCATTCGATGGGCGGCTACGGCACGTGGACGCTGGGCGCGCACCACGCGGACCGCGTCGCCGGACTCGCGGCGTCCGCGGGTGCGCCGACACCGATCTTCGGTGCGGGCGGCGAGGTCGTCGACATCGACGCGGGCGTCGTCCCGAACCTGCGCAACGTGCCCTTCATCATCTACCAGAGCGACGACGATCCGCGCGTGCCGCCGAACGTGAACCGCGCCGCGTCGAAACTCTTGGGCGATGCGCGCACGCGTTGGGGTGGGTTCCCCTTCGAGTACTGGGAAGTCCCAAACCGCCAGCACGAGCTGTGTCCGGGCGGGATGGGCGCCCTGCTCGACAAGGTCGCGCAGAGCGTGCGCGATCCCGTGCCGACCAAGGTCGTGTGGCAACCGGCGCTGCGCTGGAATCGGCAATTCTACTGGCTGTGGTGGGACGCGCCGAACAAGGCCGCGATCGTGGAGGCCGAGGTCGATCGCGCAGAGAACGAAGTGCGCGTCACCTGCAACACGGACGCGCGCGGACTCGACGTGCTGCTCGACGAGCGACTCGTGGATCCGAAACGCGAGGTGCGCGTGCTGCTGAACGGCGCCGAAGTGTTCCGCGGCATTCCGGCCGCGGAGCTGGGCACCTTGGCGAAAACCGCATTGCGCGGCGACCCCGAACTCGTGTTCGCGCGCCGCGTCCGACTCGCGCACTGAGAACGTGTGAATCAATCGTGCCCACACGCTCGCAGAAGCTCGTGGCGACGCTTCGCGTCGCGAGAGAGAGTGAATTCGGGGTCTTCAGGAAATCGTGTGGGCCGTCCACGCCGGCGCAGGGTTGGGGGTACTCGCCACCGAAGTTGGGCCCCCGTCGCTTGCAGCGTCCTGGATCTTTGAAGTCCGTGCGACTTCGTGGGCGGCACTGCGAACCGACGCTCGACTCGAGAACCGGAATGGAAGGGGGAGGGACCGGCGTCGGTCCGCTTACCGCCCCGAGCGCTCGAAGCGGCGGCGAAGTGCTGGTGAGCGGCTCGAAGCTCACGTGGAGCGGATGGGCGCGTAATCAGCGGCGCGCCGGAACTGTGCGTGAGCACCGGATCCAGCGACCTCGGTTGCGGCGTCTTCGGTCGCTTGCTGGAGACGTACTGGGGTCGGCATGTTTCCATCTGTCCGACGGTCGGCGTGCGAGTGTCGAGTGCGAGCGCCC
>JBBQCC010000202.1:0-8379 GCA_038318285.1 Planctomycetota bacterium | reverse complement strand
GCGGCGCGGCGGCTGGCGGACGTCGGTCACGTCGCGCCGACCTACGCGAGGCGCTCGATCGCGACTTCGATCCGCCGCAGCGTCGCAGCCGCGCCGAGCCAGGTCATCGCGTCGAAGAGGTCGGGCCCGCCCGCGAGTCCGGTCAAGGCGACGCGCAGCGGCTGGAACAGCGCCGGCATCTTCAGCCCCTTCTCCGCCACCCAGGCCTTCGTCGCGTCGCGCACGGCAGCCGCATCGACGGGATTCGCTTCGGGCGTGGCCGCGAGACGCGGACGGAGCCATTCGAGGTAAGCACGCAGCGTGTCCACGCGCTGCGCGTGCTTCTTCGCGCCCGAGAGCGCGTCGTCCGCGTACTCCACCCCCTCGTCGGCCGCGAACAGGTACGCCGTGCGCTCGGCGAACTCGCCGTAGGTACGGATGCGCTCGCGCTCGGCGCCCACGACGCTGAGAAACCACGGCCAGCGCAGGCGCAGGGCGCCCTCCGTCACCGCGCCGCGTGCGAGGACGTGCGGCAAACAGTGCTCGGCGAGTTCCTCGAGCGACTCGCGGCGGATGTAATCGCCGCCCAGCCAAAGGAACTTCTCGATGTCGAAGATCGAGCCCGACTTGCCCACGTCGTCGATGTCGAAGTGCTGCACGAACTCGTCGACGCTGAACACTTCCGTCGAGCCGTCCAGGGCCCAGCCCTGCAGACACAGGAAGTTCACGATCGCCGCGCGCGGGAAGCCGCGGGCGATGTAGTCGGAGAGCGCCGTGTCGCCGGTGCGCTTGCTGAGCTTCTTGCGGTCCGTCCCGAGCATCAGCGGTAGGTGACCGAACTCGGGCGGCGTCTTGCCCAGCGCGCGGCACAGAAGGACCTGCTTGGGCGTGTTCACGAGGTGCTCCTCGCCGCGGAACACGTGGCTGATCTCCATGTCCGCGTCGTCACACACGACGACGAAGTTGTAGGTCGGGTTGCCGTCGCTGCGGACCATCACCCAGTCCTCGACCTCCTTGTTGTCGAAGACGACGTCGCCGCGCACGTGGTCCTGGAAGCGCGTTTCCCCCGCCGGCACGCGGAAACGCAGGGTGAACGCTTCGCCCGCGGTAGCGCGTCGCGCGGACTCCGCGACGGGCAGTTCGCGACAGCGGCCGTCGTAGGCGTTCTTCTCCTTCTTCGCGTCCTGCTCCTTGGTCATCTCCTCGAGGCGCTCACGCGTGCAGAAGCACCGGTAGGCCTGGCCGCGCTCCAGGAGCTCGGCGGCGTAGCGCTTGTGGATCTCGAGACGCTTGACCTGGTGGTAGGGCGCGAACGGGCCGCCGACGTCCGGGCCCTCGTCCCAGTCGAGGCCGATTTCGCGCAGTCCGTCGAGGATCGCGTGCTCGAACTCCGCCGTGGAGCGCACCGGGTCCGTGTCCTCGATCCGCAGCAGAAACTTGCCGCCGAACCGGCGCGCGTAGGCCCAGTTGAAGAGCGCGGTGCGCGCGCCGCCGATGTGCAGTTGGCCCGTCGGGCTCGGTGCGAAACGGACGCGGAGAGGTCGAGTCACGGGGAGTTCTCGGGTCATGGCGGGCGGAAGCGAATCGAGAGGATAGCGCGCGCGGGGTGGCGAAGCGCCCGAACCGACCGCTAGATTCAGTGTGATGGCGCACACGAAGAACGCGGACCGTCTCGCGCGACCCGACCTCGACCTCGTGCAGCGCGCGCCGAAGGTGCTGCTCCACGAACACCTGGACGGCGGGTTGCGGCCGCGCACGATCCTGGAGCTGGCGGAGTTCGCCGATTACCGCGAGCTGCCCGAGCGGGACCCGCTGAAGCTGGCCGACTGGTTCGCCGCGGGCGCAGCGCGCGGGAGCTTGGCGCTGTACCTGGAGGGCTTTCGCCACACGATCGCGCTGATGCAGACGGCCAGCGCGCTGGAACGGGTCGCGCACGAATTCGTCGAGGACATGGCGCGCGACAACGTCGTGTACGCCGAAGTGCGCTTCGCGCCGCACTTCCACACCGCGGGCGAGCTCGGCCTCGACGGCGTGATGTCCGCCGTGCTGCGCGGGCTGGAACGCGGCAGCTCCGATTTCGGCGTGGACGTCGGCCTGATCGTGTGCGGGATGCGCAACCTGTCGCCGATGCAGTCGTTCCAAATGGCCGAGTTGGCCGTCGCCCACCGCACGCGCGGGTGCGTCGGATTCGACCTCGCCGGCGAGGAGGCGGGCCACCCGGCGAAGCACCATATCGAGGCCTTCCAGTTGGTGAAGCGGATGAACTTCTCGATCACCATCCACGCCGGCGAGAGCTTCGGTCCGGAGAGCATCTGGCAGGCTCTCCAGCACTGCGGTGCACACCGGATCGGCCACGGAACGCGATTGATCGAGGACATGGTCGTGTACGACGGCAAGGTCGTGTCCCTGGGCGGGCTGGCGCAGTACGTGCTCGACCACCGCATCCCGATCGAGATCTGCCTCTCGTCGAACGTTCACACGGGCGCGGCCAAGTCGCTGGCCGAGCACCCCTTCCCGCGCTACCTCGAGAAGGGCTTTCGCGTCACGTTGAACACCGACAATCGGCTGATGAGCCGCACGAGCATGACGCACGAGTACATGCTCGCGGTCGAGCACTTCGGCTGCACGCTCGACAAGCTGGAGAAGCTGTCGATCAACGGCATGAAGAGCGCTTTCGCGCACCATGACCAGCGGCTCCGCGTGATCTTCGAGAAGATCAAACCCGGGTTCGCGAAGCTGCGCGCCGAGTGTTCGTGACAGGCCCCGCGGCCGGGCCGCGGTTCAGACCGTACGGTGTCTGACACCGTACGGAATTGATTCCCGGAACTCCGCTCAGTACGCGATCGAGTCGAAGACTTCCGCGCTGAGCGCGCGCGCGTAGGGCATCCCGCCCGCCGGCGGCAGGATGTCCTGCAGCACGAAGAACAGCGTGCTCGGCCCCGTCGGCGGCCCCAGCGCGGCGCGCACCAGCGCTGTACCGGATGCGGCGGTCGGGGCTTCGACAGCCGCGACCACGACCGTCGGCAGCAGCGAACCGAACGTGACGCGGTAAACCGCCCCGCGCGCGCGGTAGCCCACGCCGACGGGCTGACCGCCGCTCTCGACGTCCACTGCGGCGAATAGCATCTGCGGCGATCCGCCGAGTTGCAGGCGGATGTCGCTGGCGTACGTCGGCTTGATCAACACGCTCGGCGCGGTCCGGATCCGCGTCGTCGAATCGACGTGCAGGTTCTGCGCCGAATCGCGCATCCCGAGATCGAGCACGTACTCGGTGGCCGGCTCCAGGCCGCCCAACACGACGTAGTGCGTCGTGTCGCCCTTCTGTCCGAGCGGGATGCGCTGCAGCGGGGTGCCCCCGTCGAGTCCGACGTGCACGCGGCAGTACTCGCTCGTATCGAACTCGATCTTGATCGTGTTGCTCGTCGCGTAGATCACGCGCACCGGCCCGGCCAACACCGGCGGCGTCGTATCCGGGATCGTCGCCTGCGGGACGAGCGGGTTCGTGCCGTAGCGCACCTCGTACCCGTCCGCGAAGCGATCGCCGTCCGTGTCGTCGTCGTCAGGATCCGTTCCGAGGCGCAGTTCGTCGAGGTCGGGCAGCCCGTCCGCATCGCGGTCGATCCCGATCGTGAGCCCCATCCCGAGCGGAACGCCGAGGAATGTGACCGGCCGATCGCTCGCAGCCTCCGCCAAGAGCGCTTGCAGCGAGATCTCGGGGTTCGGGCCGCCGGCGAGCACGAACAGACCGCGCTGGGCGTCGTACGCACCCGTGCGCGCGAAGGCGGCCGCCGAAACCGCGCCCGGCGAGCGGAACGCAACGAGGTCGCAGTTGCCGCGCCGGGCCTGGTCCACGAGGAACGCGACGTCGCCGGCGCGCACCGAAGCCCAGTTCGCGCTGTGCGCGGTGACCTGCCACGCGGTGGCCGGCGCGAGACCCGTGTCGAACGCGCGCAAGTACGCGGCGATCTGATCGGCTTCGACAGCGCTCAGCGCGAAGGCGTGCGTGTCGTCCGGACCGCTCGGCGTGCGCGCGAACACGTCTTGCAATCGCGCGAAGATGCCTGCGTGCGAGAGGCCGACGCCCGATCGCGGACGTGTACCGAACGCGCCGCCGACGAAGGCGGTTTGGTCCTCGCGATCCGCGACACCGCGCAGCCCCGGCACGTCGTACGCCGTGGAGACTCCGACTGTGCCGTTCACTGCGATCTCGCCGCTCGATCCGAGGGGCGAAGCGTGGCACGACGCGCAGGTCAGGTTGCCCAGGACGGGCTTGTTCTGGAACAGCTCGAGGCCGGCGGCTTCTTCCGGCCGCAGCATGCGATCGCGCGCCTGCCGCGGATTCGCGGGGATCGCGACGCGGTTGATGAAGTGCCGCAGGTACTGGAAATCGCCGCCGAGGTTCGACTTCTGCCCGCTCGAGTCCGTCCGGTCGAGGAGGTCGACGAACGACGCGTCGAACTCGTTCAACGAAGTCCGCTCGCCGCGCCAGTGGTACGGTCCGGACTCCTCCTGGCGCCGCGTGCCCTGCGTGACGAGAGGGCCCTTGACGTCGAGACCGAACAGCGTCTGCGCGAGCGGGGTGCCCTCGGGCTCGAGGTACCGCGAGAGATCCCACACGAGGCCGTCGGTATTCGCGTCGACGTGACAGGACGCGCACGACGACGTCTTCGAGCCCGAGTTGCGCGCATCCGTGAAAAGATGACGGCCGAGGTGCACCTCGTCCGCCGTGGCGTCGAAGCCGATCGCGACAGGGATCGGCGCGGTGACGGCAAAACCGGGCGTCGACGGCAGCGCGCCGAGCGCGATGCGCACGATCGATTGGTCGTTGCGGCTGAAGACGTAGAGGTTCTCGCCGTTCGCATCGATGTCGCACGAGCGCGGACCGCTGCCGCGCGGGTAGATCTGCTTGGCCGGGATCGTGATGTGCCCGGCCCACGTCACGGCACCGCCCGCGCCGATGTCGAGCACGGCGACGAGGTCGCTGCCGTACGCGCAGACGTAGGCGCGCGGACGGACGGGATCGAACACCAAGTGGGTCGGCTGCGCACATCCGACGCCGCTCGGCGCCAGCGCATCGAGGTCCACGATGCGCGCCGGCGCGTTCGAGTCGACGTCGAAGATCGCGATACGGTTCGACACGACTTGACCGTCGACGAAGCTGGCCTCGCCGCGGTTCTGTGCGTTCAGGGCTTCCGTGCCGGGGATCCACACTTCGCTCGACGCCGGTCGCGGCACGACGTCGAAGAGGATCGTGCCGGCCTCGGCGCGCGCGGCGGCCATGTCCACGAAGTCCGTGCCGGCGGGACCGCCCGGCTGGATCGCGAACAGATCGAGGTCGGGCAGCGGCGTCAGCCCGGGAGCGTCCGTCGCGGCGACGTCGATCGCACGATCGGGCTCGGCGATCGACCCGCGCGCCGACGTCCCGTTTCCAGAGAGGAAGGATGCGACCCAGACCCGTCCGCGCTGCAACGCGATGCCGCGCGGCGCGCGCGCGGGAATCGCGAGGGACTGCACGACCGTGTACGAGGCTGTGTCGATCACGGCGACCGAGTCCGCTCCCGAGCACGTCACCCAAGCGCGCGTGCCGTCCTTCGAGAAGGCGATGCCGTGCGGCTCGGGCGCGACGCGCAGCGTGCGCACGACCGTGAGCCGATCGAGATCGACGACTTCGACGTCGCCGTAGACGCGGTCCACGATCCACACTTCGTTCGACTGCGGCCGCAGCGCCATCGACGCCGCGCCCAGTCCGATCGGGATTTCGTGACGCCGCGCGAGCGTCGTGCGATCGAAGATCGCGAGCCGATTGCCGGGCTGGTTCAGGACCAACAACCGGTCGCCGACCACGTCCACGAGGACGGAGCGGACGGGACCGACCTCGAAGTTCACGTGCCGCCCCTTCTGATCGTCCCGCGCGAAGGGCGCGTCGGACCGAGCGTACGCACCCGGATCCAGGGCGCACAGACCGGCAACCGTGGCCAGGAGAACGGGGAGCAGTTTCGACATGGTGCGCGCGCGAAGTTGTCCGTGAAGACTCCCACAGACCCTACCAGCGGATCCGTGAGGCTGCCACGCGCCCTCGATCAGTTCCCCGCGAAGATCCGCCCCCATTCGGGCGGGAGGCGTTGCGGTACCCGTTCGGCGGTGCGCGCGCAGGCCGCGGCCTTGCGTCGCTCGATCTCGGTCGTGCCCGGAATCGTCGCCAGGATTCGTACGCCGCGACCGAAGCCGGTGAGCATCTCGCGCGCCAATTCGGGATCGCGGCGCTCCACGATGCGCTGCGCGACGAACACGGCTTCCTCCGGTTCAGGACCGAAGTTGCGCGAAAGGAACCGCAGGAGCTGCGTTTTCGAGGTGCCCGGCGCGGCCCAGTTCGACTCGAACCGCTCCGGGCGCGCTTGGCGCAGGGTCGCGACGCTGCACGCGCCGACGATCACGAACACGGATGCGTTCACCGCGCGGCGCACCCCGACGCCGTGCAGCGCGAGTTCCGCTCCCACGACTCCAGCGACGAGGCACACGAGCGGTACCGGCGGCATCAGATAGCGCAGGTCGAAGATCCAGTCGCGCGCGGCCACGTCGAAGGTGCTCAGCGCGTAGGTGATCGAGAACAGCGCCAGGAAAGCCAGCGCCAGCGTCGTCGGCGTGGCGGAAGGCGCGGACGCTCCGCGCGGCAGACCGCGCACGCTGGCGCGGAACAACGCGGCGATGCGCGCGCGCTGCAACCAAGCTGCGCGCACCAAGGCGGCCGCAGCGAGGCACATGAGAGCGCGTCCGATCCACTGTCCGGACACGCCGAGGTTGTCGCGAAAACAGAACGAGAGCGGTCCCGTGCTGCTGAACGTCGTGAGCAGCTTCTCGATCACCTGACCGCGCACGATGCCGTTCGTGAGGTGGTGCAGGAACCCGTGCTCGTAGATCTCGAACCCGCTGTAGCCGTGCACCAGCTGATAACGGATCCAAGGCGAGAGCCCGACGACGAAACCGAGCGCCAGTCCCAGCGCGCGCCGGCGCAGGAAGAACAGCCGGTCGCGTGCGAACTCGTGCGCCAGCCACACGCCGATCACGACGATCGCGCTGGTGCCGAACCACAGCGCGAAACCGGCGGCGCAGCCCAGCGCGAACGTGAGCGCACCGCGCCGCGCGCGCTGTTCCTCCAGCAGGATCCAGAATACGACCAGCGTCACCAAGTTGGCTTCGAGGTGCGTGCCGTACAGCGTGCACGAGCTCATCGCGTAGCCCGGCGGCGCGAACGCGAGCAGCAGCGCCCCGATCCAGGCCGCGCGCGGGCTCGCGTGCCGGTGCAGCAGAACGAACAGCACGGCGACGCAACCCAGACCGAAGAGGAGCGCCACGCTGCGCAGCGCGACCAGCTTCGCGCCGAACAGCGCGTAGGGCACGGTCGCGACCATCGACACGACCAGCGAACCGCCCCAGAAGTTGTTGACCTGGTAGCGCTGAATGGGCGCGACGGGCCCATCGAGCAGTTCCTGCGCGACGATGCCGCGCAGCATCTCCTCGTGCGGCACCGCGCCGTTCTCGAAGAAGTCGTCGGGCGGCGCCAGGATCAGGAATCCGCGCAGGAGCGCACAGGCCAAGAGCAGCAGCGCCAGCTTGCCCCAAGGCACGCGACCGCGCGGCGACGGTGCCTGCTCGATCTGCGCGGAGTCCACCGGATTCACGCGGACCGGCGCGCGTTCACGGGTGGTGCGCCTCGACGACGGTGTGGATGCCGCCGCGCACGAGGAAGTCGCCTTCGACGACCAGCTTCTTCGGCGCCAGCAGCGTCACGAGATCGTCGAGGATCTGGTTCGTCACCGCTTCGTGGAACGCACCCTGGTCGCGGTACGACCACAAGTACAGCTTCAAGCTCTTCAGCTCGACGCAGCGCTCGTTCGGCGTGTAGCGGATGCGAATCGTGGCGAAGTCCGGTTGACCTGTCTTCGGGCACAGGCACGTGAACTCGGGGCAGTCGAAACGGATCTCGAAATCGCGGCCGGGGCGCGGGCTGGGGAACCACTCGAGGGTCTTCGTGGGTGTCGTGGACATGTGTCGTGCGCGGAGCCTAGCAGGCGGCGGTGAAAGTCATACCGCTCAACGAATCGTGCCCAAGCGATGCGAGGAGGCCGACAGAACGCCAGCGGAGGCGGCCTCCTGGCCGCTGAGCATGGCGTGACGAGGCCGACGAAGCAGCGCGAAGGCACGGTTTGTCGAGAGGCATGACTTTCACCTCGGCCTGCTAGTGTCCTGTCCCTGAGATCCGCTTGAGAAGTTTCGGTTTGTGCGCGTCGAGTGTGTGCATGCAGAAACGGCGGATGCTGTCGAGGATCTGGTCGGCGCTTTTGAGCCAGACGAAGGGGCGCGGGCTCTTGTTGTTGGCTTCGATGTGCAGGCGGATCGCGT
>JBBQCC010000201.1:0-8389 GCA_038318285.1 Planctomycetota bacterium | reverse complement strand
ACACCTCGGGGCGCGACCAGGTCGCGCTGCAAGTGCCGAACGTGCGCTCGGACTGAACGCACGCGTCGAACGGATTCCCGAACGAGCGCCCCGCGCGGAGATCCGCGCGGGGCGCTTGCGTTGCATTCTGGCTCACGTTCGAGGGCTCACGGTCGGCAGCCTCACGGTGCAACGCTCGATCGCTCCGCCCGCGACGACCGCGGTGCTACAACGTGCGGATGCGCATCCGATCCCTGTCGGTACTCGTCCCCGCCTTCGCCCTCGCTGGACTCCTCCTCGCGCCGTCCTGCGGCGGCGATGCAGCGGGCACGCCGCAGAGCGGGGCCGAGCTGTTCCAGAACCAGTGCGCCATGTGCCACATGCGCGACGGTTCGGGTTCGATCCTCGCGCCCAGCCTGCACGGCAAGAAGGAGCACTGGACGCGCGAGAAGCTGCTGGCGTACCTCGTCGATCCGGTCGGCTACGCCGCGAAGGATCCGCGCATGAAGACGCAGGGCACGAAGTTCAGCCAAGCGATGCCGACGTACAAGATGCTGACGCCGGAGCAGCTCGGCGCGCTGGCAGACCACGTGCTGTCGATGCCCTGAGCGCAACCTTCGGGTCATGCCTTCGGGTCATGCACGGCGCCTGCGCTCGAGGCGCCAGCATGCACGGCGCCTGCGCTCGCGGCGCCAGCATGCACGGCGCCAGAATGCTCCGTACCGCGTGCGGTGCGTGTGCGCGGGGATGCCCAGATCGTGTGCCGCCGCAATTGTCGGCCCGGGCCGTCGATCGCCGCCACGCGACGTGACCCGCCGTGACGCTCTCTCGAGCGAGCCGCGAGTCCGTGCTGTGCGCGATGCAGTGCATGCGGTAGTGCACGGAGCACGATGCAGTGCACGAAGAGCGCTCACGGCCGCGCGCGAGGAATGTGCGGACTCTCCTCGGTGGACAGGAGTCCCGCGCGACGCCAACCCTGCGTCAATAGCCACGAACGCGCGACCGCGATCGGACTCGGTATCCGCGCGATCCGATCGCGCCAACCCTGGAACCACGGCCCGGACGAGAACGCATCGATGCCCGTGAGTCGCGCACCGTGCTTGCGCGCGTTCTGCAGCACGTAGACGAGCGCGTTCCGCACCTCGCGCGGGGTGCGCAGGATGCGCGCGTGGTAGCGATCGACGAGCACCTTGCCGCGGCGACCCCAGTGACGGTTCAGCGCCTTCGCGACGCGCACGAGCAGCCCTTGCATGCCGCGCGCGATCGAGCGCGCATCCTCGCCCTCGGCCACGAAGTGCAGGTGCGTCGTCTGGATCGAGTATTCGACCAATCGAAATCCGAACCGGTCCGCGCCGGCCGCGATCGCGTCGCGCAACAGGCCGAGTGTGCGTTCACGACGCAGGTTCGGTAGCCCATCGACCAGCCGCGTCGTGATCAGCACGGGATCCCGGCCCGTGACTTTCGACCGCGTGTCGTGCGCGACGAGCGCCTTCTCGCCCTTCGGCCTGCGCCCCGCTCCGACGCGCGCACCGCCGCGCGGAAAGATCGTGAGCTGCCGCGCCGTGATGTTCCTCTTGGTCGCCAACCATCGCCTCCACTCCAAAGACGATCGGCGCGTTCGTGGGTCGCAGCCTTTCTCGAAAATCTCAACTTCGTTTCGTACGCGTCGGCGCGATTGAATCCGCATAGATTCGAACCGCACGGGGAGCGCGATCCATCCCCTGGAGTGAACGTCGCGCGACGAGCAACCCGGTCGCCTGTCGGTTCGGGTCGCGCCCCCAAACGTCAGCCGCGCACCGAAAGCACGCACGCGCTCGTGCCGTGATGCTCCGCCCATTCGACGGGGCCCGGCTGATCTCCAGGAGCAACGAGCGAGTTTCCGGCGCGCCGTCCCCTTCGAGACCTGCGCCTCGATCGATGCGGCTGTTCGCCACGGAATCCGCACAGATTCGAACCCGCACGAGATCGTGCCGTCTCACACAAAAGCACGGTTCGCGCGACGAGGACCCGGCGGCATCTCGGTTCGTGTCAGGCCTCCACACGTCAGGCCACGTACCCGAAGCACACGAGCGCTCGCGCCGAGATGCTCCGCCCATTGGACAGCACTCGTGCGGCTCCCCCGAACGATCGGGCGAGCTCGGGGCGCGCAAACCGCTCCGGGGCATTCCGTTTGGCATGCACGGCCCAGCTGGCCGGGATCGATTCCGCACCGATTCGAGTCCGCGGGAATCGGGCGCGCTGAAACTCACATCGGCTTGCGCCGCCGCGCAGTCCGACTCACGTCAGCTTCGTCCCCACCCACAATCCGTCGCCGAGGGGAACGATGATCGTTTGGAAGCGCGTGTCGCGGGCAAGGCGCTCGTTGAAGGACTGGATCACCGGCGCGTCGCGGTCCGCTGGTGCCGCGTCGAGGATCTGTCCGAACGCGAACGCGTTGTCGACGAGCAGCAGGCCGCCGGTTCGCAGAATGCGCGCGGCTTGCTCGACGTAGTCGGCGTAGCCGCCCTTGTCGGCGTCGATGAACACCGCGTCGACAACGCCCGTCTCGATCGTTCTCAGCACGTCCGATCCGCGGCCTTCGAGCACGTGCACGCGCTGGGCCACGTCGCTCTTCGCGATCCACGTGCGCGCGAACGCGGCATGCTTCGGTGACAGCTCGATGGTGCGCACACGGCCGTCCTCCGGCAATGCGCGCGCCATCCAGATCGCGGAGTAGCCCGCCAGCGTGCCGACCTCGACGACTTCGCGTGCCCGCGTGAGCCGCAGCAGGATCTGGATCAGGCTGCCCTCTTCGGGCGGGATCCAAATGTTCGGGATGCCCGCGGCGCGTGCGGCGACCTTCAAATCGGCGAGCAGCGCGTCCTCCGTGCTCGTACGTGCGGCGAGGTATTCGATCAAGCCGCGCGTGACGACTTCCGTGGTGTCCGACATGGTTCAGAGCGTTCCTCGACGCGGCAGGACGAAGGGGCGCGCGGCACCCGCGAGCGGATCCCAGGTCCCGTAGTGCAGTCGCGCGCCATAGATCGGTTCGAGCACCGCGCGCGCGAGCACGGCTTCGGGTGCGCCGTCCTTCACGACCGCGCCGCGGTCGAGCAACACGAGGCGCGTGGCGTACTGGCTCGCCAAGTTGAGATCGTGGCTGACGACCGCGACGGCACGACCCGCGCAAGTGAGGCGCGCGAGCAGGTCGAGCACCTGGATCTGGTGCTCGGGATCGAGCGCGTTCGTGGGCTCGTCGACCAGCAGCACGGCGGCTTCCTGCGCGACCGCGCGAGCGAGCAGCACGCGCTGCCGCTGACCGCCCGAGAGCTCGTCCATCCCCCGGCAGGCCAGATCGCTCGCGTCGCAATCGGCCAGCGCGCGCGACGCGATCTCGCGATCCTTGCCGCCCAACGCGGTCCAGCGCGGGACGCGCGCGTAGCGTCCCGACAGGACGAAGTCGGTGACGAGCACTTCAGGCAAAACCGGCAGGTACTGCGGAACGAGCGCGATGCTGCGTGCACGATCCCGCGACGCCAGTTCATTCACGTCGCGTCCTTCGCTGCGCACGTGTCCTGCATCCGGTCGGAGAAGGCCGGCGAGCAGGCGCAGGAGCGTGCTCTTGCCCGAACCGTTCGGGCCGATCACGAACGCGAGTTCGCCCGTGCCCAGCGCGAAGTCGACGCCGACGAGTGCGCGCACCGAGCCCGGATAGGCGTAGTGCAGGCCCTCGGCAGCGAGGATCGCCAGCCCTGTCATGCCAGCCCTGTCATGCCGGCCCTGTCATGCCTGCGCCATCCAACACGGGCAGCGAGCTCACGTCGCCGCGGGCAGCACGTCCCACACGAACGTCATCGGGATCTCGACGTTCGGCGCGAGGCTCTTGTGCACCGGACAGGTGTGCGCGGTGCGCTCGAGCGTCTCGCGCGCGCGTTCGTCGAGCCCAGCCGGCATGCGCAGCGTCAGCTCCAATTTGCCGATGCGCCGCACCGGATCGGCGACCATGTGCTTCACGACGGTCGCCGTCGCGCCTTCGAGCTTCCACGCGTGCCGGTTCGCCACGATCGCCATCGTCGTCAGCACGCACGTCGCCAGCGCGGTCGCGACGAGGTCCGTCGGCGAGAAGCTGGCGCCCTCGCCCTGGTTGTCCTTGGGCGCATCCGTCGAGAGCTTCGCGCTCGAGGGTTCGTGGACGCTGACGCAGCGCAGGCGTCCCTGGTATTCGACTTCGATTCGGACCATGCCGCGCCCTCCTCGCGGCGCTCGGCCAGTCTAGTGGTCTGGATCGGAAGTTCGTTGCAGAAGTCGGCGTCAGCCGTCGCGCGTGCCGGGCGCTCGGTTCGGCGCACGCCAGACGACAGCGCCGTTGATGACGACGAATCGCACGTGGTCCTCGAGCAGTCGAGCGGGCTCGCACGTCGTCGGATCGACACCCAGCACGGTCAGGTCGCAGGCGTATCCGGGCAGGAGGCGCCCGCGGCGCTCGTCCTGTCGCGCGGCCCACGCGGCGCCGCTCGTGAATCCCGCCAGCGCCGCTGCGCCGTCGAGTCGTTGCTCCGGCAGCAGCACTTCGTCGGCTTTCCCGCCGGCCTTCGTGCGTGTGCGCGCGGCGAACAGGCCTTCGAGCGGATCGGGGCTCTCCACGGGGAAATCGCTGCCGAACGCCAGGCGACCCAGTTCGGGCGCGAGCGCGCGCCAGGCGTAGGCGCCGTTCGCGCGTTCCGGCCCGAGGCGCTGGACGACCCAGGCCATGTCGCTCGTCGCATGCGTCGGCTGCATCGAGGGCACGACGCCCAGCGCCGGGAAGCGCGCCCAATCCTTCGGCGCGACGACCTGTGCGTGCTCGATCCGCGGGCGCAGGTCGCGGAACCCGGGCACGGCGATCGAGAGGCGCTCGTAGGCGTTCAACACGATGCGGTTCGCGCGGTCGCCGATCGCGTGCACGGCCGGCTGCAGGCCGGCGCGGGCGACGGTGTTCAAGCGTTCGGCGAGCTGTTGTTCGGGCAGGATGAGCAAGCCCGTCTCGCCCGGCGCATCGGAGTACGGTTCGAGCAACGCCGCACCGCGCGAGCCGAGCGCGCCGTCGGCGTAGAGCTTGACGCCCGGCACCGACAGCATGTCGCGTGCGTCCGGCGCGATCGGGAATCCGACGAGCGACTTCGAGTCACTGAAGTCCCGCATGCCATCGAGGTACGCCACGACGCGCACTTTGAGTTCGCCGCGCGAGTGCAGATCCTGCAGCAGCTTGAGCGTCGCGCGCGACATGCCCATGTCGTGCACACAGGTCAGGCCGAACGCGAGGAGCTTCTCCTGCGCGGCGAGGAAGCGCCGGCGCGCGACGTCGGGCGCCGGCTTCGGACAGACCTTCTCGACGAGCTCGGTCGCCGCGTCCAGCAAGATGCCCGTCGCGTGGAATTCTTCGTCGCGGAACACGCGGCCGCCCTGAACCTTCGGTTCGGGATCGAGCACACCGTCGAGACCCGCCAGCGCGAGCGCGGCCTCGTTGCACAGGGCCGCGTGACCGTCCACCCGTGTCAGGAACACGGGGTGTTTCGGCGTCGCCGTCGAGAGCAGCAGGTTGTCGGGGAACTCCCGCCCCTCCCACAGGTTCTGGTCCCAGCCGCGGCCGCGGACCCACGTGCCCTCGGGCAACTTCGCGGCGGCAGCGGTGACGCGCTCCACGAGTTCCGCGTAGCTGGGCACGCCGTAGAGATCGAGTTCCTCGAGCGCGTTCGCGTAACCCTCGAGGTGACCGTGCGCGTCCTGCAGGCCGGGCACCGCGTACGCACCGTTCAGGTCGACGCGCACGGCGTCGGCGGCGTCGGGGCGCGCCGCGAGCTTCTCCAGCGTCCCCGCTGCGACGACGAATCCGTCGCGCTCCAGCAATGCCGTGGCGGTGCCGCCGCGACCGTCGTTCAGCACGAAATGGCCGTCGTAGTAGAGCGTCGCGGCCGCCGACGGCGCGTCTTGCAGCGCAACGGACGGCGAAGTCACCGTCGAACTCGCGGGTGCGCCGTCGCCGGGCGACGCGCACACGATCGCCGCGAGTGCAGAGGCGACGCCGAATGGAAGGATGGAACGGATCACTGGGGGAAGTCGCGTCAGGGTAATTCGGTGTATCGGCGGTTGCGAGCGCGTCCTGGAAGGCAGGATCGGAAACTGCTGCCGGCTACACTCCCGACCATGAAAAGTCTGCAGGGTCGGCGCGCCATCGTCACGGGAGCCTCGTCCGGAATCGGGGCCGCGACCGCACGCGCCCTGGCCGCGCTGGGCGCCCAAGTCGTCCTGGTCGGCCGCGACCGCGCGCGCCTCGACGCGGTCTCCGCCGAGTGCCCGAACTCGCGTGCCCTCGTGCTCGACGTGCGCGACGTGGTCGCGGTGCAGAGCGCATTGGGCGGGCTCGGTGCCGACCTCGTCGTGAACAACGCCGGGCTCGCGCTGGGCTCGGACAAGTTGCCCGACGGCGATCCGGCCGACTGGTCGATCGTCATCGACACGAACCTCAAGGGCGTGCTGCACGTGCTGCACGCGACCTTGCCGGCCATGCGGACCGCGGGCCGCGGCGATCACGTGCTCGTGGGCAGCGTCGCCGGCCGGCAGGTCTATCCGGGCGGAAACGTCTACTGCGCCACGAAGCACGCCGTGCGCGCGCTGTACGAGGCGCAGCGCCTCGACCTCGCCGGCAGCGGCGTGCGCGTGGCGACCGTGGATCCGGGCATGGTCGCGACGCACTTCAGCGAGACGCGCTTCCGCGGCGACAAGGCGCGCGCGGAGGCCGTGTACCAGGGCCTGACGCCGCTCGCGCCCGAGGACGTGGCCGAGGCCATCGCGTGGGTCGTCACGCGCCCGCCGCACGTCAACGTGGGCGAGGTCGTGCTCTGGCCCACGGACCAGGCCAGCACCACGACCGTGCACCGGCGCTGATCCGCCCGCGCAGGGCCCAGATCGCGGTCCGCCTGAAGATCGCCGTCCCGCCATGTCGAAAGAATGCGACGTGTCGGAACGTCTCGACTCCCAACCTGCGCGCCCCGGGACCGTGCTCGTCTGCGACGACGACGATTCCGCGCGCGAGCTCGCGCGCGTGCTGCGCACCGCGGGCCACCGTGCCGAGACCATCCCCGGCGGCAAGCGACTCGCACGCGCGCTGCGCGCGGGGACGACCGACGTGCTCCTGTGCGATGCGCACAGCGCCGGCCTCGACGTCGCGCGCGAGCTGTCGCAGCTCGAGACGCCGCCGGCCTGGATCGAGTTGGCCGGGTTCGGCTCCATCGAGGACGCCGTCGAGGCCGTGCGCCGCGGAGCCGCCGAATGCCTGCAGAAGCCGTGTGAGCCCGAGGAAGTCCTCCTGGCGGTCGCGCGTGCTCTCGAGGCGCGCGATCTGCGCCGCGAGAACCGCAAGCTGCGCGAGGATCTCGCCGGGCGTTCCGAAGCCGGCGCGTTCGCCACGCGCGATCCGCGAATGCGCAGCATCCTCGAGACGATCGACGCCGTCGCCGACACGCGCGCCACGGTGCTCATCGAGGGCGAGAGCGGCACGGGCAAGACGCTGCTCGCACGCGTGCTGCACCAGCGCTCCGGGCGCGCTCGCGGTCCGTTCGTCGAGGTGAACTGCGGCGCGATCCCGGCCGGCCTGCTCGAGAGCGAACTCTTCGGTGCGTCGCGCGGCGCGTTCACCGGCGCGACCAAGGATCGTCCCGGACGCTTCGAGGCGGCCGACGGCGGCACGCTGTTCCTGGACGAGATCGGGACGGCTTCGCTCGACCTGCAGGTCAAACTGCTGCGCGTCCTGCAAGACCGCGCGTTCGAGCGCGTCGGCGAGACCGAGACGCGCACCGCCGACGTGCGCGTCGTCGCCGCGACGAACGTCGATCTCGCGCGCGCTGTGACCGAGGGCGGATTCCGTGAGGACCTCCTGTGGCGACTGCGCGTCGTCAGCCTCGTCGTGCCGCCGCTGCGCGAACGTCCGACCGACGTCGCGCTGCTGGCCGACCGCCTCCTGGCGCGCCTCGCGGTCGAGCACGCACGGCAGCCACGGGAATTGTCGGCGCGCGCGCTGGCGGCGTGCGTCGGCCACGCCTGGCCCGGCAACGTGCGCGAACTCGAACACCGCCTCGAGCGCGCGATCCTGCTGGCGCAGGGTCCAAAGATCGAACCCGGCGACCTGGGCGACGACTTCGCGCACGCGACGGTCGCCGGCGGCACCGGCGGGGCGCTGTTCCGGCCCGGCCTCAGCCTGAAGGAGCTGCTCGAAGGACCCGAGCGAGAGATCCTGCGACTGGCGCTCGAACACTGCTGCGGATCGCGCAAAGAGGCTGCCCAGCTCTTGGGCATCGACCGCACGACGCTGTTCAACAAGATGCGCCGCCACGGGCTGATGGCGTTCCCCACCCGAGCCGAGTAGAAACTCCGATCGCCTGCTCATGCGCTGGAC
>JBBQCC010000200.1:0-8390 GCA_038318285.1 Planctomycetota bacterium | reverse complement strand
GTCTGAAAATCTACCCCGCGTTCCGCGCGTCGGTCGGCGTTTGGCGATCGGCGTTTGGCGATCGAAAGGCGGAAGGTCCTTCCACCCCGCAGGTGGAATGACCTTCCGTTCTTGCGTCCCCGAGTGTGTACGCGTCCTCGTGCGTCAGACGATGTCGAGGAAGCCCGTGCCGTTCTCGCCGGTCAGCGTGCTCGTCGTGGCGCAGTAGTTCACGTCCTTCGAGAGCTTTGCGTTCCAGGGCAGCGGCTCCTTGTCCGCGACGATGCCCAGAGCGACGGCAGCGAACCCGCGCGCGCCGGCCGAGATGCCTTCCTTCCGCTTCAACATCTCGACGAGCGGATCGATCGAACGGCTGTCGCCGATGAAACCCAGCGCGGATGCGATCGCCGCTTGCGAGGAGAGCCCCTTCGCGTCGACGAGCGCGTCGCACAGGTAGGGGACCAATTCCTTGTCGCCGAGCAGACCCAACCCGATCGCGGCGGACTTCATCAGCTCGGGCCTGTACTTGGACTCACGCACGACCTTCTGGATGTCGGCGAGCGCATCGCGCGCATCGACGAGCCCGAGCCCGATCGCAACGTAGCCACGGGCGATCGACTCCGAAGTCCCGCGGAACTTCTCGGTCAGCACGCGGCGCGCTTCGACGTCGCCGGCGATGCCGAGGGCGATCGAGTACGAGCCGACACGTTCGGGGTTGACGGCTTCGGCCAACGCCTTGCGCAGCACTTCCTTCGCCGTGGCCGCCGCGCTGTCGGCGGTCGTCCTCTTCGGCGCGAGCCCGTTCTCCATGACGCCCAGGCCGAGGGCCGCCCAGGGCTTCATGTGGCTCTTGCCCTTCGTGAGTTGACTCACGAGGAACTCGCGAATATCGGCGCGGCCGCGCTCGACTTCGGCGCCCGCACCGTCGCGCGTGCCGATTTGACCCAGCGCGATGGCGACGAAGCCCCGCGACTGCTGGTCGCCCTCGTCGGCCATGCGCACCAAAGCCTCGCGGATCCGGACGTCCATCGGGTCCGCGTCGCATTCACCCATCTGGCCCAGGGCCAGGACGCACCCGCGGCGGATGTCGTCGCGCTCCTTCGAGTGCGTGTCGAGTGCTGCGAGAAGTTCCTTGGCGACCTCGTCGCGCGTGGAAACCGGTGCGTCCTGCAGCAAACGCGCCAGCGCGGCCGGGATGTGTGCGCGCACGGTGACGTGCACCTTCGCGTCGCGGTACAGGCTGCGCAGGAAGCCGATCTCCGCGCGGCGCGAAGCCGTGGGCTCCCTCGAGCCGTCCGGCGATTCACTCGGATCGGGATCGATGGGGACGATGCCGAGAGCGCTGACCGCGGCTACCTGCAGGTCGCGCGTGCTCGACTCAGGCTGCGCCAGCACGTCGACCAGGATGGCGGCGATGCGCTGACGCGTCGCATTCTCGCTGGTGCGCGCACCGATCAGGCCCAATCCGTACGTCGCGAAGGCGCGCGTGCGGTAGCCGACCTCCGTCGTGCCCACGAACTCGCGCCCCTTCTTCGTGTCGAGCGCCAACGCCTTCAGGGTCTCGATGGACGCGTCGTTGGCCAGGATGCCCAACGCGACCGCCGACGTCTCCGCGATCTCTTGATTCGGATCCGCCAGGAAACGCGCGATGAGCGGTTGGAATTCCGACGCGCCGTTCTCGTCGCGCTCGTCACCGATCTTGGCCAGCGCGATCAGCGCACCCGTGACGATGTCGTTGTTGCGCTCCGACTCGAGGACCTCGCGCAAAGCGGGCACGACCTTCGTCCGCACCGTCTCGTCGGAAGGGCGCAGGGTGCTGCGCTCCGTGGGGCCGTCGCCCCAGAAACCGCCGGAATCCGTGGAGATCCCGCCGTCGTGGACGTGCGCCTTCAGGTTCAGGAACTGGTCCTTGTTGAATCCCCACCACGACTCCCACGTGGAGTCGTCCGGTCCGCCGATGCCGCCGCCCGTCGCGGTGGCGCCGCCGCGACCGCTCGTCCCGCCGGTAGGGACTCCGCTCGCAGGCCCGGCACCCGTAGGACTGCTCGGCCCACCGCTGCTCGGGGAGGAGGGGCCAGGGACGCTGGGGCCGGTGCCACCGCCGCCACCACCGCCGCCGCCGGGCGGAACGGTGTCGCCGGGGCCTCGATAGCTGCCGCCGTGTGCGCGCGCGACGTCGAGGGAGAACGCGGCGGCCGCGGCCAGCGCGCATGCGATGAAGAGGAAACGTTTCATGGTCGAGCTCGCTCGCGAGGTTCGCGCGAAGATGCGCGTCGAAGTCGCGGTGGGCACCGAAGGCAACGCACGTGCCGCGGTGCGAACGAGCGGCCAAAGCTCAAAACCAGACGAAAACAAGGTCGTTTCGTTACGCGTACAGGTCGAACGAAACGATGCGCGTCACTGCGTCGGTACCGTCACGGATGCGGAACGGTGATCGCTCCGAGTGTTCCCGCATCGACAGATGTCGCGCGAACCGCGGCGTCGACGCGCCTTCGGACGATCTCTCACCCGAGCCGATCAGCGGCGCATCGAGACGAGCATCGGCTCCGCGCTGTCCTGTACGGCGGTGAACGTCGCCTTGTCGTGGATGCCGCGCCAACCCTCGGCAGCCAGTGCCTGACCGACCACGCCGCCCAGCGTGTTGCCCGGACCGGGGCACACGAGTCGTTCCGGTGCGTGCTCGCGCAACGCGACGCGGATCGAGAGGCCGAAGTCGTACGGCTCGACGATCTGCGCGCCGAGCGTGTAGTCGCGCAGCGCGTCCACGTCCGTCGAGTAGCGCGTGAACTGCGTGCCGAAGCCGTTGACCAACGTGGTGCGCGGTCGCGAGAACGACAGGTTCGAGAGCGACGCGCGCGCGCGCTCGGCGACCGCCCCGACCAGCGGCGTGTGGTAGGGGCCGTGTTGGTCGAGTTGGATCGGATACTGATTCGACCCGCTCTTCACGCGCGGCAGCGCGCTCTTGAGGTGCGCGATGCCGGCGTCGCTGCCGGCCAGCACGGCCAGCCCCGCGAGGTGAATCGACGGGAAGGCCTCGCCGTTCGACGTCGCGAGCGCGTGGCGCACGGCCTCGTCGCGTTCGGGATCACGGCGCCAGTCCTCGCCGACCAGCGGGAAGATGACTTGACCGCCGCCATTTGCGGCGTGGTGCTCGTGCTGCAGCTTCGACATCTCCTGCACGAGGCGGAATCCGTCTTCGAAAGACAGCGCACCGCCGACCGCCAGCGACGTGTACCAGCCCAACGAATTGCCCAGGACGGCGACGACGCGGTGTTCTTGCTGCGTCGCGGCGGCGTCGAGCATCGACACCAGGTAGATCAGCGGCGAGACATTTGCCGGGTGCAGGTGGTCCACGCGCGAGAACTTCTCCGACCGGTCCAGTTCGACGAGCGAGGGCAGGCCGTACTCGCGACGGATACCTTCCGCGACGTCGATCCAGGGATGAGATTCCGGGAGGGAACGCAGCTGTTTCTCGGCGTACGAGCCCCGACCCGGACACAGGATGGCGACGCGGCTCATGCCAGCACCGCCTGGATCGCGGCAGCGATGTGATGTTCGCGGATAAGCATCTCCTTCGTCGCGGTTCCGAGCGGCACGTAGCAGTCGGCCGAGCGCACGCTCTTGATCTTGCGGATGCCGCCGTGCTCGGCGAGATCGGCGACCAGCGCGTCGGCGATGCCGCCGCCCGTCGATCGGCACTCGTCGGCGATGACGACCGCGCCGCATTCGGCTGCGTGTCGGCGGATCGCTTCGATCGGCAGCGGCGCGAGCCAGCGCAGGTCGACGACGCGCGCCTTGATGCCGTGCGAGATCTCCAGTGCGCGCGCGGCCTTGAGCGAGAGGCGCAGCCCACTGGCGAAGCTGACGACGAGCACGTCGGTGTTCTGTGCGCCGTACACGCCGACGTCGCCGGGCAGGATCACGTCACGTGGGTCCGTCGAAGGCGGCGGGTAGTCCGTCAGCCAGAGGTTGTCGCCCTCCGCGTACAGATCGCGCTCGTGGTAGAGCGAGATCGGTTCGAGGAATGCGATCACGCGACCGTGCTCCTTCGCGCCGGCCACCGCGCCGCGCAGCATGCGCGCGGCGTCGTCGCCGCGGCACGGAACGGCCAGCATGAGGCCGGGGATGTCGCGCAGCGCGCCGATCGAGTTGTCGTTGTGGAAGTGGCCGCCGAAGCCCTTCTGGTAGGCGAGACCCTGGATCCGCACGACCATCGGGTTCGTGAACTGGCCGTCCGAGAAGAACGACAACGAGCACGCTTCGCTGCGGATCTGGTCGAGCGCGTTGTGGATGTACGCCAGGTACTGGATCTCGGGGATGGGCAGGAATCCGACGTGCGCGACGCCCTGCGCGATGCCGAGGATCGAAGTCTCGTCGAGCAGCGTGTCGAAAACGCGCGTCGGCCCGAAGTGCTTCTGCATGCCCTGCGTCACGCCGTACACGCCGCCCTTCTTGGCCGTGTCTTCGCCGAACAGCAGCGTCTCGGGGTACTGCAGGAAGAGGTCGTGCAAGCACGAGTTCACGTGTGCGGCGAGCGTGTGCTTCGTCGCGCTGCTCGCGTTCTCCGGCAAGTGCGTACCGAACAGCTCGGCGCGACTCTCCGCGCTCGGGATGCGGGTCGCGCGCGCGCGCACTTTGGCGTCGTCCCAGGGCGCGAGCGGGGCCTCGATCTCCGCACGCGTCACCAGGCGCGGTCGGCGCGCAGCTTCATCCGCGGCGGCCATCACGCGCTCGCGCGTCTCGCGCACGAGATCCAACAGATCGGCCGGATCCGCCGCCCCGGTCTCGACGAGCCGGCGCGCGTTGCCGAGGAGGGGATCGGTCGCCTCGACGGCCTCGATCTCCTCCAGCGTGCGGTAGCTCGTCTCGACGTCGCTGCCCGCGTGCCCCCAGATGCGCGTCGTCTTCAGATGCAGGAAGGTTGCCGTGCGCGCGCCGCGGCAGTACTCGACGGCCGACGCGCACGTGTCCCAGATCTCGTCGAGTGTGCCTTCCGCGCGGAAGTAGCGCATCTGCGTCTGGTTCGAGTACGTGTCCTCGACCCAGCCGCGCACCGTGTCGACGGAGATGCCGATGCCGTTGTCTTCGCACACGAAGAGCAGCGGCATCGGATTGCCGCGGCGGTAGACGTAGCGCGCGGCGTTGAAGCCGGACAGCGCTGTGCAGTGGTTCGTGGACGCGTCCCCGAAGCTGCACAGCACGATCGAGTCGCGCGCGAGACCGGTCTCGATCTTGTTGCGACGACCGCGCGAGATCGCGAACGCGAGACCGACAGCCTTGGGCAGGTGCGATGCGATCGTCGACGTCTGCGGCGGGACCCACATCGGCCGACTGCCCCAGACTTTGTGACGCCCGTGGCTGATCGGGTCCTCCTTGGACGCGCACAAGGAGAGCAGCGTGTCGAACGTCGGCGTCGATCCACGCAGGTGGCGGCTGCGCGCCATCATCAATCCGCCGGAGCGGTAGTGCAGCAGGCACGGATCGTCGAGCCGCAGCATGCGCCCGAGCACCGCGTTGTTCTCGTGCCCCGCGCTGGAGATCGTGTAGAAGCTGCGACTCGTCCGCTTCAACTCGCGCGCGGCCACGTCGAGCGCGCGCGAAAGCACTTGGTCCTCGAACAACTCGACGGCCACGCGCGCCGTGAGCCCCGAACCGCTGCGTATTGGCTCGTCCGCTGCCAAGCGCACCGAGGCCGGCGCGGCATTCTCCAAATAACGGTCGAGGTTGTCCTCGACGACGGCGACACGGTTCGTAGTCAAAGTTGCGCTGTCACTGCTGCGAAGGGGCCTGCTGCGAAGGGACGGTTGCGAAGGGCGGAAAGGGTATCCACGTGCGCGGATGTCGTCCACGCACGCGAGTTCGTCCGCAGACCCTGCGAAAGGGCCGCCGGAGGGGTCCATCCACGAACTGGGCCGCTGAACCGCCGATTCCCCGACAGGTCGGGGGGTGATCCGTCCGAACTATCGAGGAGCGTGATTCGTCCCCTCGTCCTCGCATCGGCGCTCCTCGCGTCCGCCTGTGTCGCCGTCACTGCGCGCCCGCCGCGCGACGTCGTGTCCCTGCCGAAGATCCCGGTCGCGAGCGTCCAAGCCGGCGAAGCTCCTACCGTCGTGGGGCCGACCGAAGGCGTCGTCGTCTACGGCCCGGCGCTGCCGATGCATTCGCGCCGCTTCGAGATCGAATCCGCGGCGCTGACGCGCGCGTTCGGACGGCCGCGCACGATCGGCGCCGAGGTCGTGCTGCCCGAGGGCTTCCGACCGGACGAGAACCTCGCGATCGATTACCACGTCCCCGACCTCGACGAGGATCCGGTGGACGTCGCCGAGCGGCTCGCCACGATCGCGGGCCGACCGCGGCTCTTGCTCGTCGTGCTCGACCCGCGCGGCATCCAGGGTCACCACGCGTTCGTCGATTCGGTCAATGAGGGTCCGCACGGCGAGGCGTTGGTCACCGACCTCATCCCGGTGCTCGAACAGCACCTGTTCGGGGGATCGGTGGCTCGGCGCCGCTTCCTCACCGGCGTCGGACTCGGCGGATGGACCGTGATTCGATTGCAGATCGAGTACAGCCACGCATTCGACGCCGCGTTCGCGTTCGATCCCGAGCCGCTCGACATGCACTCTTTCTACGGTTGCGATCTCGTGGCCACGGCGCGTGGACAGGAGAACCGACTCGCACCCGCGCGACGATTGCAGGGGCTGCGCGGCGGTCGGCTGGCCGGACGGCTGGCCAGTTTTGAGTCGGCGCTGGGAGCGCGCGGCGACGACGGCAAGCCGATGCCACTGTTCAGGGGCTCGGACGGCGAGTTCGACCCGGACGTGGTGGCCGGCTTCGTGCGCCGGGGTCCGGCTGAGATCCTGCGCGAGCGTGGAGCCGCGCTTGCGCCGAAGCTTGTCGGCAAGTTGCACGCCCTGGCGCATCGTGACGATCCCTACGGCCGCGACGCTTCGATGCGTTCGTTCGCGGCGATGCTCGACGCACTGCACGTCCCGGGCGTATTCCGCACGGTGGACGGCCTCGACTTCGACGCGGCGATGCTCGGCGCGTGGAACGCGGTGCTCGCCCCGGCGAAGCCCTGACGCGCTCGCTTCGCGCGCGGCCGGAAGGTTTCCCCGAGCCGTGCGCGGCGATGAGGGCTTGCTCATAACGTTCGCGTGCTTGTTCCCCATCGTCGTTCGTGACTAGGCTCACGCCCGACTCCGCAGTCACGCAACGAGAGGACCCCGCATGTTTCTGCTTCCCATTTCGCTCTTCGCGGCGATCGCCGCATCCCCGACCGACTTCCGCCACGATCCGATGGATCCGATCGGCGCCGTCGGTGCGCCCGCCCTCGAGGAGGGCTTGGCGTGTTCGCGTATCAATGTGTGCGCGAGCGTCGCCAACAACAATGGAGAGGCCTACGCGGGCAATGGACTGGTGTGGGTGACCGACTTCAACGCGCAGCAACTGCGCTTGGTCGACACGAACAACAACTGCAACATCATCCGATCGTGTCAGGCTCCCGGCGGCGGGCAGCCGAGCGAGAACACGCTGATCGGCAACACGCTCTACCACTACGACTTCGGCGTCGGCCTGATCTTCCGCATCGACGCGACGACGTGCGCGCTGCTGGGTTTCTGCGATCCGCCGGGCAACGATCTCGCCGAGGGCCTCACGAACGACGGTACGTTTCTGTGGAAGGGCGACTCGCAGAACCTCTACAAGTTCGACCCGCTGACGTGCCAGGTCGTGCAGACCTGCCCGAATCCGCCGGGTGATTCGGCCGACGGCCTCACGATGTGCGGCGAGTTCCTCGTGATGCTGGGCTACAGCGGTCGCGTCTACCAGATCGACCCGAACACGTGCATGGTCGTGTCGGGCTGCACCTTGAGCCAGGGCGCGGCCGGCAACGGCCTGACCTCGGATCGCATCGACAAACTGTTCGTCGATCAGCCCGCGGCGATCGACCGCGTCGACTTCTCGTGCGATCAGCCGTTCGGACAGCCCGTGTGCAACACGCTCGGCGCGGTGATGGGTTCGGTCGGCGTGCCGATCGGGTTCACGGCTTCGGGGCAAGCAGTGACGGGACAACCGGGTCGCAGCGTGACGCTGAGCGTCTCGGGACTGCCCGCGGGCGCGTCGATGACGCCGCCGTTGCCGTTGATCGGCCAACCGGCGACGTCGCAGTTCAACTGGACGCCGGGACCGGGGCAAGTCGGCACGTTCGTCGTCACGTTCACCTCGACGGACCAGATCGGCAATACCAGTTCGTGCTCGACCACGATCACGATCGCCGAGTGTCACCAACTCGTCGGAACGGGGAGCGGCGGATCCGACGTCACGTTGTTCGGGCAGATGTTCCACACCGACCTCAGCAACGTGCGGCGCTCGTGGCCGGTCACGATCCCGCGTCGGCCGAGCCTCGCCGTGCC
>JBBQCC010000199.1:0-8596 GCA_038318285.1 Planctomycetota bacterium | reverse complement strand
ATCGGCGGCAACGACGTCTGGTACTTCTATCGCCC
This sequence comes from Planctomycetota bacterium, assembly GCA_038318285.1. Classification (GTDB taxonomy): domain Bacteria; phylum Planctomycetota; class UBA1135; order UBA1135; genus JAEUHZ01. The sequence goes on along the minus strand of JBBQCC010000199.1, from coordinate 8,561 downwards.
GAGCGCGAGCGGAACGCTGACCGTCGACACCTGCAATGCGAGCACGACCTTCGACACGATCCTCTCCGTGCACACAGGTGTTCCCGGGACGACGGCGAACCAGATCGCGTGTAACGACGACTTCTGCGCGCTGAAATCCAGCACGAGCGCGTCCGTGCTCGCCGGCGAGACCTACTGGATCCGCGTGGCCGGATACCAGGGTGCGACCGGCACGTTCGCGCTGACCGTAGCCGGACCGACGATCCGCGCGCCGATCAACGAGACGCCCGCGCTCGCGATGGACGTCGGGCCGGGTGAGTACTACGGCACGACCTTCGGTGCCGCGAACGACGGCACTGGCTCGTGCGGCGGGTCGGCCACGAGCCCGGACGTGTGGTTCCGCTACACGCCCTACACGAACGAGATCGTCACCCTCAGCACGTTCGGCTCGCTCTACGACACCGTGATCTCCGTCTTCAACGCGACGGGAACCACGGAACTGTTCTGCAACGACGACGCACCGTCTCCGTTCAGCACGCTACAGTCCTTCATCGAGTTCGCGCCCACCGGCGGGGCGACCTACCTCGTCCGCGTGTCCGGGTTCAGCAACGCGAGAGGGCCCTACGTCCTGCACCTTTCGGGGCCCGACGCCAAGAACGGACTGTGCTCCAGCCCGCTCTCGATCGGCCAGGGATTACGAATCGGATCATTCCAAGGCGTCTTCTCGAGCGACGGCGCCTCGAGTTGCCCGCACGACGAGGAGCCCGACTGTTTCTATTCCTTCGTCGCTCCATCGGCCGGCATTTTGCGCGTCTCGACGTGTGGCACGCACGACTTGTTCGGTGACGACACGGGGCCCGACACGGTCCTCTCGCTGCACTCGGGCTGCCCGGCGACCGCCGGCAATCAGATCGCGTGCAACGATGACGCGTTCGGGAACTGTGCCGCGGACACTGGCGTCCTACGCGACTCGTACGTCACGACGAACGTGTTCGCGGGCCAGTCCGTGATCCTCCGCGTCTCGCGGTACAGCTCGTTCCAGGGTCGCAAGCCGTTCTTGCTGAACGTCGGAGTGGGCCCCTTGAACGACGACTGCTCGAGCGCGATCAACATCGGTAACGGCGTGTTCAACGGCACGCTCGCCGGCGGCACGGCCGACGGCTCCAATAATTGCGTCGGGGGCAGCGAGTCGGACGTCTGGTTCCGCTACACCGCGGCCTGCACCGGCACGCTGAACGTCACGACGTGCGGCACACACGACACGGGTGGACTCGACGCGGGCGTGGACACCGTGGTCTCGCTGCACTCGGCCTGCCCGGGCACGGGCTCCAACGAGCTGGCGTGCAACGACGACAGCTACCTGTGCGGGACGCTCGACCAGGACATCCGCCGCGATTCGAACGTCAGCACTCCAGTCGTCGCCGGTCAGCAGATCCTGATCCGAGTCGCGAACTACCCGTCCACGCTGCAGGGCGGGTTCACGCTGCGCACCTCCTGCGGAACGGGTGTTTCGTTCTGCTGGGCCGACGGCGTGTTGTCGGCCTGCCCGTGCGGCAACGACGCGAGCCTGGGCTCCGGCGTCGGTTGCCTGAACTCGTTCGCGGTCGGTGGTCGCCTGACGGCATCCGGCACGCCGAGAATCTCGGCCGACTCCGTCGTGTTGAACGGCACGCAGATGGGTGGCGCAGGCACGTGCCTGTACTTCCAGGGCTCGACGCAAGCCGGCGGCGGATTCGGGATGGTCTTCGGCGACGGCATCCGTTGCGCGGCGGGCACCGTCATTCGCCTCGGCACGAAGACGAACTCGGGCGGCAACTCGAGCTACCCGACGGGCGGCGACCCGTCCGTGCACGTGCGCGGCGGCGTCTTCGCGCCGGGCACGCGTCACTACCAGACGTGGTACCGGAACTCGGCGGCGTTCTGCACGAGCAGCACGTTCAACCTGACGAACGGTTTCACGATTTCGTGGCTGCCGTGAGCTGATCGGCGCAGGCCGTAACGCGGGGGGTGCGGACATCCGCGCCCCCCGCTTCGTTTCCCCTGCATGAGCGGTCGCCACGGGGTGGCCGGGCCGGGTCCGTCGCGGCGCGCGCGCTGGGGCCTTAGGATGTTCCGCCCGAAGTCCGGCGCCAGCGCGCACGAGCCCAGACAGGAATCCACATGCCCCAACACGACGTCGTCATCCTCGGCGCCGGCCCCGGCGGTTACGTCGCCGCGATCCGCGCCGCGCAACTCGGACTCTCGGTCGGTTGCATCGAGAAGGAGAAGACTCTCGGCGGCACGTGCCTGCGCATCGGGTGCATCCCCAGCAAGGCGATGCTCGAGTCGAGCGACCTCTTCCTCGAGGCCAAGGAGAACTTCGCCAAGCACGGCGTGATGGTCGAGAGCGTGCGCGTCGACCTGGCGCAGATGCTGAAGCGCAAGGACGAGGTCGTGAAGGCCAACACCGGCGGCGTCGACTTCCTCTTCAAGAAGAACAAGATCACGCGCTACCTGGGCCACGGTCGCCTCGCGGGACCGGGCAAGGTCGTCGTCGAGGGTGCCGAGAAGTTCGAACTCGAAGCCACAAACGTCATCGTCGCGACGGGCAGCATCTCGGCGCCGCTCAAGGGCGTCGAAGTGGATGGCGACGTCATCGGCACCAGCACCGAAGCGCTCGCGTGGACCGAAGTGCCCAAGCACCTCGTCGTGATCGGTGCGGGCGTCATCGGGCTCGAGATGGGCTCGGTGTGGTTGCGCCTGGGCGCGAAGGTGACCGTGCTGGAGTACGCCGACCGCATTCTGCCCGGCATGGACGAGGAGATCGGGAACGAGGCCTTGAAGCTGTTCAAGAAGCAGGGCTTCACGTTCCAGCTCGGCGCGCGCGTCACCGGTGCGAAGAAGAAGGGCAAGGGCGCCGTGGTCAGCGTCGACGGAGCGCCGGACATCGAGTGCGATCGCGTTCTGCTGGCCGTCGGCCGCATCCCCTACACGGACAAGTTGGGCCTCGAAACGGTCGGCATCGAACTCGACAAGCGCGGCCGCATTCCGATCGGCGCCCACTTCGAGACATCAGCGAAGGGCGTGTACGCGATCGGCGACGTCATTCCCGGCGCGATGCTGGCGCACAAGGCCGAGGACGAGGGCGTCGCCGTCGCGGAGTTCATCGCGACCGGCTACGGCCACGTGAACTACGACGCGATCCCGAGCGTCGTGTACACCGCGCCCGAGATCGCGTCGGTCGGCAAGACCGAGGAGGAGCTCAAGGCGGCCGGGATCCCGTTCAAGAAGGGCGCGTTCCCGTTCCTCGCAAACGGCCGCGCGCGCGCGCTCGGTCACACCGAGGGCAAGGTGAAGATCCTCGCGCACGCCGAGACGGATCGCATCCTGGGCGCGCACGTGATTGGACCGCGCGCGGGCGATCTGATCGCCGAGCTCGTGGCCGCGATCGAATTCGGCGCGTCGAGCGAAGATGTCGCGCGCACGTGCCACGCGCACCCGACGCTGGCCGAGACGGTGAAGGAAGCCGCGTTGGCCGTCGACGGGCGCGCGTTGCACATCTGACGCGCCCGTAAACGGGCGCGTGTTGCACATCTGACGCGCGGGTTCGCGAGCGCGCACTCAGCCGAACGTCGCGCGCATCACAGTCGCCACGCCACCTCGACGCCGTTGCTGAGGTTGAACGTGCTCGCCGTGCAGAACGCCGCCGCATTGCGGTACCAGACTTGGTACGTGCGCGTGCCCGGCGCGACCACCATCCCGCGCACCGAGACCGACGCGTCAGCACCCGCGGGGTACTGCGAACCGCCCGCAGCGTTCGACTTCGTTCCGAGCCGCACGACGGAGCCCGCCGCGCAGCGCAGCCCGTCGCCGAAGACAGATCCCAGTCCGCCCGACTGCTGCGATGTGCCCTGGAAGTAGAGAGCCGAGCTGTTCGGCATCCCACTGCCGCTCAGCACGAGCGTGTCGAGCGCGATGCTCGACAGGCCGGTGGCGGCGAGGTTCGCGCCGGCGGGATCGATCGAGTTCGCACAGCCATTGCCCGCGGAACCGCTGTTCGCACACGGGCAGGCCGTTCCGCTGCCGTCGCCGCTGCAGAACGGCGTCGCCACGGTGGGCGTGCCCAAGTGGAAGATATCCACGCGCGCGTTCGTCACGTCGAGGATCGCCAGCGTGTCCGTCGCCGAATCCCAACCGAAGTCGTAGGCCGCATTCGAAGTCGGCGGTGAGAACGAGCCCCAGTCCACCGTGACGGGAACGCCGTTCGTGTCCGTCACCAAGTTGACGGCGAAGTAGCTCTGTCCGGTCGCGTTCGTGAAGCGGTCGTTGTAGATCAGGTACTTGCCCGAGTCGGCGTTCATCACGGCGACGTTTTGCCGCGGCTGTGTCGAATCGATGCGATTGATCAGCACGGTCGAGACGCAGTCGTTGCTCGCGGTGCGGACGCAGCGCACGACGTCGTTCGATTTGCGCAGGTAGACGTCGCCGTTCGTTTCGTCGAAATCGAGGTCGCGCCACGTCGTCCCGCTCGACGAGTTGATGATCATCCCGGTCGCCAGCGAGTAGATCTCCGCACCGGTTGCCGCGTCGTTCAGCGCGCGCCGACCCCCGGCGAACGAGACCCAGCCAACGCCGCTCCCCGCCCCCAGCACGCCGCCGAAGTCCGGGTCGAACGCCGCGCCGCTGGTGCAGCGCGCGGAGAAAGACCACTGCAGCGCGCCGCTCGTGCCCCACACCGTCAAACCGTTCGGGCTGGTCGCGTTCGTGTCGAGCGGAACCGCGAGCTGGTTCCCGCGAATGTCGAGGCCCGTGTAGCCGAACCCCGAGATCACGGAGACGGAGCCGAACGGCGCGCCGAACACCGGCGTCCCGTAGACGTTCGTGATGCGCACGATCGCGACCGACGTCGCCATCCCGGCGTTCCAACCCGCGAGGCACAGATCGCTGCCGTTCCAGGCGACGTTCGCGGCGCTCGTCCCGACGAAGTTCGTACTGCCGGGCACCGTCGTCGCGCTCACGTCGACGGACGCGAGGTGGACGAGTTGGATCTGCGCGTTCGCGGAAGAGGCCAACGCGAGCGCGACCGCCGAGAGCGCACACAGCGAAAGGACCGAACGACGCGGGGAGTTTTTCATGGCTCCAGCGTAACGCGCTGTTCGTGGACCGCCGCTTCGAGCCGGCTTGCGATCCCGACCTCTGCAAGTTCTACAACCAAGAAGGTCTGCGGTGCGGCGGCGCGAATGCCGCTCGGTGCGTGCGTGTTTCCGAACGCGCCGTATCCTCTGCCGCGATGTTCATCGCCCTCCTGTTGGCGTTCCCGATCGTCCGCCAGGGTGAACCTGCGACCCCCGTGCTCGCGCTCGCACCGCCAGCCGCGATAGCGAAAGCGGGCTCGGTCATCGGTGTCGGCGTGTACTTCCGCAACGCAGGCACGGAAGTCCTGTCCGTCTTGCCGCCCGCGGAGATCGATGCGGAGGTCGTCACGCTGCAAGCACGCGCGCCGGTTCCGCTGAGACGCGTGTCCGACTGGCCCGAGCCCAAGCAACTCGCAGCAGGCGAGAGCGTGTTCGTCGAGTACTCACTCGACCTGCCCGACGAGATCACCGAAGGACGCATCGTCGTGCAGCTCGTGAACCTCACCGCCGCGCCGGCGGTCATCGACGTCGAACCCGTCGCGAAAGCCGACGGTGCCGAAACTCCGGCCGAGCCCGCCCCCGTCGAGAGCTCGGAAGAAACGCCCGTTGACCCCGAAGCCGCTCCGCCGCCGCCCGCGCCGTTCCAGTTCGCCCAGGGCGCACTGCAGCGATTCCACGCGTACGAACCGATGTATTTCGTCGGCGGTTTCGATCGACCGAACGTCCGGTTCCAGTTCAGCTTCCAGTACCAGATCTTCAACCCCGAGGGCCCCTGGGTCGGCAGCGTGCCGTTCCTCAAGGGACTGTTCCTCGGATATGCGCAGACGGGGCTCTGGGATCTCGAAGGCGAGTCGAAGCCGTTCACCGACACGAACTACCGCCCCGAAATCGCTTGGTCGAAGGACCAGCTCGAGTGGCTCGACATCCCCGGCGTCGCGCAGACGGGCCTGCAGTTCGGCGTCCAGCACGAGTCGAACGGTCGTGACGGTCGCATGTCGCGCTCGATCAACGTCGCGTACATCCGACCGGTCTTCCACTTCGGCGATGCGAAGGGCTTCGAGGCTCAGGTCGCGCCGAAGTACTACGTCTACCTGCCCGACCGCGAGGACAACCCGGACATCAGCGAGTACCGCGGGTTCTGCGATCTGCGCGTCTCCGCCGGCTGGTCCGACGGATTCCAAGCGGCGGCCACGGGACGACTCGGCTCCGAGGGCGATCGCGGCAGCATCCAGATCGACCTGACGTACCCGCTGCGCGCGTTGGGTGACGGCAACTTCGACATGTACCTGCAGCTGCAGTGGTTCAGCGGGTACGGCGAGAGCCTGATCACCTACGACGAGTACACCGACGCGCTGCGCTTCGGCATCGGTTTCGTTCGCTGAGGAATTCGCGGGGCCGATCGCGCGCGGAGCGCCCCCGAAATGTCGCGCGGAGCGTCGGCTTCCGCCAGAGCGCTCCTCGGGATCGTTCGATCACCACCGCCCCGTTCGGGGCCCGGAATCAGCCGGCCTTCTTGACGCGGCCGTGCGAGGCCTTGATCAGCGGCACGATGAGGACCTTGTCGCCCTTTTGGATGCCGACCTTGCCGCTCTTGATCGCCTTCGTCGAGAGGCGCACGCGCTCGACGGTGCCGTCGGGCAGCACGACGCGGATCTTCTGGATGTTCGCCTTGAACTTGCGCTTCGTGCGGCCGGTGCAGCGCAGGCCGACGCCGCCCTTCGCCTTGGCGAGACCACGGCGGGCGACGGAGTTGCCGACGCGGGTGCGACGGCCGGTGACGATGCAGGTGCGGGCCATGACGGATCGGGGTCGTTCGGTGAAACGGTCGGGGAGACGGTCGGGGAGACGGTCGAGCTCGAAATCGGGGCGAGGAGAATAGCAGGGAGCGCGCGCGGACGCACCTGCGTACCGGTTCGGTCGTTCGGAACTCGCGCCGGAGCGGATTCGGGCCCGAAAATGCCCCGCCCAGGTCCCGGAAACAGGGCCACGGCCACGGGATGCCCCCTAGACTCGGAACGCGCGTTGGGCGTTTCCGGCGCCCGCTCCAGCCGAGGAATCGCTCGATGCCCTGCCCCTCCCTTGTCGCCAGCGCGGGCCTCGCCCTGACCCTACCCCTCGCCGCAGCGCTCGCCGTGCCGGCCCCCGCGCAAGGTCCTTCGAGCGGGCCGACCGTGAAGCGCCTCGCGACGCCGCAGCCGGGGCTCGCGCTGCCGGGTATCGGCCTTGCGGCGAGTGCGACGGGCGGCACGCAAGCCGTCGGCGCGCGCCGCGCCATCCTGCTGACCGGCTACTGGCCGCCGTCGAACGAAGCCGTGCGTCCGTTCAGCACGAGCCCGACGCAGAACCCCGCAGGTTGGATCGGATCGAACTGGGAGAACCGCGGGTACGACGTGTACTCGTACTTTCCCCAGTTCGCGAACCCGAACTGCACCAGCTGCGGCGCCGGCACCGGCGACATGATGGTCGACTACCAGGACACGTCGACCGACTTCTGGGCCTTCGCGAACGCGCTGCAACCGATCGCGATCATCACGTTCAGCCGCACGAACGCGGCGCTGAGTTGGGAGCTGGAGATGAACAGCTACAACTTCGCCAGCTGGACGAACGACTACATCGCGCCGACGCAGCCGACGCCGGCGCCTCCGGACGCCAGCGTGCCGGCGGAGACGCTGCGCACGTCGACGTTGCCGATGCAGGACATCGTCGACGACGTCACGGAGGCCAACCTCGGCCTCAACTCGTTCATCTGCTTCAGCGCGAGCGCGGGCGGCTTCGTTTCGGGCTTCGCCGCGTACCACGGCTGCTGGTACCAGTCGCTGCACAGCTCACCGGCTGCTCCCGACTGGTGCGTCGCGGCCGGACACATCCACGTCGGCCCGAGCATCGACTGGGCCACGGCGCGCCGCGCGGCCGAGGTCAGCCTGCGCACGCTGATCCGCCACGTGGATCGCGCGCGCTATGGCTGCATCGACGTCGATTCGTACTGCGCCACGACGTCGAACTCGGTCGGACCGGGCGCATTGCTGACGACCAGCGGCACGACGTCGATCTCGGCGAACGGGCTGCGCTTCCTCGTCACGGGCATGCCGCCGAATCAAGCGGGCACGCTCTTCTACGGAGTGAATCAAGCGGCGACGCCGTGGGGCAACGGCACGCTGTGCGTGCAGTCGCCGCTGCAAAGGCTCGGTCCAATCCTGAACGCGACACCAGGCGGATTCCTCGACCGCACGACGAACTTCGCGCTGCCGCCGCTTGGATCCGGGCCGTACCAGGTGCTCGCGGGCTCGACGTGGAACTTCCAGTATACGTACCGCGACCCGGCATCGGGCGGCGCGAACTTCGATGCGACGAACGGACTCAGGATCACGTTCTGTCCCTGAGCGAGAGGGTTCTCGAACGCGCGGAGGGCGTGATGGGCTCACGGCCTGCGGGCGGGCCTTTCGTTGCTATGGTGGGGGGGCGTTGCGA
>JBBQCC010000198.1:0-8726 GCA_038318285.1 Planctomycetota bacterium | reverse complement strand
GGGCAGCGGCGCGCTCGCCCTACGCAGTCTAGAAAGTCGCACGCTTTCCGCCGGAACCGACGGCAATTGCGAGCGCGGTGACTCCAGGCGCAGGGCCCTAACTGCGTGCTCTTCCATCGCTTGCGGCGCGGTCTACGCGTTGGGACGCAGGCCCCTTCCGACGAGCACCCAGGCGCAATTCCCCAATTCGAAAACCGGCTCCGGCGCCGAACCCGCCGCGCAGCAGCCGTGGATCCAAGGGTCGCGCTCGCTAGGATCGCGCGTTGGCCCGACCCCCGGGCTTCCCACCAGATCCCCCGCGAGAACGCGCTTGCAGAAGCTCCTGTCGGACAAGAAGGGCGTCGTTTTCGGCGTCGCCAACAAACGCTCGATCGCCTGGGCCTGCGCCCAATCCCTGGCCCGCGAAGGGATGCAGATCGCGTTCACGTACGCCGGCGAGCGGCTCGAGCGCGGCGTGCGCGAGTTGGCGTCCGAACTCCCGGGCTCGCTCTGCTTGCCCTGCGACGTCACGCAACCGGAGTCGATGGACAAGGTGTTCGAGCTGCTCAAGCAGGAATGGGGCACGCTCGACTTCATGTTGCACGGCGTCGCGTTCGCGAAGCGCGAGGAGCTGCAGGGCGACTTCTTCAACACCTCCAAAGACGGCTACGCGCTGGCGCACGATGTGTCGGCGTATTCGCTGACGGCGCTGACGCGTCGCGCGCTGCCGCTGATGGAAGGCCGCGCTGGTTCGATCGTGACGCTCAGCTACATCGGCAGCGAGCGCGTCGTGCCGAACTACAACGTGATGGGCATCGCCAAGGCGGCGCTCGAGGCATCCGTGCGCTACCTGGCGCACGACCTGGGTCCGCGCGGCATCCGTTGCAATGCGATCTCGGCCGGGCCGATCCGCACACTGTCTGCGAGTGGTGTGCAGGGCTTCACCGAGATCCTCGATCACATCGCCGCGAAATCGCCGCTGCGGCGCAACATCACGGCCGAAGAAGTCGGTGACACGTGTTTGTTCCTCGCCAGCGGATTGTCGCGCGGGATGACGGGCAGCGTGCTGTACGTCGACGCGGGCTACCACGTCATGGGCGTCTGAGGTGGCGCGCGGTCCGCGCGAAGAGCACTTCGCGGTTTGCGCGCCGGGTCTCGAGCCGTACTTGCACGCCGAGATCCGCGCGCTGAAGTTCGCCAACGTCGAACGTCAAGTCGGCGGTGTGCGTTTCGACGCCTCGTGGGAGGACGCGTGGCGCGCGAACCTCGAATTGCGCACGGCGATTCGCGTGTTGCGACGCGTCACGCGCTTCGAAGCGCGCGACGAAGCCCAACTCGCGGCCGGCATCGAAGCGGTCGACTGGGCGCAGTACATGCACCCCGATGCAACTTTGAGAGTCGACGCACGCTCGAAGGAATCGACGCTCGACCACACGCTGTACATCGAGCAGCGCACGAAGGACGCCGTGTGCGACTCGCTGCGCGCGCGTTTTTCGGTGCGGCCGACGGTCAGCCTGGACGACCCCGACCTGGGCATCGACATCCACTTGTTCCGCGATCGCTGCACGGTTTCCGTCGACACGTCGGGCGATTCGCTGCACAAGCGCGGTTGGCGCCGATTCCAAGGCCGCGCGCCGCTGGCCGAGACGTTCGGCGCCGCGTGCGTGCTGGCGTCGGGCTGGGATCGCCGCTCGCCGTTCGTCGATCCGTTCTGCGGATCGGGCACGATCCTCGTCGAAGCCGCGCGCATCGCCGGCGACATGGCGCCAGGCATTTTCCGCGGTCGCTACGGCTTCGAGCGCTGGCCCGGTCACGACGCCGCGGGTTGGGACGCACTGAAGACGGCGACGCGCGCGCGTGGCGCGGTGCCGAAGAAGCTCGTGCTGCGCGGCAGCGATGCGAACCGTGAAGCAATCGAGGGCGCACGCGAGAACGCGGAGGCCGCTGGAGTCAGTGCGCACATCGAATTCGAGATCGCGCGAGCCGAAACGATCGCCTGGAAGAAGGGCTGGAACGCCTGGCTCGTCACGAATCCGCCCTGGGGCGAGCGCGTGGGCGACGAGCGCGGCGCGGACACCACGCTGAAGTCACTCGGGGATCGCTTGCGCGCGCTGGCCGAGGGCTACCATTTCGGGTTCTTGCTGGGCAAGAAAGGCCTCGATCGCGCGCTCGGACTGCGCGTCGAAGCACGCGAATGCTGGCTGAACGGCGGGATCGAGTGCGACTTCGTGACGGGGGTCGTCGCGCAAACCTGACAGGCTCGGACACTCTTCGCGCCTCCTCGACCTGACAGAGGAACACTCTCACTGGCCCCGTTTCTCTTTCAGATAGTCGGCCACGATCGAACGGATCTTCTGCTTCCAAGCATTCAGCTCGTGGAGCAAAGGCGGGAAACCCGGATCCTCTTCCTCCCCAACGCCGAATGAGATGACCCAGTCCTGGATGCCCACGCTGTCGGCGTAGAACGCTCTCTTGGGTAGCTTGTCGGTGCGAATCGCGCAGAACGGTCCAAAGTTGTACTGACCCGCGCGGAACATGCGATTCAGCACCGTGTTTGTGAGCGCACGGAGCTGTGCCATTCGATAGTCGATTTCCGCTCGTGGCTCGACCACTATGGCCTCGATGGCGTTAATGTCTCGTTGATCAAGACTCAGCCCCGTGATATCATACTTTAGTCCCAAATATTCTACAGTAATTGGGTGAGGGGGCGCAAACTGGAGCTTCCACGATTCAAATTTCCGATCACTGACCTGCATGGCATCTTCGACCAGGCCGAGGATGCTCTCCCAGGGCGGCAACGACTTGTCCAAAACAATCGAAAGACTCACGCGCTTCTCAAGCTCGGGCCGTAACGTTTCGAATTCCGCTCCGTAGAAGTCCTCAAGCACATCACCTGTCTTTCCACCCAAACGCGGGCTTGCACTCCTGGGGCTCCCCAGCCTGGCGGAAACTGGACTCGAATCGGGGTCTAAGGTTGGCTTGAGGGGCGATGGAGGAGCAGGAGGGCTCGACAATTCTGGCTCGGCGACGCTTTCGGCGTGGAACTGCATGAGCGGGACAGCTTGAGGGCGGCCAACTCCCCGCTCTTCTCGATTTGCAATCCAGACTGCCCCACCAGCGAGGCATGCGATTGCCCCCCAAAAGAACATGGAGTTGCGACTCATGTGAACTACTGACAGGTTGAGCAGGTGCCTGACGCCCCAGCACTGATGACGCTAGTGCTGATGGTCCAAATCGTAGACCCGCCACAACGGAGCGCGCCACTCTCTACGTCGCTACCCATGCCTGTCGGTCCGGCGTCAGGCGGTGGCGCTTGGCAGAAGATAAGGCCACTAGGCTTGGTGAAGCACCAGTTCATGCTCTGCATCGGAGGGAGCGACCAGGTGCGCGTAACCGTAACCTCGCAGCCGCCAGCGCTGCAGTTCGGCGCAGTGCCCTGGCAGATGCCGTTCGTGGTAACGACCTCCACGCTGACCATGAAACCATTCGACATGGTCATCTGAGAGTTCGTCCCGCTCCCGGCACAACCTGCGCAGTCCGCAGCCGCCGTCGGGGTCAGGAGAGCGGGAACGATGAGGAGTAGTGTTGGCGCGATGCGGGACCGCAGGATCCAGTTCGCGGGACGGATGCTCAAAATCGAGTTCATGGGAAGACCCTCGTTGCAGGAGTTTGCTTGTCAGCGGGCACTCACGACAGGCGCCCACACGTAATCATCAGGGATCTACAATAAGGGTAGATGCTGGTAACTGCAATTTTCTGTAATTCCAACTATTGCGACCGGGAAATCAGCCATTCTGCTATGCTACCTGGGCCTGCTGATTGGCACCGAGACTGTGGGACGCCCCGGATTGGCCGTGGGCTGTGCATGGCGACGCCTAGCAAATCGCGGCAGGATCGGTGAACTCACTGGGGCCAGTCCGAGCGAATCAGGACGCCCAAGTCAGCGACAACCCGTTCGACAGGTTGAACGTCGACGGCGTGCAGAACGCGGCCGCGTTGCGGTACCAGACTTGGTAGTAGCGCACTTCGCCGCCGGCCGTCACGAGGCCGCGCACGGACACGGATGCATCTCCCACGTCCGGGTACTGCGACACACCGCCCGAATTCGACTTCGTCGCGAGGCGCAGCACGCTGCCGCCGACGCAGCGCAGACCGTCGCCAAACAACGAGCCGGAGCCCGCGCCCAACGTGGCCGTGCCCTGGAAGAACAGCGCCGACGAATTCGGCATCATCGCGCCGCGCAGCGTGAAGCCGTCGCTCGTGACGCTCGCGAGCCCGTCGCCACGCAGCGTCGCGCCGTTGCCGAGCGAGCTGAGGCAGCCCGCGTCGGCACCGACGGCGCTCTCGTTGGCGCACGGGCACGCGGTCCCGCTGCCGTCGCCGGAACAGTACGGCGTGCCCGTGGTCAACGCGACGTCGATGACGAGCTTCGTGTTCAGCGCATTGTCGAGGATGCTCGGAAAGTTCGGATTGCTGGTCGCCTCGACGCGCAGGCCGACCCACGTCGCGCCGCCGCCGATCAGCGCGGCGACCTGGCTCGTGACGTCGAACGAGTACGTGAAGCTCGACTGCATCGGCGGATGGTAGGAGCCGCTGCCGACGAGGGTCGAAGCGATCGCATGGTCCGAGAGCTCCGCGACGCCGTTGCCGGAGTAGAGGCGGAAGTCGAACGTGCGCACGCCGTTGTCAAACGCATTGTTCACGGCGACCGTGCCCGAGATCGTGGCACTCGTGACCGACTGACCCGTGAATGCGGCGACGTCGAACTCCTGCATCGCGCGGTCTTCTTGTGATGCGACGAGCCGGAGCAGGCCCTCGAACGGCGAGCCGTTGAAGCTGTCCGCTGTGCCGTCGATTGGCGCGTCGTGCGTCGAAAAGCGCACCGTCGGGAGGACGTCGGTGGCGAAGGCGGCCGGGGCGGTCAAGGCGAGGACGACGAGAGCAGTGCGCAACATGGGGAGACCTGGACTAGGGGAAGAAATCGAGCGTAGGCGCATCCGCGTGAATTCGCCACTCCACGCTCCCCCCCCAAGATTCGTTTCCTGCTTCGACCTGGGTTCTGCGCCGATTTCTGTCGCACCATCGCCCGCCCCGCCATCGCCAGCGAGCGGCGCGCGATCGATCCTGACGGGCGCGTGGTCTACCGACTGCGGCGCGCCTGGCGCGACGGCACCAGCGCGATCGTCTTCGAGCCGCTGGCCTGCCCGAGCGACTCGCCGCGCTCGTGCCGCGGCCGCGCGCGCACCTGCTCACCTACCACGGCGTGCTCGCGCCCGCGGCGCAGTGGCGCGACCGCATCGTGCACGGTCCGCGCGCGCCGACCGAGTCGCACCACGCTTCGACGGACCGTAACGCCGGCAGCTCGGGCTCGAGTTCTCCCGGTTCACCCGACTCCCCCGCCGCGCTCCCGAACCCAGCCAGAACCCGCCGGCTCCGTTGGGCCGAGCTCTTGCGCCGCGTATTCGCCGTCGACGTCTTGACCTGTCCCAACTGCGGCGGGGCGCGCCGGCTGATCGCGACGATCACCGACGGGCTCGTCGTGCGCAGGATCCTGGACCACCTCGAGCTGCCAAGCTCCCCGCCGCCGATCGCTCCCGCCAGAGCGCCTCCAGAGCTCGAGTTCGCCTGGTAGTCCTGGATGGGAGCGAGCTGCGCACCCCCAAGGGGGGGCGCGGTGCGGCCACACCGTGCCCCGGGCCGTCAGCCCAGGGCCTCCGACCGGCTCGAGACCGCGGCCGAGGCTGCGCACTGCGGCAGGACGGACGCAGGAGGGACCGGATCACCTCCTCCGCGGGCTCAAGACCTCCCGGGAACCGGGCCGAGTCCCCCCCCTCTGCCCGAGGGTCCTCCGCTTGGAGGTCCTAGGCCCTCGCTAGTCTGGAAGCGTGTCGACGCCCGAATCCTTCTGCGGTCCGCGCCAGGGCAACTTCGCGACCACGCACTGGAGCCTGGTCCTGCGCGCGGGTGGCGAGTCGGGCGTCGCAGGGCGCGCCGCGCTGGAAGAACTCTGCGCGGGCTACTGGTACCCGCTCTACCTGTGGTTGCGGCGCAGCGGTCAAGACGCTCACACGGCGGCGGACCTGGTGCAGGGCTTCTTCGCGGGATTGCTCGCGCGCGACGATCTGGCGCAGCTTTCCGAGAGCGGCGGACGATTCCGTTCCTTTCTCTTGGTGGCCCTGCGACGGCACGTGGCGCGTGAACGCGAGCGCGCAGACGCGCTCAAGCGCGGTGCGGGTCGCGCACCACTTTCCCTGGATGCGCCGGCGGGCGAGTGGTTCGACGCCGAGCTTGCGGCGCGTCGCTACGCGCTGGAACCGTCCGACGGCGAGACGCCCGAACGCAGCTACGAGCGCGGATTCGCGCGCGCCGTGCTCGATCGTTCCTGGTCGTCCCTGCGTGAGGACGAGCGCGCCGCGGGGCGCGCCGAGGCTTTCGCGCGACTCGAGTCATTCCTGCAGGAGGGCGTCAAGGTCGGCGGCTACGAGGCCGCCGCGCGCGACCTGGGGCGCACGCCGGGTGCCATCAAATTGGCCGTGCACCGACTGCGCCGACGTTGGCGCGAACGCCTGCTGGCCGACGTGGCGCGGCTGGTGGACCGGCCCCAGGACGTGGAGCCCGAGCTAAAGGCCCTGCTGGAGGCCCTGGGGCCCGCTCCGCGCGACGGGCGCGCCTGACGGAAGGCCTTGGTTTCCGCGTAACCGGCCCGCGCGCTTCCGTCGCTAGGCTGCACGGGAGGCGCTGACTTCCCCGCACGCCGCATGACCAACGCACCCGATCCCGCCGCCGCTGACCCCGATCCCCTGGGGGCCCTCGACCCCGCCGCACTGCTGCGTGGCGCCCTCGGCGAAGAGCAGGCCGAAAGCGAGGAGTTCGAGCGCGTGCTGCGCGCCGAGATCGAGCGCCGCCTGCCCGACCTGGAACTCTTCGAGTGCCTCGGTCGCGGCGGCATGGGCACGGTCTTCCGCGCGCGTCAGCGGCGACTCGACCGCAGCGTGGCGCTCAAGGTGCTCACGCCGCGCGAGGAAACGCCCGCCGGGCTGCCCGAGCGCTTCGAACGCGAAGCGCGCACGCTGGCGCGCCTGGTGCACCCGGGCATCGTCACGATCCACGAATCCGGTCGTGAGGACGACTTCTGCTGGCTCCTGATGGAGTGCGTGGAGGGAACCACCCTGCGCGACCTGCTGCGCCAGGGAGCGCTCGATCCCGCGCGCGCGCTGCTGATCGTGGAGCAGCTGTGTGCCGCACTGCAGTACGCCCACGAACGCGGCGTGGTGCACCGCGACATCAAGCCCGAGAACGTGCTGATGGACGTCGACGGTCGGCCCAAGATCGCCGATTTCGGTCTGGCCAAGCTGCTGGGCGAGCCCGCGGCGCTGGTGTCCTTGACCGCCAGTCGCCAGGTGCTCGGCACCCTGCGCTACATGGCGCCCGAGCAGCTCGACCGACCGCTCGAGGTGGACCACCGCGCTGATCTCTACGCCCTGGGCGTCGTGATCTACGAGATGCTGACCGGCGAAGTTCCCGTGGGGCGCTTCGAGTTGCCCTCGACCCGCGTGCACACGCCCTTGCAGCTCGACGACGTGGTCGTGCGCTCACTCGAACGCGAGCCCGCGCGCCGCTACCAGCACGCCAGCGAAGTCGGCAGCGCGGTCGAGGACGTGCGTGCCCACATGGCGCGCGAGCCCGTGAGGCAAGATCGTGTGGCGGCCAGCTCGGCGGTACTGCAAACGAAGCTGGCCCTGGGCGCGAAGGCTTCGCTGGCAACCCTGCTCCTGTCCTATGTCGCGATACGGATCTTTTCTTGGATCTACGCCTGGGCGGAAGCGCGAGTCGTGCTCGCACAGCGCGACGCCGAGACGCTCTCCGTTCCCGTGCGCCTGATCCTCGCTTGGAGGGACATCCTGTTCTGGGCACCAACCGTGTTCGTCTTCCTGATTCTGGTCGCCCTCGTGTCAGGTTGCATCTGCGGTTGGTGGGGTCTGCGGCTCGCGCGCGGCAGCGAGCCACGCGAGCGGACATCCTGGGCGCTCCATCTGGCCGCCTGGGCTCTGCCGTGGACGGCTCTCACGGTGCCGGTCGTTTTGCTCGGCCTGTTGATGAACAGCACCGAAGGAGTCTGGCCCGCCTATGTGGCGCAGGTGTTCCTCCCAATCTGGATTCTCGGGCTGATCGCGGTGGCCGGCATACACCGCGCGCGCCGGCACGCCGAGCCGCGTCGCTAGCCCAGCCCCATGGCTTCGACGCCCTCTTCGTCGAAGCCCAGGAAGTGGCCGAGTTCGTGGTCGAGCGTCACGCGCACCTGTTCGAGGGCTTCGTCGGACTGTTCGAGCTGTGAGGCGCCCACGAAGAGCCCCAGCAGTTCGGGCGGGACTTCGAGCGGATTGCCTTCCAGGACCAGGTCCATGGGCGGCACGGGTTCCGTACTAGCCCAGCAAGGGCGCGGGGCCCGTCCGAGTCCGGGGTCGTCAGTCCACGGGGGGCGCTTCGCTGTGGAGCAGCGTGAGCGTGGCCGTCGAGACGAGTAGGCCTTGTCCGTCGAGCGTGCGGACCTCGAAGAGGCTGGAGTCATCGGTGCCGCGCAGGCGCTCGAGCTGCCAAGCTCCCCGCCGCCGGTCGACTCCACGCCGCACGCACCGCTCGTGTCGAGGTCCCGACGGTTCAGGGCGCGCGCATCCGCGCCAGCGCCTCCTGCTCCTGCTCGGGAGTCGGCCAATTCTCGGCCTTGGCGCGCCGCTCGGGTGTCTGCG
>JBBQCC010000197.1:0-8729 GCA_038318285.1 Planctomycetota bacterium | reverse complement strand
CTCGACGGCCGCGGCAACTTCACGCTCGGCCTGTCCGAGCAGACCGTTTTCCCGGAGATCGACTTCGACAAGGTCGAGTTCCAGCAGGGCATGCACATCACGTTCGTCACCAGCGCCGGGACGGACGACCACGGCTATGCGCTGCTGAAAGAGCTCGGGATGCCCTTCCAACATCGTGACGCCAAGGGCAAGAAGAAGGACTGATCGATGGCCAAGACCACCTGGATCGTCAAGTGTTCGCGACCTGCGAAGTTCAGCACGCGGAACTACACGCGCTGCTCGCTGTGCGGCCGTTCGCGCGCCGTGTATCAGAAGTTCGGTATCTGCCGCATCTGTCTGCGTGAGCTCGCCCACAAGGGCGAGATCCCCGGCATGCGCAAGGCCTCTTGGTGAGTTCGGAGACCCTACGATGTCCATGACCGATCCGATCTCCGACATGCTCACGCGCATCCGCAATGCAACGCGCGTTTACAAGAAGTCCGTCAGCATGCCCGCTTCGAAGATGAAGCAGGGCATCGCCCAGGTCCTGAAGGAGGAGGGGTTCATCTCCGACTTCCAGGTCGAACCGGGTACACCCGCGTCCAAGCTGGTCCTCCACCTGAAGTACGGTGAGACCGGCGAGTTCGTGATCCGCTCGATCCAGCGGGTGAGCAAGCCTGGCTGCCGCGTGTACCGCCCGGCCGACGAATTGCGCCCGGTCCTCCGTGGACTCGGCATTCAGATCCTCTCGACGCCCAAGGGCATCCTCTCCGACCGCATCGCGCGCCGCGACCGCATCGGCGGCGAAGTGCTCTGCACGGTTTACTGATCGCCGTCCACTGAGCCCCGCGAACACCCACCCAGAACTCCGGTCGCCCGCACCCCGCGAGCGACCACCCTCAAGGCACTGAATCATGTCCCGCATCGGCCGGAAGACGATTTCGCTCCCCACCGGAGTCACGATCACAAAGAGTGATCGGACGGTCTCCGTCAAGGGGCCCAAAGGCGAGCTCTCGCTGCAACTGCGCCCCGAGGTCGACATCACGATCGACAAGGCCAGCGTTGCGGTGGGCGTCCTCGAAGAGACCGACAGCCCGCGTGCGACGCGCGCCTACCACGGCATGACACGCGCCATGTTGAGCAACATGGTCGAGGGCGTGACGAAGGGCTTCGAGAAGAAGCTCGAGATCCAAGGCGTCGGTTGGAACGCGGCCGCGCAGGGACAGAAAATCGTGCTGAACATCGGCTACAACAAGCCGGTCACGATCGACATCCCGAAGGGTCTGACCGTTCAGACGCCGGATCCCACGAACATCATCATCACCGGCGCGGACAAGCAGGCCGTCGGCCACCTGGCTGCCTCGATCCGCAAGCGCCGACCGCCCGAGCCGTACAAGGGCAAGGGTGTGCGCTACAAGGACGAAGTCGTCCGCCGTAAGTCCGGCAAGAGCTTCGGGAGCTGACCTCGATGGACGCAATCACACTCAAGAAGACCCGCCGTGCGCGCCGTGCGAACCACGTCCGTACGCGCATTCGCCGCACGACGACGCTCCCTCGCCTCACGGTGAGCCGTTCGTTGAAGCACATCTCAGCGCAGGTCATCGACGACGCGTCCGGGCGCACGCTCGCGCACGTCACGTCGACCGCGAAGGAAGTCGCCGACACGATGAAGGGCAAGACGAAGACCGAGCGCGCCTCGCTCCTCGGTGCCGAAATCGCCCGCAAGGCCAAGGCGGCCGGCGTGGAAGAAGTCGTGTTCGACCGCGGGTTCGCCCGCTATCACGGCCGCGTCAAGGCGCTGGCCGACGCCGCTCGTGAAGGCGGCCTGAAGTTCTGATCCGCACTCGACGCCCACTCGCCACGCAAGACCAGCGACAGCAAGACAAGACACGATGAAGCCCAAGATTCGATTCCTCGACGGTATGGAAGTCGGTGAGGTCCAAGGCCTTTCCGAGTCCCTGGTGAAGGTCAACCGTTCCGCCTGCGTGGTGAAGGGCGGTCGACGCTTCTCGTTCGCCGCGCTCCAGGTCGTGGGGAACAAGGGCGGCGTCGTGGGCTACGGCTTCGGCAAGGCCCGTCAAGTCCCGAACGCGATCGAGAAGTCGGCGCGCGACGGCCGCAAACACCTCATGCGCGTCCCGCTGACCAAGGCCGGAACGATCCCGCACGAGGTGCAGGGCATGTACTGCAGCGCGCTCGTGCGCGTCCTGCCGGCCTCGCCGGGTACGGGCATCATCGCCTGCCCGTCGGTCCGCGCGGTCTGCGAGATGTCGGGCATCAAGGACATCCTCACGAAGTCGTATGGCTCGACGAACCCCGTGAACCTGGTCAAGGCAACGCTCCACGCGCTGTCGCAACTGCGCACGCCGGAGCAGATCTCAGCCCTGCGCGGCGTACCGATGGCCTGATCCGGCGCACGAGCCGCACACGCCGTCCTCCTGAAACGATCTCCGCCCGACCTGCTTCCGACGACACGAACACACATGGACCTCAAGACAGTCACCGGCAAAGGCGTCCGCTACGAGTCGCGCCGACGCATCGGCCGCGGCCCCGGTAGTGGGCTCGGCAAGACCTCAGGCCGCGGCCACAAGGGTTGGGGCCAACGCTCGGGCACGAGCCGCCGTCCCGGCTACGAAGGCGGTCAGATGCCGATCTATCGGCGCGTTCCGAAGCGCGGCTTCACGAACGCCCGGTTCCGCACGAGCTTCACCGTCATCAACGTCGACGACCTGAACGGGTTCGACGACGGCACGACGATCGCGCTGGAAACCGTCCTCGAGAAGGGCCTCACCAGCCGCGTGTCGAGTCTGTTCAAGATCCTCGGCAACGGCAAGCTGGAGCGGAAGCTCACGGTCCGAGCCCAGAAGTTCACGAAGTCGGCGATCCTGAAGATCCAGGCTGCCGGCGGCAGCGTGGTGGTCCTCGACGTTCAAGGCCGCGAAGCCGAATCGGCGCAGGCCTGATCGGGAGCCGTCCGTGCAGAACTCCTTCCTGCAACTCTTCAAGGTCGCCGAGACGCGCACTCGGATCTGGGTCACTTTGGCCCTTCTGGTCGCGTACCGGGTCGGGTTCCACGTCCCGATCCCGGGGATGAACCCCGAGTTCCTGAAGCGGAATCTGGACCAAGGTCAGCTGTTCGGCCTGATGAGCGCCTTCTCGGGCGGGGACATCGGCAACACCAACCTCTTCGCGCTCGGGATCATGCCGTACATCTCGGCATCGATCATCTTCTCCATGCTCGGCAAGGTTTCGCCGCGCATCGAAGCGATCCAGAAAGAGGGCGCCTCGGGTCAGAAGAAGATCAACCAGTGGACGCGCCTCGCGGTCGTCCCGATCGCGGTGATCCAAGCCCTGTTCGTGTTCACCGGCGTCTTCCTCCAGAAGACGGACATGGTCGCGGACAGCATGCGCTCCAACCACTTCGTGCTCGGACTGCTGGTCGTCCTGTCCCTGCTCGCGGGCGCGCTGCTCGTGATGTGGATCGGCGAACTGATCACCGAGTTCGGCGTCGGGAACGGCGCCTCGCTGATCATCATGGCCGGCATCGTCTCGCGGATCCCGTCGTCGCTCATGCAGCTGCGGTCGATCGACTCGGGTGAGTTCTGGCAGACGCTCCTGACCTTGTCGCTGATCTGGTTGGTGACGATCGTCGTCGTCGTGTTCATCCACAAGGGCGCGCGACGCGTGCCCATCCAGTACGCGCGCCTCTCGCGTGGCAACATCGCCTACGGCGGACAGCGTCACTACCTGCCGCTCAAGGTGAACATGGCCGGCGTCATGCCGATCATCTTCGCCTCGGTCGTGTTCATCATCCCGGCCCTGGTGTTCGACTGGGTCGGGCTGTCGCGCCTGAAGGATGTCTTCAGCTCGCCCACCGGCTTCGTGCACGTCTCGTGCTACGTGACCCTGGTGTTCTTCTTCTGCTTCTTCTGGAACCGGCTGATGTTCCAGCCGACCGAGATCGCGGACAACCTGCGCGAGCACGGCTCGTTCATCCCCGGGATCCGCCCGGGCGCGAAGACGGCCGAGTACCTGGACAACGTCCTGACCCGCATCACCATCGCGGGCGCGGCGTTCCTGGCGATCATCGCGATCCTGCCGGCGTTCGTGACCAGCGGCAGCAGCATCCCGATGGACATGCGCTACTTCCTGGGCGGCACGTCCGTGCTGATCACCGTCAGCGTTGCGCTCGACCTCGTCGACCGCCTGAACGCGGCACTCGTGATGCGCAACTACGAGGGCTTCATGAAGGGCTCGACGGGCCCGGGTTGGACGCGCAGTACGGACCAGAAGGACGCGCGGAAGTGAATCGACGCGTCCTCATCCTGCTCGGCCCCCCGGGGGCCGGCAAGGGCACGCAGGCCACCCGCCTCAGCGCGGACCTGCGTCTGCCCCACGTCTCGACCGGCGACTTGTTCCGCGAGCACCGCGCGAACGGCACCGAGCTCGGTCGGCGTGCGCAGGAGTTCATGGACAGCGGCCGCCTGGTTCCCGACGACCTCGTGCTCGACATGCTGTTCGAGCGCGTCTCCAAGCCCGACTGCCAGGGCGGTTTCCTCCTCGACGGCTTCCCGCGCACGCTGGCGCAGGCCGACGCCCTCGCCCAGCGCTTGGAATCGAGCGCCTCGGTGTGCGTTCTCAGCCTGAAGGTGGGGGATGCGGTCCTCATCGACCGCCTCACGGGCCGGCGGACGTGCCGCCAGTGCGGGAGCATCCACCACCTGCGCAATTCCCCGCCGAAGACGGCCGGTCGATGCGACCGTTGCGAGGCGGCGGGAAGAAGCGGGGAACTGTACACTCGCACCGACGACGAGGCCGCGACGGTCACGAAGCGTCTCGCCGTCTACCACGAACAAACACAGCCGCTCGAGGCCTACTACGAGAAGCAGGGACTGCTTCAAGTCGTGGATGGTGAACGGGCACCTGACGAAGTATTCCGCTCCTTGCGTCGCGCATCGGTCGGCATGGAGGCCGTCTGATGAGCAAGGAAGAACCGATCACCGTGGAAGCCATCGTCACCGAGGCGCTGCCGAACGCGCGTTTCCGCGCGCGGCTGGAGTCCGGTCACGAGATCCTGGCCCACGTGAGCGGGAAGATGCGCATGCACTACATCCGCATCTTGGCCGGTGACAAGATCACGGTCGAGATGTCGCCGTACGACTTGACGAAGGGCCGCATCATCTGCCGCGGCGAGCGAAGGAAAAGGGGTTCCTAAAATGAAGGTGCGAAGCAGCGTCCGGCGCATGTGCGTCCACTGCAAGATCATTCGTCGACGCGGCGTGGTCCGCGTCATCTGCACGGATCCGCGGCACAAGCAGCGGCAGGGCAAGTGATGTCGCTGCAGGGAGGACTCGTCGTTCGAGCGAACACCGGGACGCATTGCGTCGCGGTCTCGGTCGCGTGCGAGTCCACCTCCCTGCGCGCACGCATGCTGCTGGCCCGCGAGTCGGGGCCCAGCACCCAGCACATCCACGATCACAACGGAACGGAAGACGGAGCTTAGAACAGAATGCCGCGTGTCATCGGTGTCGACATCCCCCCGAACAAGCGCCTCGAAATCGCGCTGCAGTACCTCTACGGCGTCGGTCAGACGACGTCGCACAAGGTCTGCGACCACCTCAAGCTCGACCGCGGCATGCGGTCCCGCGATCTGACGGAAGAGCAGATCGCGACGCTCGCGAACTACCTGCAGAAGGAATACCCCGTCGAGGGCACCCTGCGCCGGCAGATCGCGTCCTCGATCACACGCCTGCGCGACATCGGCTGCTACCGCGGCCTGCGGCACCGCCGCGGTCTGCCCGTGCGCGGTCAGCGCACGCGCACGAACGCGCGCACCCGCAAGGGCCCGCGCAAGACCGTGGCCGGCAAGAAGTCCGTGAAGGGAATGAAGTAATCCATGGCCAAGGCAGCGAAGAAGAAGCTTCGTCGCATCACGTCGCGCGGTGTCGCGCACGTGAAGGCGTCGTTCAACAACACGCACGTGACCATCACGACCACGAACGGCGAAGTCGTCGCCACGGGCTCGGCCGGTTGCGTCGGTTTCAAGGGGACGCGCAAGAGCACGCCGTTCGCCGCGCAGCGCGCGGGCGAGCGCGCGGCCTCGGGCGCGATGCGCCTGGGCGTCAAGGAAGTCGAGGTCCGCGTTCGCGGAGCCGGCTCGGGTCGCGAGTCGGCCATCCGCGCGCTCTCCAACACCGGTCTGAAGGTCCTCACGATCGAGGACATCACGCCGCTCCCGCACAACGGCTGCCGCGCGCGCAAGAAGCGCCGCGTCTAGGGCCTCAGGCGTTCACACCCGCCGGCCTCTACGCCGAACACACGCACACACGAGAAGAGAACCAGAGAACGAAGCATGTCCCGCATCATCGATCCCAAATGCCGACTGTGCCGTCGGGAAGGCATGAAGCTCTTCCTGAAGGGCCAGCGTTGCTTCACGGAGAAGTGCGCCGTGTCCCGCCGCGACTACCCGCCGGGAGTGCACGCCCAGAAGCGGACGAAGGTCACCGAGTACGGTGTGCGTCTGCGTGAGAAGCAGAAGCTCAAGCGCATCTACGGCGTGGGCGAGCGTCAGTTCAAGCTGTACTTCCTGGAGGCCGAGCGTCTGCGCGGGAACACCGGTGAGAACTTGATGATCCTGCTCGAGCGCCGCCTCGACAACGTCGTGCTCGCGAGCGGTTTCGCGCGGTCGCGCAACCATGCGCGCCAGCTCATCAACCACGGCCACTTCCGCGTGAACGGCAAGAAGGTCGACATCTGCTCCTACCAGGTCCGTCCCGGCGAGGTCGTGACGCCCGGTACCAAGGAGAACACGCGCAAGATGGTCGGCGAGGCCATCGAAGTGAACAAGTCGCAGGCGATCCCGGCGTGGATCGAAGTGCAGGGCGACGCGCTCACGTCGAAGATCGTCGGCGTTCCGCGCCGCGAGGACGTCCCGCACCCGATTCAGGAACAGCTCATCATCGAGCTCTGTTCCAAGTAGTCACGGAGCCGTGCTTCCACCAGCAGGAGCTCTGCTAGAAGTCATCATCGAACGCCGACGCGCGACCCGGGACCCGAGTGGTTCCGGGCTCGTCCGCTCACCAGAGGAGTTTCGCCTGCGGCCGCCGAGGCCGCGGAACGCAGACGGAACTCGCAAGGAGCGGAACGCAGTGCGCGCCGGATCCCACCCGGTTTCAGGCCTCGCCCGGAGAAGTAACTGTCATGCGTATTCGTTGGCGCAATTTCGAGCTGCCCAGCAAGGTGCAGCCCGATGCCGCAACCCTCACCAAGACCTTCGGCCGCTTCGTCATCGAACCCTTCGAACGGGGTTTCGGTCATACGATCGGCAACGGCCTGCGTCGCGTCCTGCTCTCGTCGATCGAGGGCACGGCCGTCGTCTCGGTTCGTATCGAAGGCGCCCAGCACGAGTTCGACTCGCTGGAAGGCGTCCTCGAAGACGTCACGGACG
The DNA here is from genome assembly GCA_038318285.1 of Planctomycetota bacterium. Classification (GTDB taxonomy): domain Bacteria; phylum Planctomycetota; class UBA1135; order UBA1135; genus JAEUHZ01. The sequence goes on along the minus strand of JBBQCC010000197.1, from coordinate 1,303 downwards.
TCATCCTGAACCTGAAGCGCCTGCGCGTCGCGTTCGAGGGCGGCGACGAAGTCACCTGTCGCATCGAGAAGTCCAGCAAGGGCGTCATCACCGGCGCCGACGTGAGTGCCCGGGCGACGCGGAAGTGTCGAACCCCGAGCTGCACATCGCCACTCTGACGAAGGACCGCCCGTTCCGCATCGAACTGCGCATCAAGCGCGGTCGCGGCTACGTCGCGGCCGAGGAGAGCAGGTCCGAGCTCCAGCAGCTCGGCTCCATCCCGGTCGACGCGATCTTCTCGCCGGTCCACCGCGTGCGTTACTCGATCGAGGCCACGCGCGTCGGCAAGCTGACGAACTACGACCGCCTGGTGCTCGAGATCTGGACCGACGGCACGATCACGCCTGAACTGGCGCTGATCGAGTCGGCCAAGATCTACCGCAAGCACCTGAACCCGTTCGTGCTCTACGGCACGAGCAAGGATCGCGAGCTGGTGCCGGACAACCCGGACACCTCGGAATACAACCAGCGCAACCGTGAGACGAGCGAGCTGTCGGTCGTCCTGACGGAGCCGATCGCCGATCTGGAACTCTCCGTCCGAGCGCGCAACTGCCTCGACGGTGCGAACATCCAGACGCTGGGGGACCTCGTCCGCATGAGCGAGAACGAGGTCATGAACCTGAAGAACCTCGGGAAGACGAGCCTGACCGAGATCAAGAACAAGTTGACCGAGCGTGGGCTCTCGCTCGGGATGAACGTGTAAAGCGAACGGTCCACTCGGGATCGACAGGAATACAGCCATGAGACACCGTTGCGCAGGGAACCGGCTCAGCCGGACGACGTCCCACCGAATCGCCATGACCAAGAACATGGCGAACTCGCTCATTCTCCACGAGCGCATCATCACGACGACGCCCAAGGCGAAGGCGATCAAGCCGTTCGTCGAGAAGCTCGTCACGCTCGCGCGTGAGGACACGCTCCATCACCGGCGCATGGTCTTCGCCGCGCTGCGCGACAAGGTCAGCGTCGACAAGCTCTTCTCGACGATCGGTCCGCGCTTCAAGACGCGCCCGGGTGGCTACTGCCGCGTGCTCCACCTCTCGAAGCCGCGCCTGGGCGACAACGGCCAGCGCTCGATCCTCGAGTTCGTCGAGCGCACGCCGAAAGAGGCGCAGGCCGAGGCCTGATCCGTCCCGTCGCGAGACGGTGACGGCGAACGAGCGCGGCCCCCGGATACACGAGGTGCGCGCGGCGCGCGCGCACAGGCTGTCGGATGGAGCGGCCGCGCCCGGGGCCGGGCGAGCTCCGCGCCCCCATGGGGCGC
>JBBQCC010000196.1:0-8774 GCA_038318285.1 Planctomycetota bacterium | reverse complement strand
GGGGTCAGTTTGACTAGCCGGTGTGCCCCCCGGGCCCCGGGGTTCGGGCCCGGGGCGGTACCGGGGGGACCGCTTGATCGACACCGCTGTCGATCAGCTTCGCCGTGGGGGCGCCGCTCGCTAGCAGATGGGATGAGAAGGCCGTCTGCTAGGTTGACCGACGTGGAGAAACGCATCCTCGTCGGGCTCGTCGCGGCCGGCATGCTGGTCGTCGGGGCCGTGGCGGCGCGCATGCTGCCGGCGCCACGCTTCGCGGTCGCCGAGGACGTCGTCGAGGAAGGGCCGCGCATCGTCGAGCCCATGCAGTTCCTCGGGAAGGGTGCGGCCTTGCGCGCACCGGAGCTCGATGCGTGGGTCGCGTCGCAGCGCAAGACGCGGTTCAAGGCGCTGCGTGAGTTGGTGTTCCACCTGAAGGATTGCCCCGCGACCGTGGAATGGGCCGACAGCGCCGAGGGTCAGCGCCTCGAGCAGATGCTCGGCGAGCTGCGCGGTGGAACGCGCGAGGAGGCGTTCGCGGCGCTCGTCCTCGTGTTCCAGGTCGTGCGTGCGACCGAGTGGAAGCCCGGGTTCCTGGCGCAGACGCGCGAAGCAAACGTCGAGCGCGCGGCGGGGCTCGTCGCGGATTGGTTGCGCGCGTGGAGCGAGCGCGGTGCACGCGACCCACTCCTCGCCGAGCCGTCTCGCGCCGCGCTGCTCGTCTACGGACGACTGATGCGTACGGCGCAGAAGTCGCCACGCTTCGGGGACAACGCCGCTTCGTACGAGCGCGGGCTGAAGTTCGTGAACGAGCTCGTCGGCATCGACACCGGGCGGCGCACCGCGCTGGGCGAGTCCATGCAGGCGCGCCATCCCGATGCGATGCGCAAGCTGGTCGGCGAATCGGACCGTCTACGCGGCCTCGACGAGGAGGCGCTGACCTTGTTCCCCGACCTCGATGGAGCGTGCGGCGGATGAGCGCGCACTCCGAGCGCAGCGCGGCGGGTGGCATCGCACTGGGTGCGGTGCTGATCGGCGTCGGCGGCCTGTTGCTGGGCCTCCAAGTCGACGCGAACGGTGCTTGGTGCGGGACCGGACTGGCACAACTTGCGATCGGCGCACTGCTCGCGCTCGGCGGAATCCTGATGCGCGTCGGATCCGCGAACGCGCGCATGCCCCGCGACGAACTCGGGATCGCGGCGGTCGTCTCCGGGTTCTTCGGGCTCGCGTTCGCGATCGGCGGCGTGCTGGTGCCCGGCGGCCCGTGGATGTTCTTCCAGGTGCTGGTGCTCGTCGTCGTCGTGACGTTTCGTCGTCCCGATCCGCGCACTGGCCGCTGGATCGGCGTGGGCGCGTTCGTGGCGCTGGCGGCATTCCTGCTGTTCCGGCTGTGGATCAGCTACCAGGGCAGCCAGTTGCGCTGGCAAGTACTCTCGGTCGACGTGCCGATCGTGTCGTGGATCCCGTTCCAGTTCCTCGATCCGCTGAAGAGTGTCGCGCTCGGTTCGTTCACGCCGATCGAGATGGGTTTCCCGCCGGCCGGGCTCGACTTCGGCGTGTCGGCGACGCTGTGGGCGCTGGGCTTCGCCGCGACGATCGGCGGCATCGCGCTGGTGCAAGCGAGCGTCATCGAGCACGAGAACGACCGCATCCATTTGCTGATCCGCACGCTGCCGCCTGCGATCGCCGACGTCGTCGAGCGCCTTCTACCGGAAGAGGAGTGGCGCGAGATCGGCCTACACGGCCTGCCGGAGCGACGCCTGGCGCGGCGCATCGAGAGCGTGGTGGCCGAACGCGTGCAACGCCAGGACGCGTTGCGACGCGCGCTCGAACAGTCGAAGATGCTCGGAACCGCGGATGCGAATGGCTTCTCGGCCGAGATCCGTCGTGCGTTGACGGGCGAGGGGCCACGCGAAGGGGCGGGCGAGGAAGGACGATGAAGAACTGGGTCTCGATCGGCGCCATCTCGTCCGCGATCGCCGTCGTGTGCGGCGCGTTCGGCGCGCACGGACTGCGCGACCACGTGTCCGCGGAAGACCTCGCCATCTGGCAGACGGGCGTGCTGTACCACCTGATCCACGCACCAGCGCTCGTCCTCTACGGGCTCGTCGTGCGCGAGGGCAAGCAGTTCGGCGGCTGGTGCTTCTTCCTCGGCACGCTGATCTTCAGTGGTTCGCTGTACGCGATGACGCTGGGCGCACCGCGTTGGTTCGGCGCGATCACACCCATCGGAGGCGTGCTGCTGATCGTCGGTTGGTTCGTGTTCGCCTGGGAAGCGCGCCGTCGATTGCCGCGTCCCGACTGAAGCGACAGGCGAGAACAGCTTCAGCGCGCACGCAGCTCGTGACGGAACCAGGCCGCGTACTCGGGCTTCGCGTACGTCACCGTCCACGAATCGTGGGCGACACCGGGCAATCGATCGTAGATCGGTCGCGCACCGCGCGCGTGCAGCGCCTCGACGACCACGTCCGAGTATTCGACGGGCACGAGCGGATCCCCGGCGCCGTGCGCGACCCAGATCGGCTTCGCGTGCAAGGCTTCGGCCACTCCGTCTGCTGCACCGCGCGCGTGGTCCAGCGTCCAATCACGCTTGCGGTCGAAGTCGGACCAGCCGCGACGCGGCGCCGCGGGATAGCCAGAGATCGGCGCGACGAGCGCGAAACGATCGGAATGGCGCCGCGCGAACTCCCATGTCCCGTGTCCGCCTTGGGACAAGCCTGTGATGCCGACGCGCCGTGGATCGACGCCGTGCTCCGCAGTGATTCGATCGAGCATGTCGACGAGTGGCGCCTCGTGATCCTCCCACTCGTCCTCGCGCGTGGGTTTCTGCGGAAAGACAGCGACGAACGGCCAACGGTCGGGATGGCGACGGATCGCCGGCGCAAGTCCGACGCCCAGCTGCGCACGGCCGTCGACACCGCTCTCGCCCATGCCGTGCAGGAACAGGACGCAGGCCGTCGCCCTGCTGCGGTCGAGGAACGCGGGCCGGTACACCGTCGCGCGCAGGGTCCTCCCGGCCCTCGATCCGGGAGGCATCTCGATCCATTCCGGGCGCTCGTTTCCATCGATCCTCGATCGACCTGCGGTCATGGCGCGTGAAGTGTGCACGACGCGAGTCCGGCGCACGAGAGACCGCGTGCCCTACGCGGCAGGCCTCGGACCGGCTAGCCTCTCTGCCCCATGCCCGAGAAGACGCCCGCCACGTACTGGGACTACATCCGCGTCGAGGAATTGCTCGCTCTCCAGTCGGGGCTCGAGCAGGACGAGTCGAAGCTCGGCAACGACGAGGTGCTGTTCATCACGGTGCACCAAGTCTTCGAGCTGTGGTTCAAGCTCATCTTGCGTGAGGTGCGCGCCGCGCGCGACCTGTTCCTGGCTCCGCGCGTCGCCGAGCAAGAGCTGTCGGGCGCCGTGCGTAGCCTGAAGCGCGCCGGCACGATCTTGCGCGCCGCGATCGTGCACTGGGACGTCATCGAGACGATGCCGACGCGCGAGTTCCTCGCGTTCCGCACGAAGCTCTTGCCGGCGAGCGGATTCCAGAGCGCGCAACTGCGCCAGATCGAAATCTTGATGGGACTACCCGAGGAAGAGCGCATCTCGCTCGGACCTGCGGGCGCGAGCGGCGCCGGTTACCAAGCGGCGTTGCGCGGACCCGGCGGCGCGGATTCGCCGGCGCTCGATCGCGTGCGCCGCGCGCTCGCGGACCGGCCCAGTTTGCGTGAGGCCATCCACGCCTGGCTGTACCGCACACCGATCGACGGGACCGAGGCGGAGGATCCGCGCGCCGAAGAACGGCTGGACGCATTCCTCGGAGCATTCCTGGAGGCGCACGCGCGCGAACTCGACACGAATGCGGATCACGCGGTGGCCATCGCCGACAGCGCCAGCGCGCGTGTCGAGCTGAAGCGCCGTTACGAGGCCGAAAAGGAGAGTGTGCGCGCGTTCTTCGCTCCCGCCGAATCGGAAGGCGGCGCACGTCGACGTCGCATTCGCGCGGCGATGCTCTTCATCGAGACGTACCGCGAACTACCCTTGCTGGCGTGGCCGCGCGAGCTGCTCGAAGCACTCGTCGAACTCGAGCAGCGCTTCGTCATCTTCCGCCAGCGCCACGCCCGCATGGTCGAGCGCATCATCGGTCGCCGCGTCGGCACCGGTGGTTCGAGCGGTGTCGACTACCTCGATGCGACGGCGCTCAAGTATCGGATCTTCCGCGATCTGTGGGCCATCCGCACGCTGCAGGTGCGCCGCTCCGCTGCGCCGGGGCTCGCGCACCCGGAGTTCTACGACTTCCGGAACGGTTAGCGGTTCCCGCGCGCGATCCGGGGACCCACCCGAAAATCGACGTCCGACGCGGGTCGCGAGCGCTCAGCGTTTCACGTCGTTCAGCGACCAGTCGTAGTCGACGTAGGCCACGGTCGGTCCGGGCGTGGCCGTCAACCAAACCTTGTCGTCGGGTCGGAAGCGCGCGATCCAGGCGGGAACGCTGACGGCCGACTTCGTGAAGTCCTCGGCGAACCACTCGAACACCTTGGAGACCTCGATGCGGTTCTTCGCACGGTCGAATCGGTTGCGCGACGCGTCTCCGAGCCAGACCCTCACCTGCGCGTCGAGCTGCTCCTCGAGCTTCGCCTCCGTGAACGCTTCCGCGCGCAGCGGCGGACAGCCCTTCGACGCGCAGTTGATCGCGGCGTGCACGCGCGCATCCTGGAACTCGGGACGCAGGATCTTGTTCTCGATGTCGTTCAGCGTCAGCTTCGCCTTTTCGAGCTTCGGAAAGAGCTGGCCGAGCGGCACGAACTCGCGATCCCACACGGAAACCTTGTCATCGCCCAGGTCGCGGATGCTGGCCACCGGATACCCGTCGATGACGCGGCGCACGGTGTAGGCGTTGTACGCGTTGGCCCAGAACACGAATCGGGCCTGTTTCGACGCCTTCCCGAGCGCTTCGGGCGTCACCGCCTCGAGCGCGGCGATGTAGGCGTCGAGTCGAGATCGATTCTTCTTCAGCGCGGCGTAGTCGAAGGTGTCGCCCCGGACGTGCTCGGCTAGCACCGCGGTCCAGGGCGCGTGGATCGCGTCCAGATCGGCGACGGTCGACTCGACCGTGCTGTGCGCATCGATCGGCGCGTCGAGGCTCGCTGCGGAGCCGCATGCGAGCAGGACGGAGAAAAGTGCGGCGGAGGTGATGGGGTGGAGGGTGTGGAGCATGGATACCTCGAAGGCGTCTACGGCTGCGACTCACGAGCATGACCCACGAAGTCGGTTCGGCGCCACAATCGTGACCGCGCTGTTCTCGTTCCCGATGGTCACCGTGTGCGGCGGGGTGCGATGAAATCGACGCTGGCCGCCTCTTCGCGTCCGACGAGTCCTGCGGCGTCGCGCTCCAACTCAACCCAGCCAGAAGTACACCGCAAAAAGCGCGGTGAAAATCACGGCCAGCCCAATCCAGATCGACCACCACGGCACGGCCTGCCCCCGCCGAACCGAACCCCAGGGGATCACGGACGCGATGTCCGCCAGGAATTCGCCGAGGATCTCGAAGACGCTGCCGAGCATGGTTGGGGGCATGGTGACCGTGGCTCCGTTGCCGGGGGGGGCTACGCCAGTGGCACGCCGAGTATTCGTGCCATCGATCTGAATCGTGCGCGGCGCAAAATGCGGGCTCAGTCCAGGTGCCCGCGGTCCGAGTCGCCCATGTCCATCCCGCTCGGGAAGTACTCCTTCCACCGCCGCGTCACCGTCGCGGCCGTGCGCTCGTCGGCGAACAGTTCGACCGGATACCAGGGCTTCATGCGTGCGTCGATCACCACGGGCGGCGTGTAGCCCGGGTGGCCGCCGATCAGCTCGAGTCGCGCTGCGTGGGTGTCCGACGCCGGTTCGAAGCGCGGGAACGTCGACCACAGGAAGTTCATCGAGCTGCGCACGTGCCGGTCCGCGTCGTCGGTCAGCACGACGAGCGGCCAGTTCGCGAAGGCCGGATCGCGCGCGATCCGCAGCGCCGTCTCCTTCTCGGCGCTCACGTCTTGGCCGAACTTCGGCGCCTCGACCACGATGCAACCGGGGCAGAACACGCGGACCTTCCCGACGCCCTGCGGCTGAGTGCCCGTGAACTCGTTCGGCAGCTTGCGGATCGGATCACCGCAGCCGAGCAGGACGCCCTTGCTGCCCTGCTCGATCTTCGGCCCGGCGTAATCGAGCGAGTCCATCGACAGATTCGCGAACACGAACAGGTCGGTGCGGAAGTCCGCGCGCTCCAGCACGTGCGGCAGCACGGCGCGGAAGTCGCGCAGGTCGACGCTCTGGTTCGTGAGCAACAAGAACTTCGTCAGCGACAGTTGCCCTTCGCCGAGGATGCGGAACGCGCTCGACATCGCTTCGCGTCGATAACGCTCGCGCACGACCGCCGCGGACAGCGCGTGATAGCCCGTCTCGCCGTAGCTCCAGAGATCCAGCACCGCCGGCATCACGACGGGAAACAGCGGCGAAAGCAGCTCTTGCAGGAAGTCGCCCAGGTAGAAGTCCTCCTGCCGCGGCTTGCCGACCACCGTAGCGGGCCAAATCGCGTCGCGTCGGTGCAGCAGCGTGGACACCTCCATCCACGGATAGTCGTGGACCTCGCTGTAGTAGCCGTAGTGATCCCCGAACGGACCTTCGGGGCGACGCGCACCCGGCGCGATGGATCCGACGATCGCGAACTCCGCGTCCGCGACGATCGGCACGGCCGAGTAGCCCGTTTCGGCGAGCCGCACGCGCTCGCCCAGCATCAGGCTCGTGAGCAGCAGCTCGGGCACGTTCTCCGGCAGCGGCGCGATCGCTCCGAGGATCAGCGCGGGCGGCCCGCCAACGTGCACGACGACGGGTAGGGGTTCACGTCGCGTCTCGGCTTCCGCGAGGTGGAAGCCGCCGCCCTTGCCGATCTGCATGTGCACGCCGCACGCGCGGTCGTCGAACAACTGGACGCGGTACATCCCGAGGTTCGGTCCGTGCGTGACCGGATGTCGTGTTGCGACGAGCGGCAACGTGACGAAGCGTCCGCCATCGCGCGGCCACGTGCGCAGCGCCGGCAGCTCGCCCAGGCGCGGCGGGCTCTGCACGACTTCGCATACGGGCCCGGACCCGTCGCGCCGCATGCCGACCTTCGCCAGCGCGAGGAACAGGTCGCGCTCCTTCCAGATCTTGCCGACCGTCGGTGGGATCAGTTCCTCGGGCAATCGCGCCGCACGCCGGATCAATTCGTTCGGCCGCGAACCGAACGCGAGTTCGACGCGCCGAGCGCTGCCGAAAAGGTTGGTGACGAGCGGATAGCGCGACCCACGCGGGTTGCGAAACAACAGCGCCGGCCCGTTCGCCGCGATGACGCGACGATGAACCTCGGCGACCTCGAGGTCGGGATCGACCTCGGCCTCGACCTCGACCAGCTCGCCCTCGCGCCGCAGGACGTCCAAGAATTGGCGCAGGTCGCGCGGGGCGGGGGTGGGTTTCGTCACGGCGCGCGGAGTCTGGAGTAACTTGTGCGGAGCTTCCAGCCACGGAGGGTGCAACGCGCACCCGCCTCCGCGACAAGCAAGTACGGGCCTCGTGCCGAGGCCGATTCCTCCTTCTTTTCGTCGAGGTCCCTATGCGCTTTCGCCTCCTCACTCTCCTCGCCCTGACGGTGCTCGCCGCCGGTGCTCGTGCCCAGACCACCCTCTTCTCCGAGGACTTCGAGAGCGGGTACTCCCGCTGGACGATGACGGACCTCTGGAACCCACAGGACGCCAGCGAGCCCTGCACGCAGGTCGCGGTGCCCTTCCCGAGCGGCACGCACTGCGCGTGGTTCGGCTCCGACGCCACCTGCAACTTCGTGTTGTGGAGTTGGGACTTCCAATACCTCGCCTGCACGGATTCGATCGTTCTGCCGGCCACCACGGACACCTTGGAGCTGCGCTTCCGCAGCTTCTCGAACGGTGAGGACGACGGCGTGTGGGACACGCGGATCCCGCAGGTCACCAACAACAACGGGGGGACCTGGTTTTCGCTCGCGAAGGTCTTCAGCTCGGATCGCTGGCTGGAAGAGCGCTTCGACCTCTCGCGGTTCGCCGGCCAGACGATCCGGTTGCGCTTCCAGTTCTGGGTCGGCGACAGCGCCGACAACGATCACCTCGGTTGGCTGGTCGACGACGTCCAGATCGTGCAGCAAGCCGGTCCGGCCGTCGAGCAGTGCTCCGGCGACGGCACCTGGTACACCTGCCCGTGTGACAACGGCGGCGGACCGGGGCGCGGTTGTGCCAGCTCGTTCAACCCCTCCGGGGCTCGCCTCTCCGCGACCGGTGTCCCGAGCCTGAGTGCCGACACGCTGTCGTTCTCGGCGGACGGCATGTCCCCCGCGGCCGCGACGGTGATCCAAGGCGCGGGATTCCTCCACTCCGGGAACATTCCGCAATTGAGCGGCGACGGACTGTGGTGCCTGGGCACGCCGTTCGTCCGGATCCGCAGCTTGCCCGCACCCGGCGGCGCGCTGACGTACCCGATTGCTCCCTACGCGCCGATCTCGACGGCCGGCAATATCATGCTGCCGTGGACGACGCGCACGTACCTCGTTCGCTACCGCAACTCTGCGCTGTTCTGCACCGACCAGACGTTCAACACGACGAACACGCTGCAGATCACCTGGCGGCCGTAGTGGGTTCGACTGCGCGCTGGACGCTGGGCGCCGCCCACGTCTAGCGCGTTTCCCGCAGCGACTTCTCGATCGCGTCCGCCTCCACGTCGCGACCCAGCATGCGCAGAGCCAGCGCGCGATTCAGCTGTGCATTCTG
>JBBQCC010000195.1:0-8808 GCA_038318285.1 Planctomycetota bacterium | reverse complement strand
CCGTCGAAACCCACAGCTCGGCTTGTCTCGCGCTCTTCCGTCGACCGATCGCCATCGCTCGTCCTCCTCGACGGCCTCAGGCTATTTCAGCGACCCATCCCGCCTCAAGCGCCGCGACGACTTTCACCACGGGCTGCTAGGGGCGCCACGTCAATTCGTAGCCGTTCGTCAGATTGAAGGTGCTCGCGGTGCAGAATGGCGCGGCGTTTCGGTACCAAGCTTGGTAGGTGCGCTTCACGCCCGAAGGGACGATGCCGCGCACGGAGACGGCTGTGTCACCCGCGGCGGGATAGCGCGCGGTTCCGCCCGAGATCGGCTTCGTTCCGAGGCGGACGATCGAACCGCCCGTGCAGCGCAAGCCGTCGCCGAGAACCGCGCTCGTCGTCGTCGTGCCCTGGAAGAACAGCGCGAAACCCGCGTTCGGCATACCGGCGGCGTCGAGCACCACGCTGTCCGTCGACAGGCTCGAAGTGCCCGTAGCGATCAAGGTCCCGCCGACGCCGGTCGAATTCCGACAGCCGGCTTGTGTTCCGAGCGGCACTTCGTTGCCGCACGGGCATGCCCCCAAGGTGCCGTCGGCGGAGCACGTCGCGTCGCCCGCTTCGAGCGGCGTGCCCACACGTCGGATCACACTCGCGATGCCGGTCAACCACACGTTTCCGGCAGGCAGAGCCGACATTCCGTACCAGCCGTCGATCAGGTCGTGGAAGCCCGTTTCGACGAATGCCCACGTCGAGCCGCCATTCGTCGTGTGATAGACGCGCCCTTGTTGTGTCGCGGCCCAGCACTCGTTCGCGGCGATCGCGGTCAGCGAGAACACGAACTGCTCGCCGCCGCCCGGCGCTGCCGGAATCGGTTGCTGCGTCCACGTGACCCCGCCGTTCGTCGTGTGGGCGATGAAGTCGGCGCGGCTCGACACCCAACCCACGTTCGCGTCGACCATGTCGACCTGACGACAGAAGGGGAAGTTCGCGCCCTGGTGGTTCAGCGTCCACGTCGCGCCGCCGTTCGTGGTCAGCAGCACGCCGTCGAACGTGCCCACGGCGAATCCGTTGAACGCATCCGTGAACTCGATGTCGTAGATCGCTTCGCTGCTCCCGACGACCGAGTGCTGCAGCGACCACGTCGAGCCACCGTCGGTCGTGTGGTAGATGCGGCGCTCTCCGCCCGCGATCCAGCCCTCGTCCGGCGTCAGGAAATCGCAGGCCCAACTGTCGAGTGTTGCTGCGGGGACGCCCGACCACGTGCGTCCGCCGTCGAGGGATTTGACGTGCGTGCCGCTTTCGCCCGCGCAGAATACGAAGCTCGGCGCCACCGTGCTGATCGCCCGTAGCGTGCCGCCGTTCGACAGCGAAAAGCCCGGCCGATCGGGCACCCAGTTCTGGCCACCGTTCGATGTGACGAGCACCGTCCCGTCGTACCCGCAAGCCACGCCACGCGAGGCGTCGAGCATTTCGACATCCTCGAACAGGGTCGTGTAGCCGCTCGACATCGGCGACCACGTCTGTCCGCCGTCCAACGTGCGCACGATGTGTCCGCCGACCATGAAGAAGAGTCCGAACTGCGCGTCGCGGAAGACGCCCCGCCAGTACGGAAACCACGTGCCCTCGTGCACGCGCGTCCACGTGAGACCCGCATCTGTCGAGCGGTACAAGTCGCTCTGCGCGAATCCGCCGCTCGCCGCGATCAACGTGTGACCCGCGACCTGTACGGGGCGCCACAGGTGGACGCCAGGGACGTCGACGTCGCTCCACGTCAAGCCGCCGTCGGTCGAGCGCGAGAACTCGGCGCCGGGAGCGACACTGGTATCGCGGCCCATGATCACGGTGTTCGCGTCGAGGAAGTCGATGGTGTCGGGGTTGCCCGAGGCGACGAGCGTCCAGCTCGCGCCGCCGTTCGTCGTCCGGTACACGCCGCCGCCCGCTGCGATCAAGCCGATCGATGCGTCGAGGAAGTCGAACCGCGCCACGAACCCCGGGGCCGGCAGGTTCAGCAGCGTCCAGTTCGCGCCGCCGTCCGTCGTCGCCGCGAGCACCGTGTTGCCCGCCATCCACCCGTGCGTCGTCGAGACGAACTGGACCTTGTCGTACGACCCGACCGGTGCGTTCGTCATCGGGGTCCACGTCACGCCGCCGTTCACGGTGCGAAACGCTTGATTCGGTCCGCCGTGGTTGCCGACGATCCACCCGTGGTTCGGCCCGAAGAACGTGATCGCGTTGTAGCTGCCGGCGCCGATCGTGCGCGGTGACCAGGTCCAACCACCGTCGAGTGATTCGAGAACCTTCGCTCCGCTGCCCACCATGTAGGCGCGTGTACCCCCGAACGCGGCGATCGTGCGCGCGTCATTCGGGTAGGGCAGGGGGGCCTGGCGAACCCAGCTGCCGGCGGTCTGCGCCGCAGACAGTACGGCGACCGCGACGAGTGCGAGCGGAGTCGTGAGGAGTCGGAGGAGGGTGTGGCTGCGCTTCATGCCGCGCTGATGGCAACGCCTGTACCGGCGCCGCACTGGCCCTGCGGATGCGTCATTCTGGTTCGTGTGCGCGATCTCGAGCGCTTCCATCCACGTCTTGGACGATCGTCTCCGCGTCCAGATCGATGGGCGCGCCGGTATGATCTCGCGCCCCTTCCCCCGTGGGAGAAAGGCTCGACGCGTGACCGAACCCTCACTCCAGGACCTGCGCATCGAGCGCGACGTGACCGTGCGCTCCAAGCGACGCACCCGGCCCTGGTGGGTCAAGTGGATCGTGATCCTGGCGATCCTGGGCGGCCTGGCCTTCCTGTTCCGGGGCCGCCTGGCGGAGATGTCCCTGCCCGTCGTCAAGGTCGAGCGCGTGCAGGAGCGCAACGCGTCCGCCGTCGCCGCCGCGACCGGTGCGTCGGCGAACGGCTACGTCGTCGCACGCACGCGCGCGGCGCTGTCGGCCGACACGCCGGGGCGCATCGTCGAGCTGAACGTCACCGAAGGATCCGTGGTGCAGAAGGGCGACGTCGTCGCACGCCTCTTCGCCGACGAGTACGCGGCGGCCGTGCGACGCGCCGACGCCGACGTCAAGCTCGTCGAGCGCGGTGTCGAGGTCGCGCAGGCGAACGTCGAGGCCGCGCGGCGCGAGCTCGAAACGCTGCGCGCGAACGTCGAGATCTCGCGCGCCGACATCGGCTCGACTCAGGCTTACCTCGACCTGGCCAAGCTGACGTTCGACCGTGCCGTGAAGCTGCTCCAGACCGGCGTCGACACTGCGGATCGACGCGACCGCGCACAGCGCGACCTCTTGGACGCGCAGGCGATGGTGCATGGCGCCAACGCGCGCGTGTTGTCCGCTGAGACCAGCTTGTCGCAGGGCGAAGCGCGCTTGGCGGCGGCCGAGGCCGGCGTGCCCGAAGCGCGAGCGCGTGTCGATGCTGCGGTCGCCGGGCGCGAGCTCGCGCAGGCGACTCTCGACAAGACGGCCGTGCGCGCGCCTTTCGACGGCGTCGTCGTGCTGAAGGACGCCGAGGTCGGCGAAGTCGTCAGCCCGAACTCGCAGGGCGGTTCGAACGCGCGCGGCTCCGTCGTGACGATGGTCGATTTCGATTCGCTCGAGGTGCAGGCCGAGGTGCCCGAGACCTCGCTCGCGTCGGTTGTCGTGGGCGCCGAAGCGCGCGTGTACCTCGACGCGTACCCCGAGACGTTCTATCCCGGCCGCGTCGATCGCATCTGGCCGACGGCGAACCGCACGAAAGCGACCGTCGAGGTGCGCGTGGCCTTCCTGCAGCGCGACGACAAGTTGCGGCCCGAGATGGGTGTGCGGGTCGTGTTCGCGACGCGACCGGCGACACCGGCGGGCGGGGCGTCGGGCGAACCGGCGAGCGGGACGGCCAGCGACGCCAGCCTGCCTCCCGAGGCGCACATCCTGGTTCCGGTCGACTGCATCGTGCGCACCGAGGGCAAACCCGCCGTTTTCGTGCACGAAAACGGCGTCATTCGCCGTCGCGCCGTCGAGCTGGGCGACGAGCGCGCCGGTCGCGTCGTGGTGCTCGCTGGAGTCTCGCCGGGTGAGGAGATCGTGCTCGATCCCGCTCCTGAACTGACCGACGGTCTGCGCGTCCGCACTGAATCGGCTGGGAGCTGATCGCACGTGAAGGACGCGACCGCTGCCGCGATGATCCGCTTGCGCGGCGTCACGAAGAGCTACTCGCGCGGCGGCGAGACGTTGACCGTGCTCGACCGGCTCGATCTCGACATGGAGCGCGGCGGTTTCTACGCACTGATGGGGCCGTCCGGATCGGGCAAGACGACGCTGCTCAACGTGATCGGCGGCCTCGATCGCTGCGACGAGGGCTCGGTCGAGATCGAGGGCGAGGACATCGCGCGCATGAACGGGCCCGAGCTCGCCGCGTGGCGCGCTGAGAAGGTCGGATTCGTGTTCCAGGGTTTCAACCTGATCCCCGTGCTGACCGCGCAGGAGAACGTCGAGTTGCCGCTGCTGCTCACGAAGCTGTCGCGGCGTGAACGCCACGAACATGCGCTGCTGGCGCTGGAGCTCGTTGGTCTCGCCGATCGGCGGAAACACCGGCCTTCGCAGCTGTCCGGCGGTCAGGAACAGCGCGTCGCCATCGCGCGCGCGCTGGTTTCCGATCCCAGCCTCGTGCTCGCGGACGAACCGACGGGTGACCTCGACCGCAAGTCGGCGGACGATGTGCTGGCGCTGCTGCAGCGCCTGAACCGCGAGTTCCAGAAGACCATCCTGATGGTCACGCACGACATCGAGGCCGCGCAGCGCGCGCGCGCGATCGTGCACATGGACAAGGGCGGGACGCTCGGTCGCATCGAGCGCGTCGACGCCGAGTCGTCGCGGAGCTGACCGTGATCCCCTTCACGCTGGTCACGAAGAATCTGGCCAAGCACAAGTTGCGTTTCGTGCTGACGGTCCTTTCGCTGGCCGTCGCGATCTTCCTCTTGTGCGTGTTGCGATCGCTGGTCGTCGCGCTGAACGCCGGCGTTGCGGACGCGGCCGCGAACCGCGTGATCGTGCAGTCGCGGGTCAGCCTGTTCGTGCAGCTGCCGCAGTCGTACGGGCCCAAACTGGCGCAGGTGGATGGCGTCGAGTGCTTCGCGCGCTGGAACTGGTTTGGCGGCTACTACCAGGACCCGTCGAACTTCTTCGCGCAGTTCGCGACGGATCCGAAGGAGCTGTTCGACGTCTACCCCGAGATCTACCTGGTCGAAGGGTCTAAGGCGGACTTCCTCGCGAACCGCAAGGCCTGCGTCGTCGGGGCCGAGACGGCGGCGAAGTATGGCGTCCGCGTCGGCGACACCTTCCCGATCATCGGTGCGCTCTACCCGACGGCGGACGGTTCCGCGTGGGACTTCCAGGTCGCGGGCATCTACCGTTCGAAGAAGAAGTCGGTCGACGAGAACACGCTGTTCTTCCACTACGAGTTTCTCGAGAAGTCGCTCGAGTCGGGCTTCGCTTCCGGGCCCAGCGGCGTCGGCATCTTCGTCTTGAAGGTTGCGCCCGGTTTTCAGCCCGTGGAGGTGATGTCCGAAGTCGACGCGATGTTCGAGAACGGACCGCAGGTCGTTCAAGCTACGTCCGAGTCGGAGTTCCAGGCGCAGTTCGTTTCGATGGTCGGCAACGTGCCGCTGCTCGTGTCGTCGATCGGCGGTGGCGTGATGATCGCGATCCTGTTGGCCGTGCTGAATACGATGTTGATGTCCGCGCGTGAACAGACGCGCGACATCGGCGTCCTGAAGGCGCTTGGTTTCACCGACGGATCCGTGTTCGGGGTGCTGATCCTGCAGTCGTTCGTGCTGTGCGGATTGGGCGGTCTGCTCGGCATCGTGCTGGCGAAGATGTCGGAACCAGCCGTCGTGAAGGGCATCGGCTCCATGTTCCCTGGGTACCAGGTGACGAACCCGACGCTGCTCGAAGCCGTCGGTGCCACCGCTGCCATCGGATTCCTGGCCGGCATCGCGCCGGCGTTGCGCGCGCGCGCGCTGTCCGTCATCGACGCCTTGCGGGCGGTGAGGTAGGCGCGTGGCACTCGTCCCTCTCAGTTACAACTTGCGCAGCTTGGCCGTGCGTTGGTCGGCGACGCTGCTGACCGTGTTCGGCATCGGCGCGACGGTCGCGGTGCTGTCGGGCGTGCTCGCGCTGCAGCAGGGTTTCGAGACGCTTTTCTCCGAGAGCGGGCGCGAGGACGTGATCGTCTTCCTGCGGCAGGGCGCGACGAACGAAGGGGACAGCGTGTTCTCGCTCGAGCGTGCGCAGATCCTGATGAAGACGCTGCCCGAGATCGCCGTCGACGAGAAGGGCGTGCCGCTCGTCAGCGCCGAGATGTACTTGGCCGTGCGCCGAAAGAAGATCGACGGGGGCGAGTCGTACGTGCCGATTCGCGGCGTTTCCCCGCTCAGTTTCGACATCTACGGCGACGGCGTGCGGATCATCGAGGGGCGACGTCTGGTCGGGGGTGCCGACGAGGTGATCGTGGGCAAGAAGCTCGTGAACCGCATCCGCGACTGCCAGGTCGGACGCACGCTGACGCTGAACACGACGCCGTTCGAGGTCGTGGGCGTGTTCGACAGCGACGGCCCGTTCGCGTCGGAGATCTGGGGCGACCGCAACCGTATCGGCGAAGCGCTCGAGCGCCCCGTGCAGAGCCGCATCGTCGCGATTCTGAAGGAGGGGACGGACCTCGCTGCGTTGGCGGAACGCATGGATTCCGACCCGCAGGTGCCGAGCAAGGTGCTGACCGAGCGCGAGTATCTGACCTCACAGACGCAGGCGCTTTCGTTCGTGCTGAAAGGGCTGGGCTTCTTCCTCGCGCTCGTGATGGGCACCGCGGCCGTATTCACCGCGACGAACACGATGCTGGCCGCGCTCGCATCGCGCACCTACGAGATCGGGATCCTGCTCGCGCTCGGATACCGGCCGCACGCGATTTTCCTGTCGTTCCTGTTCGAGGCGCTCGTGCTCGGCCTCGCCGGTGGCGCAGTCGGCTGCCTGATGGCGCTGCCGCT
Source organism: Planctomycetota bacterium (assembly GCA_038318285.1). Taxonomy (GTDB): domain Bacteria; phylum Planctomycetota; class UBA1135; order UBA1135; genus JAEUHZ01. Next base: position 1,808 of record JBBQCC010000195.1, on the reverse strand, counting down.
GAACGGCGTCGACACCGGCGCGATGAACTTCCAAACGTTCACCGAGGTCGCATTCGCGTTCCGCGTGACGCCGCAAGTGATGGTCACGGCGGTCGTGTTCGCCGTGATGCTCGGCCTGATCGGCGGCACGTGGCCCGCACTGCGCGCCGCGTCGATGCGACCGACGGAGGCGATGCGGCGCGTTTGAGGAACGAACCTGAGGCAGGAGCCTGACTCGCTCCTCAGAGCGTGTGAAGAAATCACACCCTCTCGCGAGGCGAAGCGTCGCCACTAGATTCTGAGAGCGTGTAGGCTCGATTTCTTCACGCGCACTCAGCTGCCGCGCTCGACCCGCGTCATCAGCGCGGCCAGCCGACTCGCCTCCGCGGTCTCGGCGTAGCTCTCGCGTCCGCGTTCGACGTAGGCGCGCGCGCTCTCGCCGACCCGCGGCGCGGGCAGGCTCGAGCGCTGCAGCAGGTCCGCGTCGTGCACCGGGTCGATGACCTGGACGATGCGGCTCGCGACGTAGGGTTTCCACGCGGCCCGCACCATCTCGACGACGTCGGGCGCGTCGGGCGAACCGACCACCGTGACCCGGATCGGTTCGTGGAACAGCAGGTCGACGGCGCGCGCATAGCCGGCCGTGAAGTGTCCGTGGCGCTTGTAGTCCGAAGCGAAACTGGCCAACGCCTCGCGCGCCGTGTCGGCGTAATCGTCGTCGCGCGCCAGGGCCGCCAGGCGTAGCAGCGATTCCGCCATGACGGAGTTCTCGAGGATCGAGCGGTCGCGTCGCTTCAATCCGCCGCGCGCCGACGGGTCGTAGGCGGTGTCGAAGAAGCCGCCGCCTGGGCTCGCGAGTTGTTCGATCGCGGCGTCGGCGATCTGGCGCGCGGGCTTCAAGTACGCGTTGCGACCGGAGTGCTGCACCGCGTCGCACAGCGCGCGCAACATGTACGCTTGGTCGCCGAGCAGTCCGGGCAGGTGGTAGCCGCCGTCGTGGTAGTGGTACATGCCGCGTGCGGGATCGAAGAGCTCCGACAGCAGGAACTCGAGGACCTCGTGCGCGCGCTCGGCGTGCGCCGGCTCGCCCAGCACCGCGGCGGCCTTGAACAGCGCACTGACCGCGATGGCGTTCTGGTTCGTGAAGATCGTGTCGTCGCACTTCGGCGCGCCGCGCATACGACGTTCCTCGACCGCGCGCAGGTTCGCGTAGACCGGATCGGCGTCCTGGCTGCCGCGGAACGCGTGCTGCTCGGGGTCGTACAGCGTCGTGTCGAGGAACCGCAGGATCCCGCGCGCGGTCGCCGCGAAGCTTTCATCACCCAAGACCTGCCAAGCCTCGAGGTAGTTGTGCAGGCGCTGTGCGTTGCCGTCGAGCACCTTCTCGTGGTGCGGCGCGCTCCAGTCGGCGCGCGTCGCGTAGCGGTAGAAACCGCCCTCGAGCGTGTCGTGGATCTGGCCCTCCTGCATGCCGCGCAGGGTCCGGACGACGAGCTGCAACATCTCGCTGTCACCCGTCTGCGACCAACGAATGAGCGCGAAATCGAGCGCTTCGGCGTGCGGGAACTTGTGCTCGCGACCCCAACCGCCGTGCACCGGGTCCGCGGTCTCCAGGACGGTGCGTGCGACGTGGTCGACGATCGCGAGCGATAGTTCGCCGCCCTGACGCACGGCCCTCGCGTCCTCGCGCGCGCGCTCTGCTTCGAACTCCGCGATGCGCTGCCGGATCGTGTCGCGGTGGCGCGCGTAGTAGTCCGAGACGACTTCGAGGCGGCGCACGAGGTCGGGCACCTCCAGGTAGGTGTCCGCGACGAGCATCTCGCCCGTGT
>JBBQCC010000194.1:0-8836 GCA_038318285.1 Planctomycetota bacterium | reverse complement strand
ACGGCCGAGCCCCGCCCGGTGAGCCACGCTTGGCTGTCCGTGCGGGGCACGGCCTTCTCATCCCATCGGCATCGGAGAGCCTCCTCCCGGGCCGCCCATTCGCCACGCCAGCGCGACCGGGACTAGCCCGTTTCCGACACTTCGAGGAGGATCTGAGTGGGATGCTCCCCTCGTCCGTGCGGACCCACCTCGCGGCAAACCACGAGCTCTCACCTCAGGAACCGATGAAACTGCTCACCTCGACTCTCTTCTCCATGCTCTGCCTGACCGCGTTCGCCGCGGCCGCGCAGAAGCCCGATGTCCTGCCCCAGAAGGGCGACCTTCCGGGCTTCTATCCGTTCCCCGGCACATCGCTCGCACCGCTCGTCGGCGGTTCGAACGATTGCGCGAACGCGGCCGCCAACGACGCGATCTCAGGACCGGGCTCGTTCGCGGTGAATACGGTCGGCGCGACCACCGGCGTCGCACCGCAGCCGGTGGGCTTCTCGACGATCAAGAACGACGTGTGGTTCTACTGGACCGCGACGATCACGGGCGTCGCGCGTCTCGAAACGTGCAACAGCGTGACCGTCGACACGAAGGCCGCCGCCTGGGCATCGAACAACGGCACGATGTGTCCGTCGGGAACGCAGCTCGCGTACAACGACGATGCGTGCGCTCTGCAGACGCGCATCCAGTGGGACGTCACGTCGGGCACGACGTACTTCCTGCAGCTCGGCGCGTTCACGGAAGGCGTTACGTACTCGGGCACGTTCACGCTGGCGATCCTGACCCCGCCGACCAACGACTCGTGCGCAACGCCGATGGCGATCGCGGGCAACGGCCCGTTCGCGTATGACACGCTACTGGCGACGACCGGCACCCAGGGGCAGGCCGAGGCTGCGTGCCTCAGTGGCGGAAACACGGGAATCGCGCGCGACGTCTGGTTCCTGTGGACGGCCGGAACCACCGGAGCCGTCGGCGTCAGCACGTGCGGCGGCACGCTGGACACGAAGGTCGCCGTCTATCCCGCGAGTGGATGCCCGATCGCTGGAACGGCGATCGCGTGCAACGATGATTTCTGCGGCGCGCAGGCGCGTCCGAACTTCTCCGCCACCGCGGGAACGAGCTACCTGATCCAGCTCGGAGCCGATCCGACGAACGGCACCACGACGGGCTCGGGATCGTTCACGATCGTGGACGCCACGCCGCCGGCGAACGACAACTGCACCACGCCGACGTCCATCAGCGGATCCGGTCCGTTCCCGTACGACAACATGAACGCCACGACGGGCGCGCAAGGGCAGACCGAAGCTCCGTGCCTCAGCGGCGGACAGACCGGAATCGCGCGTGACGTCTGGTTCCTGTGGACCGCCGGGATCACCGGTGTCGCGGGCGTCAGCACCTGCGGCGGCACGCTGGATACGAAGGTCGCCGTCTACCCCGCGGGCGGTTGCCCGGGCGCCGGGACCGCGCTGGCCTGCAACGACGACTACTGCGGTGCACAAGCGCGCCCGACGTTTTCGGCAGTGGCGGGTACGAGCTACCTGATCCAGTTGGGCGCCGATCCGACGAACGCGACGACCGCGGGCTCGGGCTCGTTCATGGTCGTCGACACCACGCCGCCGACGAACGACAGCTGCGCGACGCCGATGATCATCGGCGGGGCGGGCCCGTTCATGTTCGACAACACGTTCGCGACGACGGGTGCCGAAGGTCAGGCGGAGCAGCTCTGCCTGAATGCCGGTACGTCGATGATCACGAAGGACCTCTGGTATCGGTGGACACCGACGCTGAGCGGTCCGGTCAGCGTGTCGACCTGCAACCTGCTGACCGTGCCCCCGGGCACGACGCAGGACAGCAAGATCGCGATCTACGCCGGCAGCGGATGCCCGGTGGCGGCGGCGATCGCCTGCAACGACGACGCTGCGTGTGCGGCGAGCGGACTCAATGCGACCGTGATGTTCACGGCCACGTGCGGCCAGACGTACATGATCCAGGTCGGTCAGTACTCGCAAACGCTCACCGTGAGCGTGGCCGGCGCCTTCGCAATCACGGAATCGGGCACGTCCTGCGGTCCGCCGGCGACGCCGTTCTGCTTCGGTGACGGCACCGGCCTCGCGTGCCCGTGCGGCAACAGCGGTACGGCCGGCAACGGTTGTGCGAGCTCGGTGAACGCCGCGGGCGGCCGCTTGACCACCAGTGGTCAGGCCAGCATCTCGGCCGACACGCTGGCCCTGATCGGCAGCGGCATGCCGAACTCCAGCGCGCTGTACTTCCAGGGCTCCGCCACGCTCGGCGGCGGCAACGGTTCGCCCTTCGGCGACGGCCTGCGCTGCGCCGGTGGATCCGTCATCCGCATGGGGACGAAGTCCAACTCGGCCGGTGCGAGCCAGTACCCGGTCGGTGCGGACCAACCCGTGTCGATCCGCGGCCTGAACAGCGCGGGTGCGTTCCGCGTCTACCAGGTTTGGTACCGCAATGCGGCCGTCTTCTGCACGCCGTCCACGTTCAACCTGACGAACGGCGTCAGCGTGACCTGGGGCGCGTGATGCATGCGCTCGCCGCGGCGAGCGCGTGATGAAAACAGTGCGCGGGGTCGGCCGAGAAGGCCGGCCCCGCGCACTGTTTGAATGTGTGCTGCAAGGCGATGCAGCGGGACCAGAATGCGCAATACTGCGCGGATGAAACGCGTGCAATGGTCGCTGTACATGCTGCGCACCGCCGACGGTGCGCTGTACACCGGCATCAGTACGGACGTCGACCGCCGCTTCGGCGAACACACCCGCGGCGTCGGCGCCAAGGCGCTGCGCGGTCGCGGACCGCTCACGATCGTCTACCGCGTCGTCCTGGGCGATCGATCGCGCGCGCAGCGTGTCGAGTACGCGCTCAAGGCGTTGACCAAGGTCGAGAAGGAGACGGTCGTCGTGCAGCAGCCGAGCCGCAGACACTGGTCGCGTACAGCTGCGCGGCCGCGGGCCTGAGAACCCACGATCAGGCCTGTTTCTGCAGCTCGCGGTGCAGCCACGCGCGCGCGAGCTCCCAATCGTGCTCGACGGCACGCGGCGAAATTTTCAGGGCATCCGCGATCTCACGCACGAGCAGCCCGCCGAAGAAGCGCATCTCGACCACCTGCGCCATACGCGGGTCGAGTTCGGCCAGCGCGGTCAGCGCCTCCTCCAGCCCGATCAAGTCCACGGTCTCGCGCTCGATCAGCGATTTGCCGTCGAGCGTCACGCGCTGCATGCCACCGCCGCGCTTCAGGCACTCGATCTCGCGCGCGTGATCGACGAGCACGTTGCGGATCGCGGTCGCGGCGAGCGCGAAGAACTCCGATCGCGGCAGGTCGCCGAGTTCCTCGCGGCGCGCCAGCTTCAGATAGCACTCGTGCACGAGTTCCGTGGGGTCGAGCATCATCTGCCCAGCCCGCTTCTGCACCGCGCGGCGCGCGACACGGCGCAGCGAGTCGTACAGGCCACTCACCGTGCCGTCGAGGCGCTCGCGTTCGAGCGGCCCCTCGCCTTCGTCGTTCTCGGGGAAGGGTTGCGAGCTCATGCGTGCCGTCCGAAGCGATCCACGCGCGAATCGCGGGCCGGGAGAGCATGCCGCCGTTCGCGGAGCGTCTCGAACAGCCGCGCCGCGACCCCGGACGTTCCGGAACCGCCTCCAGCGACTAACCTGGGTCGGGACACCCGCCCCCATGAACCGCGATCGATTCCTGCGCGTCAAGGAACTCTTCCAGGCCGCGACCGCGCTCGACGTCGACGCGCGCGCGGGGTTCCTGCACGCAGAGTGCGATTCGGACGACGAACTGCGTCGCGAGGTCGAGGATTTGCTCGACCACGCCGGATCGGCCGGCGGCGACTTCCTCGTCCGTCCGCCCCCGATCGAAGCCCTCGCTGCCGATCACCCGGCACTACACGTGCCCGGATTCCAGATCGCCGAGCAGATCGCCGCGGGCGGCGCGGGCGTCGTGTACCGCGCGCGACAACTTTCGCCGCCACGCGACGTCGCGCTGAAGGTGTTGCGACTCGACACGTTGGCGCCCGGACAGGTCGCGCGGTTCGAACGCGAAGCCGAGATCCTGGGCACGCTCAACCATCGCGGCATCGCGCAGGTCTACGGCGCCGGCGTCGTGCGGAGCGGATCGCTGGGGCTGCCGTGGATCGCGATGGAACTGGTGCACGGCATCGCGTTCGACCGCTACGTCGGCGCGCGGCGAGAGCACACGCATGAACTGCTGGAGCTGTTCCGCGATCTGTGCCGCGCGGTCGATCACGCGCACGAGCGCGGGGTCGTTCACCGCGACCTGAAGCCCTCGAACGTTCTCGTGGACGCCTCGGGCAGTCCACGCGTGCTCGATTTCGGCGTCGCCAAGATCCACGGCGACAACCAGACGGCCCACACACGCACGGGAGCGCTCGTCGGGACGCTGGCCTACATGGCGCCCGAACAGGCGCGCGGCGAGCGCGTCCCGATCGACGCGGCTGCAGACGTGTACGCGCTGGGCGTCATGCTCTACGAGACGCTTGCCGGCGTGCTGCCGATCGAGGTGCAGGGCCTCGACCTGATCGAAGCCGCTAAGGTCGTGTGCCTGGCCGAACCACAACCTCTGTCACGTGTGCGGCGCGACCTGTCGCCCGACCTCGATGCGATCGTGTCCAAGGCGCTCGAGAAGGACCCGCGTCGACGCTACGCGCGCGCCGGCGAGCTTGCGGATGACATCGGCAACCTGCTGGGGCACCGCCCCGTACGCGCGCGTCGTCCGAACACCATCGACCACGCACGCAAGTTCGTCCTCCGCCACCGCGTCGTGTCCATCGCGACGTCCGTGGTCGTCGTCGCGCTGACCACCGCCCTGGCGATCGCGCTGGTCGCCCTGCGCAATCAAGCACAGCAACGCGCGATCACGACGGAGACGATCGAGTTCTTCGCCGGCCGCATGAATGAGCTCGCGGCGCAGCTCGGCTACGGCGAGGAACAGCGCAGCGACCAAGAAGAGGTCATCGCGCGCGCCGAACGCCAACTCGCCGCAGATCCGGGCAGCCGAGCCTTGCGCGTGGCCCGTGCACAAGCTCTGTACGAGCTGGCAGCGCTCGACATGGCCAAGTCCGACTTCACGTCGATGCGCGATCGACTCGAGAAGGCCTCGACCACGTGCGAAGGACTCGTCGCGGAGAATTCAACCGATCTGGAATCGTGGTCGCACCTCTCGATGATCTACGCGAGGCTCGGCGAAGCGTGGCGCGAACTGGGCGACCTCGCGCAACGGGACCTGTGGTTCGATCGCGCGCTCGATCTCGACGAACGCCTCGTGCGCGAGCACCCAGAAGACCCCGAGCTGCGCGAAGATCTGGGCTGGAGCCTGGAACGCGTGGCGGTGATCGCGAACGATCGCGGCGATCATGCGCAAGGCGAGCAGCTGACCGAGCGACGTCTGCACGACGCGCTCGACCTTTTCGAACGCGACTCGGGCAACTGGAAGTACGCGTTCAACCTGTCGCACGCGCATGCGATGACCGCGCTGTTCCTGAGCGGCACGCCGGATCGGGATGCCGAGCTCGATCACGCGCGCGAAGCCATCCGCCTCGCACGCCTGACTCGCGACCTGCAGCCGGGTCGCCGCGACTTCGTCGCCTGGCTGGCTTCGACGTTTCGAACAGGATCGCTCGCGTGTCTGCGCGCCGGCCGCAAGACCGAGGCGGCCGCGCTCGCGGAGCAGGCTCTCCGGACGGCGGAAGAACTCGCGCTGGGCGACCCGCGCCGCCTCGCGCACCTGAATCTCGTGCGCTCGCTGGCGGCGGAGTACGCGGCCCCCGCATTGGGCGACGACGCTCGTGATCGGCGCCTGCGCGCCGCCGGCACCCTGCGCAGCGTGGCTGCCGTCGCCCGGCAAGCCGGAGTCGATGCGATGTCCTTGATCGCAAGCGCCGACGCGATCGACGCGCAAGAGCCGTGAATCACGCAGCAGCAGGTAGCCGCGGAACGTTCGTGGACTAGCGTCGCGTGATCGAGCCCAAGCCCGCCATGCTTTGGCCCTCTCGCTGGATCCCCATCGCGGTGCTGATCGGGTTGGTGCTACTCACTGCCGCATGGATCGCGCGCGATCGGCCTGCATCGGAGTCGGCTTGCGGCTCGCACGCAGAACCGAGGTCGTCGTGCCCGACGGCGACTCGCGTCCGAGCCTGACGGCACCACAGCCCGCTAGCGCGTAGCGTTGGGCACGCACGCGAACTCGACCTCCGCCACCACGGGCAAGTGATCCGATGCGCGGCGTGCTTCTGCGCTGCGGTGCACGCGTACGCTGCGGACGCTGTCGCGCGGGTGGATCCAGATGCGATCGAGCGACAGCAAGGGCCAGCCCGACGGGAACGATCGTGGCGCGCCGGCGGATCCGACGACGTCGTCCAACACACGCACCAGCGAGCGGCCTGGCAGCCAATCGTTGAAGTCCCCCACGATGGCGAAGCAATCCGGCGACAACTCGCGGATCTTCGCGACGATGCGCTCGATCTGCAGTCGGCGCTCGCGCGGATGGAGGCCCAGGTGCGTCGCGATGACGTGGAGTTCGCTGCCCAGCGCGTCGAGCACGACGTGCAGCGCGCCGCGCGGCTCGCGGTGCTTCTCGGACAGGTCGATGCGCGACAAGTCGCGGATCGGGAACCGGCTGAGCAGCACGTTGCCGAAGTGGCTGTCGGCGCGCCGATGGGTCGGACCCAGGACGTGCTCGTACTTGGACATCACGGGCAACACGACGGGCGAGCGCGTCTCGATCGCGAGATCCGCGGCGTACGTCATCTCCTGCAGCGCCACGACGTCGGCTTCGAGTTCGTCGACGACACGCGCGATGCGATCCGGGTCGTACCGACCGTCCGTGCCGACGCACGCGTGGACGTTGTAGGTGGCGATGCGCAGCCGTGAAGCCATGCCTTTGCCGTCAGCGCGATCAGCCATAGCGAGCGCGCTCCTCTTGATCCCGCGTGGCGACTCCGGACGCGCGCATCAGCACGTTGCGGCGGACGCGCAGCAGCACGAAGGCGAGGAGGCACGCGGCGAGGATCGTCAGGATCGTCCACAGCGGACTCGGATGTAGGATCGCGGCGCGCAACAACGCGCCCAACGCCACGGATCCGAGCCACGCCGGCGCGAGGCCCAGCAACGACCCGAGAGTGAAGTCGCGCGCACTGACCTTCGCTGCGCCGCACAGGACGTGCACGCTGGTCGCCGAGAACAGCGCGACGAAGCGCACGACTGCGATGGACAGAGCACCATCGCGGCGCAGACCGCGCCAGACGTCGCGTGCTCGACGTCCCAGGAGAGGTGCGAGCGGTTTCGGACCCAGAGCGCGTCCGACCGCGTAGCCGACGAGCGCGCACAGTACTCCGGCGACTGCCGCCAGCACACTGCCGCGCATCGCGCCGAGCAGCACGACGGGTACGAGGACGAGCAGTTCGAACGGGACGAACAGCAGTCCACCGGCCACGACTGCGCAGAAGATCCAAGGCACGACGCCCGGGTCCTGCGAGATCGATTCGACGAGTTCGGTCGGGTTGCGTGCGTCGAAACCGGACGTGCCCGAATAGGCGTGCACCAGGATGGCCGCGACGCCGGCGATGCATGCCACCATGAAGAGTGCGCGCGCCCCCTTGTTGCGGTCGTCGTTCTCGAGCGCAGGCTGCAGCCGATCGATCGTACGGCTGACGCTCATCGGCTCGGTCGGATCCGCGACAACGGTGAGGGGGCCGAGGGCCGACGTGTCGGCATCGCAGTCGACGTCGACGCGCGCCAAGGTCCGATCGCCCGTCGCCAGCGCGTCGATGGCGGCGCCGAGAGATCCCTGGTCTGCGACGGCTGCGGACACGGCCTCCGCGTCGAGCCCGAGGTGTTCGGCGACGAGCCGGTCGCGCACGCGTCGGATGCCTGCGCGCTGCTCCGGATCGCCTCGCGCGCACGCCACGACGTCGCACTCGGTGTCCATGCCCATCGAACGGTTCGAGAGGTTCGCCGAACCGATGCGCAAGTGTTCGTCGTCGACGACGAGGATCTTCGAGTGGATGAACGTGCAGACGTTCTGCGATTTCGACGCGAACGGGAACAGCAAGCGCAGTCGGCCGTGTAGGTCCGCCTCGACGAGGTCCACCAGCACGGCGTTCCGCAACGCGCCCATCGTCTTCCGCTCGAGCCAGCCCGTGCACGATTCCGGACCCACGAACACGACCTCGGGGCCATCCGGTTCGCGCAGGCGGGCCGCGAGCGCGCGACCGAGTGCTCGGTTCGTGAAGTACTGGTTTTCGATGTAGATCGTTTCGCGCGCGGCCGCGATCTCGTCGCGGAAGAGCGCATCGCACTCGCTCACGGCGGGCCGATCGCGGAATGCCGGACTCGTGCGCGCGATCGCCACGTCGACGTCGCGCAGGTCGGGAGAAAAGCTGACCGGCCAGAATTCGTCCCGATTGCCGGCGATTCGTGGCAGGTCGGTGACGCCCGTCATGAGCCAACGCTCGCGCGCCAACTCCCCCAGCGCGGCTGCGGCCGGCCCGGTCACGAGCGCCTGGACGTCGTGGAAGGGTGTGTACGGCTTGCCGAGCGCGGTCGTCCGCAACGGATCCTCGACGCGATGTTCGTTCGTGTCCCAACGATGATTCGTCAGGTCAAGCCCACCCGAGAACGCCAGCGAGTCGTCCATGACGACGACCTTCTGATGGTGGCTCGCACCGATCGGGTGCACGTCGTCGAACCGGAAGTGCACGCGCTCGTGCGTGTTCCAACCGAGGCGGATGCGGCTCGTTGGATCGCGCTCCAGTGCATACAGCGCGGCGTAGTCCCAGGCGAGGACGTACACGTCGAGTTCGGGCCG
>JBBQCC010000193.1:0-8836 GCA_038318285.1 Planctomycetota bacterium | reverse complement strand
CCACTTCGTTCGGCAATTTCGGCGCGTATGGCGTCGACCAGATGATCGCGCAGCGCATCTTGTGCTGCCGCGATGCGAGCGCGGCACGCAAGGCGATCCTGTTCAGCTCGCTGGCGATGGGCGTGACCGCGCTCGTCGCCTTCGTCGGCGTCGGCCTCTTCGCGTGGTACGAGCGCAACCCGATGTCCGCGGCCGGCGCGGCGCTCGTCGCCGGCGCGAACGACCGCATCGTGCCCGTCTTCGTCATGGAGTACCTGCCCCAGGGCCTGCGCGGTCTCGTCATCGCGGGCATCCTGGCAGCGGCGATCTCGACGCTCGATTCGGCGCTGGGTGCGCTGTCGCAGACCGCGGTGTCCGCTGCGTGGTCGCCTTGGCGGCGCTGGCGCGCGCTGCGCTCCGGCCGAACGAGTGACGCAGGGATGGAGGAAGGTTCGGCGTTGCGTGCTTCGCGCGTGTTCGTCGTGCTCTTCGGAGTACTGCTCGGCGCGCTCGGCCTCGCGATGCAGCCAATCGCGCGCAAGCTCGGCTCCGTGTTCGACCTCGCGCTGTCCATGCCGGGCTACACGCGCGGCGCGATCCTCGCGGCGATGCTGCTCGTGCTCGCGCGCGCACCCGTGGACGGCTCGGGATTCCTGTGGGCCGCGCCGGTGTCGGCGCTGTGGGTGTTCTGCTGCGCGTGGCACGGTCCGAAGTCCGACCTGTACGCACCGGCGATCGCGTTCGCCTTCGCAGTCAGTTGGTTGTTCCTGCGCGCGTGGCCCGACTTGCGCGCGCGCGCCGGACTCGGCCGCGTCGCGTTCCAGACGCTGACCTTGTTCGTCGCGCTCGCCCTGTCGCTGTGGGTCGGTCGCCACGGCGAGTTCTGGTGGCAACCCGTCGGCAGCGAACCCGGCCGCGAACTGTCCTTGGCCTTCCCCTGGTTCGAGCCCGCGGGTTGCGTCCTGGCCTTCGTCCTGGCCCATGTGCTCGCCCGGGCGCCGGGCGGGGTCTTGGGGACGGGCTCGACCGTCCATTCCCAGGTTTGAGCCCTCGGTTCGCGCGGCGAGCATCAGCGTCGAGCCGCGCGCGCCGATAGCGCGCAGAGCCGGCGTCCCGGTCGACGCCCCCTCCCGAACGTCGAACGCGGATTCGTCCCCCCCCGCAAGCAGCCCCCATGTTGGACAAGCAGTTCGAGGCTCTCCGACAGACGGGGAAATTGCCGACGCCGACACCCGTCGGTCTGGAGGTCATGCGCGCCACGCAGCGCGAAGACGTCTCGCTCGAGGACGTCGCTGCGATTTTGAAGGGCGACGCGATGCTCACGCAGCGGCTGGTCGAGCTCGCGAACATCGGTTCCGCCGAGGGCCGCAACGAGGTCACGACGGCGCACGCGGCGGCGATGCGCCTCGGCCTGAAGTCCGTGCGCACGATCAGCCTGGGCTTCAGCCTGCTGGCGAACAACCGCAAGGGACCGTGCGAGACGTTCGACTACGACGCGTTCTGGTCGCATTCGCTGGCCGTCGCCGCCGCAGCGCAGACCATCGCCGGCTTGCGCCGCGACCTCGCGCCGACCGAAGCGTTCACGTGTGGCTTGCTCCAGGGGCTTGGTCGGCTGGCATTGGCCAACGTGCATCCGGTCGCGTACCAGGGCGTCTTGGAGCGCGCGCGCGGCCGCTCGGACGCGCGGCTGGCCGAGATCGAGACGAAGATCTGCGGCGTGCACCACCGCGAGCTGGCGGCGGCGATGCTGCAGGATTGGCGCGTGCCTGCGCGTTTCTGCGCGGCGATCGCGCACGTGAACAGCGGCGTCGCACCCGAAGACCTGCGCAACCCGTCATCGGCACGCGTGGCGCGGATGCTCGAGGACGCGCTCGACATGGCGCGTGCGCTGACCGCCGACATCGATTCCTCGCCAGAGCTGTGTCGGCGCCTGCGCGACGACTTGCAGCGCGTGCAGTCGCGCTTGGAGCTCGACGACCTCGGGTTCCGCGCCGTGTGGGACCTCGCCGTCGAGAGTTGGCGCGCCTGGGGTCAGGTCGTGAACCTGCGCGCGACCGCCGTGCTGGGCGTGAACGACATCCGCCGTCGCGCGCGGAAGGCCTTGGGCGTCCTCGACGACGAGGACATGCGGGGAGACGAGTACAGCGATACGAACCGGACTTCTGGTCTGCGCATCCTCCTCGTGGGGGCGGAACTGACGCGCGACGCGCGCCTGAGCGAGGCGCTCACCGAGGACGGTCACGTCGTCACCGCGCGGACGGCGATGCCGCCGGCGGGTGATGCGGCGTTGGCGGAAATGCCGCACGTGGTCCTCGTGGACTGGACCCTGTCCGAATCGAGCGGAGCACAGGCCGTCCGCGTGCTGCGCGGCATGGACGGCGGCACGCACGCGCACTGCGTGATGGTCGTGCCGCGCGACAAGGATGCGCACCAACTGGAGGCGTTCGAGGCCGGCGCCGGCGAGTGCCTCGTGCGCCCGTTCGACGCACGCGTCGTCGTTGCTCGCGTCCGTGCCGCCTTGCGGGTCGTGCAGCTCGAGGAACGCGTCGAGGATCTCCAAGCGACGCGCGAGGCACAGATCGGACGTATCGCCCTCCTATCGCGCAACGTGGAGCTCGCGGGCGCCACGGATGCGCTGACCGGCATTCACAGCCGCGCGTTCGCCGCGGATCGCCTCCGGAGCGCATTCGAACTGTCGCGTGAAGGCACGACGCCGCTGTCGGTCCTGCTGCTCGACATCGACGGATTCGGTCGCATCGACGAGATGCACGGTCGAGCGACGGGGGACGCCGTCCTGCGCGCGACGGCACGCGTCGTGGCCGGAGCACTGCGCAAGGGTGATGCGGCGTGCCGCGTCGGAGCGGACGAGTTCCTGGCGATCTGTCCCGGCGCGGACGCGGCGGCCGGGGCGGAAATCGCCGAGCGACTGCGCGCGGCCGTTCGGGACAACAAGGTGCGCTGTACCGGATTCGAGGGCTGCGTGACCGTGTCGATCGGCGTCGTGCAGGTCGAGGACGCTCACGCGAACGTCGATGCGCTCTGGAACGACCTGGACCGCAGGCTTCGCGCGGCCCGCACCGCGGGGACCGATCGCGTCGTCCTCGGCGATGGGACGCCGCGCCTGCGGTCGGCGGGCTGACCGCTCGGACCGAATCGCTCGGGCCGGATCGCTCGCGCACGTCAGCCTGGATTCGGCATTGGTTCGCCCGCGCGGGTCGTGTAGGACACGTCGTGCGGGTTCGGCGCGTGTGCGCGGCTCGCGCCGAACGCCATGACACGAATCCTCGCGCTTTTCTCGGCCGTCCTGGCCCTCGTCCTGTCCGCGTGTGCCGCCGTGCCGCGCATCCCGACCGAGGGTCGCGGCCCCGAGCGCACGATGTGGGTGACGCGCTTCGACTACCGGACCCGCGAGGACGTCGAGCGCATCGTCGACGACTGCGCGAACGCCGGCATCGAGACGATCCTGTTCCAGGTGCGCGGCAACGCGACCGCGTCCTACCGCTCGAAGGTCGAGCCCTGGGGCGAGCAGTTCGACTTCAAGGATCCCGGGTTCGATCCGCTCGGCGTCGCGCTCGAGCGCGCGCACGCGCGCGGAATGCGCCTGCACGCCTGGGTCAACGCGACCACGGCTTGGTGGGGGACGACGCCGCCCAGCGACCCCAAGCAGATCTGGAACGCCAAGCCGGAGTGGAGCTGGTACGACCAGAACGGCGGCCGCCAGAAGTTCAGCGACAAGTTCTACGTCTCGCTGAACGTGTGCCTGCCCGAAGTGCGCGCGTACATCGTCAGCGTCCTGCGTGACCTGGCGATCCAGTACCCGATCGACGGGCTGCACCTCGACTACATCCGCTTCGCCAACGAACCCCCGGCGACGCCGAAGGGCCTCGACTACCCGCGCGACGCGCGCACTTTGAGCCTGTTCCGCACGGCGACCGGCAAGGACCCGAGCGACAAGGCCGCCTGGGACGCGTGGCGGACCCAGCAGGTCACGCAGCTCGTGCGCGACGTGCGCCAGATGCTGCGCGAGGCGCGGCCGCGCATCCCGCTGTCCGCCGCGTGCGGGGTGATCCCGGAGAAGGCGGTGAAGGAGCACTTCCAGGACGCGCGCACGTGGCTCGCGGAGGGGCTGCTCGACGTCGTCTACCCGATGAACTACGCGACGGACTTCGCGACATGGTCGCAGCGCGCCACGGTGTGGTCGGCGATGCCGGGTGACGCGAAGATCGTCATGGGGATCATGGTCGGCGCGCGCGACGCGGAAGCTCATCGCCCGTTCCTCGACTCCGCGCGGCGTCTGTACGGCGGCTGGAGCCTATTCGCGTACTCGAAGATCTTCGAGTCGCGCAGCGACGTGCTCGATCCGCCGACGCAGGAAGCGCTCTTCGAACGCTCGCAACTCCGGAAGGCGCTCGTACCGATCCTGCGCGAACAAGCCGGACGCAAGGCCCAGTGACGCCCGGCGCTTGCGCCGCCGACAACCTCACGGCACTCGCGCCGACGCCGGGCTCACAGTTCCTCAGCGCGCGAGCTCGCGACCCACGCTCTCGCCCAGCGCGGCGAGGAACGGATCGGCGACGTTCTCATATTCGTACTTGCCGTCGTTCAGCACACCATTGTCATTCGTGTAGATCGTCGCGGTGACGAACAGCGCGCGGCCGCTGGGCCGGTGCACGACCCAGGCGTTCTCGACGGAGAACCCGTATGCACGGCCGATCTTGTTCACGATGCGCCAGGCGGACTTCGGCGCGACGCGCTCGAGCCCGGGCAGTAGGAACTTGCCCCAGTCGTCGGGGTATTCCGCGCGCGGGTAGCGCGGATCGCGCGAATCACCGGGGTATTCGGCGGCCGCGTTCAGCAGAAATTCCCGCTGTGGCTTGGTGATGGCGTAGGGTTCTCCCCGCAGCATGACATCGGGATCGACCAACTTCACGAGCGCGTCCTGCAACCCGACGAGATCGATCGCGTTCTTGCGCGCGAACGACATCGGCTTGTCGATGACCTGCTGGCCCTCCACGTAGGCCGTGCCGACGCGGATGCCCGTGGCGCGCGAGTCGACGATCTTGAGCTTGCTCGTGCGCTCGGGGATCGTGACGTGCTCGGACTCGGAGACGACGAAATCGATGCGCGGCACGCGCCGGTTCTCGTCCTCGGATCGCGACTCCGACAGGCGGTGCACGATGCGGGCACCGGCGAGGCCCCAATTCGCGGCGCGACGCGCGAGCCCGTCCTGGCCGACGAACTCGTACAGCCGGTTGAACGCCGCGTTGTCGGACACGAGGAACACCTTGCGGATCTCCTGCCGCAGCGTGATCGTCCCGTCCTTCAAGTGCCCGACGTCGGTGGACTCGATCGCCTCGCCCTCGAACAGTGGGTGGAACTCCAGCGGTGTGTCCTCGGTCAGGCGCGCGTCTTTGACGCGGCGTTCGTCGAGGTCCTCGAGCGCAGCGACCGCTGCGCACAGCTTGATCGAGCTGGCCGGGTAGAAGTACTCGGCATCGACCCGGAATCCGCGGCGCGCAAGCACGAACTGTCCGCGCGGATCCTTCTCGACGCTCGCGAGGAGGACTTGGATGCGGTGGTCGGCGGCGTGCTCCATCGCCGCCGCGAGCGCCGGTACCCCGCGCAGCGCGTCCGCGAGCGCCGCGTCGTCGCGCATCGGGATCGGCCCCTGCACGACGGACAGCATCGGTCCGAGTAGCGTGAGGATCGCGGCGTGCACGTGCGGGCCTCCTTCAGGCCTTCGCGGCCGCCATCATCCCGGCGATACGCTTGCGCACGAGCTCGAGACGCTTCTTCGCAGTCGGACACTTGCGCGCCATCCACTCTGCGTTCTGCAGGATCGTCGGTGACACTTCCTTGCGCAGGCGCGGCAGGTACGTCTCGACCTTCGCGAACAGCAGCAGTCCCTCGACGCCGTTCTCGGCCAAGAGGTCCGCGTTCAGGATGCCGTGGCGCGCGAAACCGTAGGCCATCTCCCAGTACGTCGAGACCTGGCGCCAAGCCTGGTTGTTCTCGTGGTTCGGCTGCAGGATCGCGGTCACGTCCTCGTACTTGTGCGGCAGCCACTGCACGATCTGGTTGCGCGACTTGCGCATGACCTCTTCGCGGCGCAGGTCGTACAGCTTCAGGATCAGCTCGGCATCGCGGTGATCGGGCTTCTTCTTGGTCATGGTGTGTCGTCGTCGTTCGTTGCGTGGCGGGTCGGGCAGGGGCCGAGCAGGCTAGCAGAGTCCCGCGCGTTCGGACCGTCGTCGCAGCGCGCTCTGCGCGGTCACCGCCGGGTTCCTGCGCTCGCTCATGCGGAGCAGCGCCTCAATGCGCACGCGGTTCGATCTCGTCCGCTTGGATCTCGTCCGCGAGCAGGTCGTCGAGCGTCTGCCGACGACGCACGCACTCGGCTCGCCCGCCATCGACCAGCACTTCGGCCGGCAGCGGTTGCGAGTTGTAGTTCGACGCCATCGCCATGCCGTACGCGCCGGTGTCGTGCACGCACAGGAGGTTCCCGACGTCGACGTCGGGGAGGAGTTGCGTCGCGATTTCACCACCCTCGCGCTGGGTCAGCACGTCGCCCGATTCGCACAGCGGCCCGGCGACGACGCGCGGCTTCGCGCTCGCGACCGTCCCGCCGATGGCGGTGATGCGGTGGAACGCGCCGTACATCGCCGGCCGCAGCAGCGTGTGGAAACCCGCGTCCACGAACACGTAGTCGACGGATCCGCTGCGCTTCGTGCCGCGCACTTCGGTGACGAGCACGCCGCTCTCGGCCACGAGGTAGCGGCCCGGTTCGACCTCGATCTCGATCGCACGGCCCTGGTCGCGCTCGACCGCGCGCTTCGTCTCGGCCCACTCGCGCACGAAGCGCGCGACGTCGAACGGCCGTTCGCCGTCCTGGTAGGGGATCGGCAGGCCCCCGCCGGCCGAAATCGTGCGCAGATCGCCGCCGACCACACGCGCGAGCCGCAGCACGGCTTCGCGCACTTGCGCCAGGTTTTCGAAGTCGCTGCCCGAACCGATGTGCACGTGCAGGGCGTGGACCTTCAGGCCGGCAGCGCGCGCGCGATCGACAACGGCGCCCAGGTCCGTGTGCCAGATGCCGTGCTTGCTGGCCTCGCCGCCGGTGTTCACCTTGCGACCGTGCCCGTGGCCGAAGCCTGGGTTCACGCGCAGGGTGATCTCGCGGCCCGCACCCAGCGCGGCGTACTGCTCGATCTGGAACGGCGATCCGATGTTCACCGGCAGGCGGTGACGCGCGATGGTCTCCAGCGCAGCACGGTCGAACAGGTCGGCCGTGTACACGACGTCGCGCGCGTCGAAACCGGCGCGCAGGGCGCGCTCGACCTCACCGGCGGACACCGCGTCCACTCCGGCGCCGGCGCGGCGCACGACACGCAACACGGCAAGATTCGCGTTCGCCTTCTGCGCGTAGCGCACGCGGTCGAATCCGGCGAGGTCGCGCACGCGCTGCTCGATCGTCGCGGCGTCGTAGACGTACAGCGGCGTGCCGTGTTCGCGCGCCAAGCGGGTCAACAGCGAGTCGTCGAGGATCGCGGGCCTCAACGCGGCCTCCACGCACTGCGCAGCGCGGTCTCGAGCCGAGCGATCGCCGCGTCGTCGTGCGCAGCGCTCACGGCGAGACGGAAATAGCTGCCCAGTCCGTCGGGGTAGCGCACATGCGGCACCAGCACGCCCTGGTCGAGCAACTCGGCGTGGATGCGATCGCCCGCGTCGGGATCCGCAGCTTTCCAGGCGAATACAGGCAGCGGCTCGTCGTGTGCGTCGATACCCGCGCTGCGCAGGACGCCGCGCACACGAGCGAGGTTTGCGTGCAGGCGTGCGAGGAGCGCGCCGTCGTGTTCGACGAGTCGAATGGCCGCCGAACCCGCGGCGGCGAGGGCGGGCGGGATCGGTGTCGAGCCCGCGAAAGCGCGCGAGCGCTGCGCGACCTGCGTCACCATCGCGCGCGTTCCGGCGACGAAGCCGCCGAAACAGCCCAACGCCTTCGAGAGCGTGCCCGTCACGACGAGGCGCGCATCCGCGATACCGTGGTGTTCGTGCGTGCCGCGGCCACGCGCGCCGAGCACGCCGGTGCCGTGGCAATCGTCGACGACGAGCCATCCGTCGTGCGGGACGAGCCGCAGCAGATCGGGCAGCGGTGCGATGCCGCGCATCACGGGGTAGGCGCCGTCCGTGACGATCAGGTGCGCATTACCGCAGGCCTGCGCGGCCGACACCGCGTCACAGAAAGCGTAGCTGCGCGCCTCGATACCACTGGCCGCGAGGGCGTCGCGCGTGCTGACGTGCGCCTCGGCATCGAAGATCGCGGACGGACACGCGTGCGCGACGCCCTGCAGGAAAATGTGCGTCGACAGGTAGCCGTCGGGCACGAGCAGCGCCGCTTCGAGGCCGAGGAACCGCGCCAGATCGTATTCCAACTCGTCGTGCGCCTGCGTGTTGCCCGTCGTCGCACGCGAGGCGCTGGCGGACACGCCGTAACGCGCGAGACCCCGCTCGAGCGCCTCGCGCACCTCGGGTGCGTGCGCCAAACCGAGGTAGTCGCATCCCGCGAAGGCGATCGACTCGCGTCCGCCCACGCGCACGCGAGCAGCGGACGAGCTGTCGAGCGTGACGGGAGCCATGCGATCAGCGTGACGGCGGTGTGCAAGACACGAGCGGGATCGTCGCCATCGTGTGCAGGCCGGGCGCGGCGGCGCGCAACGATGCGATGCTGTTCAGCGTGATGGCGCTCGTCGCGACGTCGCCCTGGACACCGCCGCGCCACACGAGGTCGATCGCAGGCTCGCCATCGACGACCACGCGGTCGTGCGGATCGGCGAGGCCGATCGAGGCCTGGAACTTT
>JBBQCC010000192.1:0-8846 GCA_038318285.1 Planctomycetota bacterium | reverse complement strand
CTGCACGCAGCGCAGGAACGAGTCGATCTCGGCCTGCAGCGGGCGCTCCATGTCGGAGAGGTCGAGTTCTTCGACGGACAGCACGCGGTCGCGGATCCACTCGGGGCCGATCTCGTGCTTCGTCGGGTCGAAGTCCGCGAGTAGCGCGCGACCCTTCTCCCACTCGGGGCCCTTGCGCACGATCAGGCCGTAGTTCTTCTGGAAGTCGAGGCTGACGTAGGCTTCGCCCGAGAACATGCGGAAGCGCCGCATGGGCTGCAGCGAAGCGCGCGAGGCGGTCACGTTCGCACGCGCGCCGTCCGCGAAAATGAGGCGCACGGAGGCGACGTCCTCGCTGCGCGTCAGGATCGCGCCGCCGGCCGCGTCGAGGCTTTCGACCGGCGATCCGACGAGGTCCAGGATCAAGTCGAGGTCGTGGATCATCAGGTCGTGCACGACGCCGACGTCCAGGCTGCGAAAGCTGAACGGTGCCAGGCGATGGCATTCGATGAAGCGCGGCTTGAGCCCCATCGAGCGCACCTTGCGCAAGCCCGGCTGGAAGCGCTCGACGTGTCCGACGGCGACCTTGGCGTGGCCCTTCTTCGCCGCAGCCAGGATGCGGTCGGCCTCTTCGACACTCGCCGCGAGCGGCTTCTCGATCAGGCAGTGCACGCCGCGCTCGAGCAGCGGCACCGCGACTGAGGCGTGCTGCGCCGTCGGTACTGCGATGCTGACGGCGCGCACGTCGTGCGGCAGCGCGGACGCGTCGGCGAAGACGGCGCAACCGAGTTCGGCAGCCAAGGCTCCGGCACGTTCGGCATTCGCGTCCACCACGCCGATCAGCTCGGCGCGCGGATTCTCCTTGTGGATGCGCGCATGGAACTTGCCCAGGTGACCGACACCGACCACCGCCGTCTTCGTGCGGACCATACTCAACTCGCTTCCGTGCCAGTCATCAGTCGTTCCTGCCCGATGCGCGTGAATTCGGCGCGCAGGCTCTCGCGGTAGCGCCCCTTGGCGCCGATTTCGGTCTGCTCCAACTCGCGCACGAGGCGCATGACCATCGCCGAGCGCGTGTATTCCGAGCGCAGGTCGGCGATCGTCTTGCTGCGCGGATCGCCCGAGCGCCAGACGCGCTTGAACGCCTCGCGCAGGTCGTCGATGTCGTCCTCGGCGACACCGCCGCGCTGCAGTCCGATCACGTTGACCCCGCGCACGCGGCTCGGATGTCCTTCCAGGATCATGAACGGCGGCACGTCCTGCACCATCCGTGTCATGCCACCGATGTAGGCGAACGCGCCGATCGTCACGAAGTGGTGCGCCGCCGCACCGCCCGAGATGTTGGCGCCTTCCTCGACGAGGACGTGGCCCGCGAGCAGCACGCCGTTCGCCAGGATGATCTTGTCCCGCAGCTCACAGTCGTGCGCGACGTGGCAGCAGGCCATCAGCATGTTGTCGTTGCCGATGCGCGTGACACCGCCGCCCTTCACGGTGCCGCGGTTGATCGTCACGAACTCGCGAATCGTGTTGCGGTCGCCGATCTCGAGCTCCGTCGACTCACCGCGATAGGAAAGGTCCTGCGGCGGACCGCCCAGCGACGCTTGGCCGACGATCAGGTTTTCCGCCCCGAGGCGCGTGTTCCCGTCGACGATGA
This sequence comes from Planctomycetota bacterium, assembly GCA_038318285.1. Classification (GTDB taxonomy): domain Bacteria; phylum Planctomycetota; class UBA1135; order UBA1135; genus JAEUHZ01. Next base: position 7,213 of record JBBQCC010000192.1, on the reverse strand, counting down.
CCTGAGGTCCGATTTTCGTTCGATCGCCGACCGTGACGTCGGCGCCGATGACGCAGTACGGACCGATTTCGACGTCCTGCCCGATTCGCGCGAGCGGGTGAACGACCGCAGTCGGATGGATTTTCTCGCTCATCGGAGGCTCCTACGGATCCACCAGCGTGAACATCAGAATGGCCTCGCACACGACCTTGCCGGCGACGGTTCCGACGCCCTGCACTTGCGCGACCTGGTCCTTGTCGCGCGTCGTCGTCACCTCGATGCGCAGTTGATCTCCGGGGACGACAGCCCCGCGCAACTTGACCTTGTCGATGGACCAGAGCACGGCCAGCTTGCCGGTGTTCTCGAGCTTGCGCAGGAGCAACACGCCAGCCAGCTGCGCCATCGCCTCCAGTTGCAGCACACCCGGCATGATCGGCGCCGCCGGGAAGTGGCCCTGGAAGTAGGGCTCGTTGATCGTGACGTTCTTGAGCGCGACGGCCCGCTTGTAGCCCTCGATCTCGAGCACGCGGTCGATCAGCAGGAACGGATAGCGGTGCGGCAGCATCCGCAGGATCTCGCGCACATCGAGGCCCGACTCACGCTGGATGACGCCGCCCGTCTCGAGCGCCGTCATCATGTCGACGAGACGCCGGACGAGTTCCGCGTTCGTCGCGTGCCCCGACCGCGTTGCAATGACGTGCGCGTGCAGCTCGGCACCCAAGAGGTGCAGGTCGCCGATCAGGTCGAGCATCTTGTGGCGCACCGGCTCGGCGGGCAGGCGCATCGTGGTCGCGGGATCGCCGAGGATCAGCGTGTTCTCGCGTGTCGCCCCCTTGCCCATGCCGGCCTTCTGCAGCAGCGGGACCTCGGAAGCCAGACAGAACGTGCGCGCCGACGCGATCTCCTTCGTGAAGCTCTCGGGCGTCAGCTCGAGTTGCATCGAACCGCCCTCGACGCCCGGCTCCTCGAACGACGCGATGTACTGCAGCGTCAGCGAGGGCCGTTCGGACGGGATCGCCACGAGCGTCGCGCCGCCTTGCCGCACGTACACGGGCTGGTCGAGCACGAGCACGCGCGCTTCCGCCGGTTGGTCCACGATGCCGGCGCGTTGCACGAGCTCGACGAACTCGCGCGCGCTGCCGTCGAGACCCGGGACCTCAGCGCCCGACAACTCGACCGTCATGTTGTCGATGCCGAGCCCCGTGCAGGCCGCGAGCAGGTGTTCGACCGTCTCGACCTCGGCCGCGCCGCGCACGAGGCGCGTGCGCCGCTCCTTGTCGGCCCGGTACGCGATCCGCGCCGGGATCGGCTCAGTACCCGGCAAATCGGTGCGCACGAACTCGACGCCGTGGTTCGGCGGCGCGGGCAACATGCGGCCCTTCACGTGGACTCCGGAGTGGAGGCCCACACCTTGGAACTCCACGGCGGTCCGCAGAGTGCGTTGTCGTCGGGTCATGACTGTTCCTCGTTCGGCCGGGTGCTCGAGCCCGACGTCGCGCCGTTCTCCAGGGCAGCGACGCGTTTCGCCAGATCGCGCAGGCGTGTCTGCAGTTCGGGCAACTTGGTGACGATCATCGCGGACCGGATGGCCTCGCCGCGCGGTCGCGCAGGCGACCCGAAGTAGTCCGCGCCCGCGGGCACGACCCCGGCCACACCCGACTGCGCGCCGATGCGCGCGCCGTCGCCGATCGTCGCATGGCCGGCGATGCCGACCTGCCCGGCGAGGATCGCGCGCTTGCCGATCCGCGTGCTGCCGGCGATGCCGACCTGCGCGATCAGCAGCGCGGCGTCGTCCACGAAGACGTTGTGCGCGACGTGGACGAGGTTGTCGATCTTCACACCGTTGCCGATGTGCGTCGGACCGAAGCGACCGCGGTCGATCGTGCAATTCGCGCCGATCTCGACGTCGTCGCCGACCTCGACGATCCCCACCTGCGGGATCTTCGCCCACCCGGAAGCTGTCGGATCGAAACCGAATCCGTCCGAGCCGATCACCGTGCCCGCGTGGATCAGCCCGCGCGCGCCGATCGTGACGCGGCCGTAGACGACGACGCCCGGCTGCAGCACGGTGTCCGCGCCGATGCGCGCGTGCTCGCCGACGTAGACGTTGGCGATGAGCACGGCGCCGACGTCGATGCGCGCGGCGGCCCCCACGGTGCAGTTCGGCCCGATGCTCGCGCCGGGGTCGACGACGGCCGTCGGATCCACGACCGCGCTCGCGTGGATGCCCGGCGTGATTGCGACTGCGGGCGGCGCGAAGGCCTGCACGATGGCCGTGAAGGCTCGGCTCGGATCGTCGCACCGGAGGAGCGGCAAGCCCTCGCGCGCGCAGGCCATGTCGCGTTGCACGACCACGGCCCCGGCCTTCGTCGTGGCGAGTTGCGGCGCATAGCGCGGGTTCGCCAGGAACGTGATCTCGCGCGGACCGGCCTCGGCCAGCGTCGCGGGTCCGTCGATGCTGCAGTCAGCGTCGCCGTCGACGACGGCACCGCAGAGGGCGGCGAGTTCAGCCAGGGTGCGAGACGACATGAGTTTGGGCTCCGAAGTACGGGGCACGGCGCGTCCTACAGAGCGGACGCGAAGAGGAGCGCAGGTTTACAGAGCGGACGCGAAGAGGAGCGCAGGATTCCAGAGCGGACGCGAAGAGGAGCGCAGGGTACAGAGCGGACGCTGAGGGCGCGCATGGTACAGCGCGGACGCGCGGGGGGGGGCACAGCGCACGCTGCGCCGGCCGGGCAATGCACGTCCCGCAAGCGGATCTGGGCCAGGACCTCGGTCTTCGGCCGAGTCCGTGTCAACAGGCCCCAACGTCGTCGAGCGGACCGGGGCCCGATTCTGTGGCGACGACGGTCGAAGCGTTCGCCAACCGGCGCGCTCAGGCCATTTCGCGCCGGGGATCAGAAGGCCAGGCTGAAGATCGAGAACGAGAAGACTTGGCGCCGGTCGCCAAGGCCGTCGAGCACCGGAAATCCGAAGTTCAGCGTCACCGGGAACGGGCTGACCATGCCCAGGCTGAAGCCGACCGAGGCGCGCGTCTCTCCGAAGTCGAGCGTGTAGGGTTTCGGGTCGAGGATGCCGGCGTCGGTGAACAGCGTCAGCCGGAACAGCTCGATCTCCTTGTAGGTGCCCGGCTGCACGTTCTTGTAGAGCGGGATGCGGTACTCGATCGTCGCGTCGAGCGACGTCTGTCCACCGAGCGCATTCGAGCCGACGTTCGGTCCGACGCCGCGGAACGCGAACCCGCGGAGCTGGCGGCTGCCGCCGAGGAAGAACCGCTCGGTGTACGGAACGGACTCCGTGTCGCCGTACTCGTCGGCGACCCCGAGGCCGACGCCGATGTGGAAGCCGGGACGAACCGCATCGATCTCGCCCGGGACCTGGAAGTACCAGTCGGCGTCGAGCTTGGAGCTGAAGTAGTCGAAGTCGCTGCCGAACGCCTGATCGTAGAAGCCGTTCTTCCACGTGGCTTGGAATCCATCGCGCGGGCCGAGGAAGGAGTCGAGTTTCCGGTAGGTCAGGTCGAACGTCGGCCCGAAAATCTGGTTGTTCTGATCGACCTGCTGATAGATCGAGGGCGGGAACTCGGTCTCGTTGGGCGGGACGGGCGCGGCATCCGCTTCCTGGAGTTTCGTCACCTCGACGTCCGCGAAGCGGAAGCCGCCGTAGACGGCGAATTCGCGGCCGAATTCGCGGCCCAACCGGATCCTCCGCTCGAAACGATCCTCGTCGTAGAACCGCTGCGATCGTTCGATGCGATTGAGCTCGAAGTCGATGCTGTAGCGGTTGAAGTGGGTGCGGAAGAGGTCGGGCTCCTGGAACCGGATGCGGTAGCTGTTCTGCACCGTTCCCGGCATGTACTCGAGGTCGATGCGCTGCCCGGCCCCGTGGAAGGCCGTCTTGTCGTAGATGTCGCCGAAGACTTCGAGAGCGTTGTCGGGCAGCGCCGAGATGTCGGCGTTGCGCATCGAGAGGCCGATGCGACCGAACAGGCCGTTGTTGCTGTCGACACCGCCCTGGATCTGGAAGTTGACGACCGTCCCCTCCTCGACCGCGATGTCGAGGTCGACCCAGTTCGGATTCGGGGTCGGCTTGAACGTGAACGTCGGATCGTGGTGCGTCAGCGGCGAACGTTCGTCGTTGAAGTAGCCGGTCGAGTCGATGCGGCCCAACGAGCGGCGGATGCGCGTCAGGTCGGCCACGTCACCGGGCAGCAGATCGACCTCGCGCCGCACGATGCGGTCGCGCGTGTGGGTCGTGCCGCCTATCATGACCTCGCGCAGCCAGCGCTTCTTGCCCTGCGTGATCCGGTAGGTGACCTGGACCTTGTGGTTCGCGGAGTCGAACGCGAGGCGCGGCTCGAGGAACTCGAAGCCGTCCAGGCGCAGCGACGGGTGCGAGATGTACCCGTCCTTGCCGTAGCGGTCGCGGATCGCGGCGCCGTCCTGGGCCTGCACGAAGCGCTCGTAGCGCTTTCCCGAACGCAGCTTGCACAGTTCCAAGAGCTCCGTGCGCGGCACGACGAACTCGGCCGGCGTCTCGTCGAAGTCCTGCTTCTGCGGATTGAACGTCCGCTCGACGGCCTCGATGTCCAGCGTGTCGACCGTGTAGGGCGTGCCCTCGTCCACGACGATGTGGACCGTGACCTCACTGCGATCCTCGGAATACTCGAGGTCCTCGAGTTCGACCACGGCGTCCAGCCAGCCCTGGTCGCGGTACACCTCGCGCATGGCGAGCAGGTCCGCGTCGAGCTTCTCGCGTACGAACTCCTCCCCGTTCCAGTCGAAGAGCCACGGACCGTCGAGTTGGATCTTGGCGAGCTGCTTGATGCCGCCCTTCCACCACCATGCGCCGGTCTCGGGCAGGCTGTCGTTCCCGCGGACGACGACGTCCTGGACATGGACGATCGGACCCTCGCGGATCTCGAAGATGACGTCCGGTAGTGCGCCGGTCGGATCCACGCCGGTGTCCGGGCCGCGCCGAACGACGTCGACCTCGACGAAGGCGTAACCCTCGCGGCGGTAGCCCTCGATCAGGCGCTGGCGCACGCGTTCGGCCTGATACAGGTACAGCTCGCCGCGGTCTTCCAGCAGCGCCCAGCGCTTGAGCGTCTCGAGATCGATCTCGGCGTTGCCCACGAAACGCGGCTCGAGGTCGGCGTTCATCTCCTCGACGACGACGCGCAGCTCGACGCCGCCCGCCACCTCGCGCAGGTCGACGCGCGACTTGGCCTGGAACGCGCGCATGAGCGAGTCCATGCCCTTCGAGACCGCGGCGGGATCGTAGGGCTCGCCGATGCGCAGCCCGAGCGCGGCGATGATCTGCGACTCGGTGTAGCGCCGCTGTCCCTCGACGTGCACGTTGAGCAGCGGCGGGTTCGTCTGCGCCGGCGCGGGCGGCGGCGGCGGGATGCCCTGGGCTGCGCCGGCCTGTGCGTTCGGGTCGATCGCCGGCGTCAGCACGGGCTCTTGCGTCGCTTCCTGCGGCTCGGGCGGCGGCGGCGGCAGCGTGTCGGGACGTTGGAACTGCTGATCTTGCGAGTCGGGCGCGGCCGTGTCGGGCGGCGGCACCGGATCACCGCCTTGCGGATCCTGGCGGCCGAACACCGGCATGGCCAGCAACAGGAGCAGCACGAGCCCGCGCGCCGGAGCGCCGAGCCGCGCGAACGGGCTCGTGCTCATCCGTGGAAGGGTTCGGCCATGCTCGGCGCACGGTTCTCGAACCGCATGATCGAGCCGTTGAAGCCCAGCGGGACCATGCCCGTCGGCCCGTTCCGCTGCTTGGCGCAGATGATCTCCGCGAGGCCTTTGTTCTCCGGATTGTCGCGGTTGTAGTACTCGTCGCGGTAGAGCAGCAGCACGACGTCGGCGTCCTGTTCGATGGAACCCGACTCGCGCAAGTCGGAGAGCTGCGGGCGCTTGTCGTCGCGCGATTCGACCGCGCGAGAGAGCTGCGACAGCGCGATCACAGGCACTTCGAGCTCGCGCGCCATCTCCTTGAGCATGCGGCTGATCTGGCTGATCTCCTGCTGGCGACTCTCGCTCTTCGGGTGCGTCATCAGCTGTAGGTAGTCGACGACGATCATGTCGAGGCCGTGCTTGGCCTTGATGCGCTTCGCTCGGCTGCGCATTCCCAGCGCCGAGACGCCCGGCGTGTCGTCGATGAAGATCTTGAGCTTCTGCAGTTCGCCCGCGGCGCGCGAGAGCTCGGCGTAGTCCTCGGTCGGGATGCGCCCCGTGCGCAGTCGGTGCGCGTCGACGCGGGCCCGCGCGCACAACATGCGCCGCACGATGGACTGGTGACCCATCTCGAGGCTGAAGAACAGCACCGTCGGCTGGTGGTCGAGCCACTCGGGCGTGTGATCGGGATCCGCGGCGTGGTCCATGCAGTTCAGCACGAGCGCCGTCTTCCCCATCGAGGGTCGCGCCGCGACGACGATCAACTCGCCAGCGTTGAAGCCGCACAGGAGCTCATCGAGCTCGTAGTAGCCGCTCGCTAGGCCGGTGAGTCCCTTGCGGTGCGAACTCGAATCGATGCGCCGGAACGTCTCGATGACGGCCTTGCCGATCGGCAGCGCCTCGCCGCGATCCTTCTGCGCGGCCAGCTTGAACACGCGGTCCTCGGCGTCGGCGAGCAGCTCGGGCACGGCCTCGCCGTCCGGGCGCGTCGCGTAGGCGTTGGCGATGAGCTCGCCACACTCGCGGATCAGTCGGCGCAGCATCGCCGTCTCGGACACGATGCGCGCGTGCTGCTTGGCGTGCGCGGCCGAGGCCACGCTGCTCGCGAGCTCCACGAGAAATGCGCGTCCGCCGACCTGCTGGAACTTCCCGGCCTGGCTCAGCGCTTCGCCGAGCGAGACGTGGTCGATGGGCTCGCCGCGCTCGGTGAGCGACAGCACGGCCTCCCACACGGCCTCGTGGCGCGGATGGAAGAAGTCGCCGAGGTGCACGATCTCCGAGATCTCGGGCACGCGCGCCGGGTCGAGCAGCAGCGCACCGAGCAGCGCACGCTCCGCTTCCTCGTTGTGCGGCGGGATCTGGGACGGGAAGTCGGTGCTCATGACGACGAGGGTTGCGGAGGATACTGGCCCGTGCCGTCGGGTGGGAGGCGCAAAGTACGGAGATGGGATGAGAGGGCCACCCTCCGAGGGGGTGCGGTCGTAGAACGACCGCGTAGCGCACTCGAAGTGCAAACCCCAAGGAGGATGGCTGTGGCGAAGACTAGCGTTTCGACGGAG
>JBBQCC010000191.1:0-8865 GCA_038318285.1 Planctomycetota bacterium | reverse complement strand
GGTGTCGGCGTCTTCCCGATCGCACAGACCGGCCAGCAGGTCCGGCCCGGCGGTGGCGATCACTTCACCCTCACGGGTGCGTCCCTCTCCGGTCCGCAGTTCCAGAACGGGACCGGCTCGTCGACGGCATTGGCCGTGCCTGCCGAGATCCAAATCAACGTGGGGTTCACGCAGATAGGTCCGAGAGGGGCTTACAGCGCGTCGTGGAGCGAAATGCTGACGCTCTACGGCGCGTGCCCAGTCGTGATGTCGCCGGCGACGACGCAGTGGGTGCCGCCTGCTCAGACTGCGGTATTCACAGCGGGTGCGACCGGCGGCGCGCCGCTTTCGTACCGCTGGTCCAAGAACGGCGTCGATGTGTTCGACGGCGGCAACCTGAGCGGAACGGACACCGACACATTGACGATCACGAGCCTCGCGACCTCGGACTCGGGCACATACCTCGTCCGCGTCATGAATCCGTGCGGACTCGTGAACGGTCCGGCCAACGTGCTCGAGGTCACGCCCGGCATTCCGTTCTGCGCGGGTGACAACGCGGGACAGCACTGTTCGTGCACTCCCAGTTCGGTCGGAGACGCGGTGGGTTGTCTGAACTCCCTCGGCGTGGGTGGCAAGTTGCGCGCATCGGGCGACGCGAGCCTCGCAGGCGACACGCTGAACTTGACCGGCACGCAGATGCCGAACTCTTCCGCGCTGTACTTCCAAGGTGGAGCGCCGTCGGCCAGCGGAGCGGGCGTCCAATTCGGAGACGGGTTGCGCTGCGCCGGAGGGACCGTGTTGCGCCTGGGAGTCCGCCAGAACTCGGGCGGTGCTTCCGCCTACCCCGACATCGGCGACACACCTGTCTCGGTGCGCGGCCAGGTGTCCGCGCCGGGAACGCGCTACTACCAGACGTGGTATCGCAACGCCGCGTCGTTCTGCACCAGCTCGACGTTCAACCTCACGAACGGTGTCGCCGTCACCTGGATTCCTTGATGTCCCGCAACGTGATTCGCGCGTCATCCGTCGACACTCGAGATTCGCTCCGAACGCGTGCGCGTTCGACTCGCACATGCATCGCTTTGCTGCTCGCGCTGGCGTACTTCGGTTCGAGGGTGCGCGCGCAGGAGGTGTGGCACGACTCGCTGGGGACACAATCCGGAGACCGCTACGGCAGCGCACTCTGTGCCGTCGGCGATTTCGATCTTGACGGCGTGTCCGACTTCGCGGTTGGAGATCCGCGCATCGAGACTCCGCTCGTCGATGCCGGACGTGTGCTCGTGCGTTCAGGTGCCACGGGCGCCGTCTTGCGCGAATGGTTCGGGCCCGGCGCGGGTGCGCAGTTCGGCTGCGCGATCGCCGCGGCCGGCGACCTGGACGCGGATGGAACCCCGGACCTGTTCGTCGGCGCGTTCACGTGGGGGCCGTCGGCGAGCTCACGCCCGGGTGCGGTGCGCGCCATCTCCGGTACCGATGGGCACACGCTGTTCGAAGTCTTCGGCGAGCAACCCGGCGAGTGGTACGGCGCCTCGATCACCGCGCTGGGCGACGTGAACGGCGACGGTCGCAGCGATCTCGCGGTGGGTGGTTCTCGCTACGGCGACCTCATCGGTTCCCTGGGCGTCATCGGTCGCGTTCAGGTGCTCTCGGGTGCGAACGGCGACGTGCTCTACACGCTCTACGGACGCGACGCCAACTCACGTTTCGGCGCCGCGGTGGCTGCGGTGGGCGACGTCGACCTGGACGGTGGGCCGGACCTCCTGATCGGCGCCTACGGCGATTCGGTGAACGGGGATCGAACGGGCTTCGCGCTCGTCGTCTCCGGCGCGAACGGCGCGACGCTGCACGCGATCTCGGGCGAGCAGCAGATCATGTTGTTCGGCGAAGCCGTGGCGCGAGCCGGCGACGTGGACGGGGACGGCCACGCCGACTTCCTCGTCGGCGCGCCGAATTACGATGCGCCCGGAATCCAAGATGCGGGATTGGTGCGCCTCTACTCTGGAGCGACTGGGCTCGTCCTGCGCAGTTGGACCGGCATCGAGAACGTCGAGCGTCGCGGAAGCGGACTGGCCGGGGGAAGCGACATCGACCTCGACGGAATTCCCGACATCTTGGTCGCCTCGCGGCCTTATCAAGTGCCCGGCATCCTGCGCGTGCTCAGCGGGGCGAGCGGCGAGGCGATCTACACGCTCGAAGGATCGAGCGCGGAGGACGAGTTCGGCCTGCCCGTCGCCTGGTTGGGAGATCTCGACGCGGATGGTCGCTCCGAGTTCGGAGTAGGCATTCCGAACGACGACACAGCCGGCAACAACGCGGGCCGCGTGCGCGTGTGGCGCGCCTGCTCGCCGCCGGTCGCGTACTGCGTCGGCAAGATGAACTCTCTCGGATGCACGCCGGCGATGACGACGAGCGGCACGCCGTCGCTCTCGGGAGCCGACGACTTCGTCGTCTCGGCGGAGAACGTGATCAACGGATCGCGCGGAATGCTCATCTGGAGTTGGCAGAGGAACGCCACACCGTTCGGCGGTGGAACGCTGTGCGTCCTCCCGCCGCTGCGCCGCACGCCGATCGTCGAAGCCGGCGGTTCTCCTCCCGGTATGCCCGACTGCACGGGCCGGATCTCGTTCGCGTTCACACACGCCTACGCGGCTCTCCAGGGTTTTCGTCCGGGCGACGTCGTCGACTGTCAGGTGTGGTCGCGCGATGCGAATTCGGCGGACGGGACGGGCCTCAGCCTCTCGAACGCGCTCGAAGTTCGCTGGTGTCCGTAGCGGTCGATCTCGCGAGTCGAACTTCCGAAGTCGACTCGTGAGACGCAGCAGTAGCGCACGGGCTCGAGCTGCGATCCCGACTTCGCTGGCAGCAATGGCGAGGTAGAGGCACACGCAACGCGCGGGGGGGGATAGTCTGGGAGTCGGCGCTCGCAAGCCCCCAGCCCCCTCTCCGGTCACATGCGCAACCAACTCGCCGCCTGCGCGGCCTTCGTCCTGTCGCTCCTCGTGGTTCCGTCGAGCGCGCAAGAGTGCGTGTTTCCGCTGTACGCCGGTGCGCAGGAGCGGGTTCAGCCCGACGGTGCACGCGTCACGGTCTTCCAGCGCGGCGATGCGTTCGCGCACTGGCTCGAGGACTCCGCCGGGCATCCGCTCGTCGAGACGCCGGAAGGCGTCGTGTACGCGCTCCTCGGAGCGGACGGCGCGCTCGTGCCGACGACAGGTCGCGTGGGCGTCGCCGATCCCGTCGCGCTGAACATTCCGCGCGGCATCGTTCCGACGCGCGCGAGCGGGCTCGCGCGGCCCGCCAACCCGCGCGCGAAGCCGGGCCTGGCCTCCGCGCCCGCGCTGCAGGGCGGCGGCGGCGCGTTCGCGACTGCGACGGGAACGGTGAAGAACCTCGTCGTGCTGCTGCGCTTCTCGAACCACGGTCCGTCGGGCCAGAACCGTACGCTGCCCTCGCAAGCGAACGTCTCGACGATCATGAACGCGGTCGGCGGGGATGTGGCGCTCGCGCCGACCGGCAGCGTGCGCGATCACTACCTGGAGACGTCGTACGGCCAGTTCACGATCGACTCGACCGTCGTCGGCTGGATCGACGTGCCGAACACGGAGACGTACTACGCGAACGGAACTTCGGGGCTGACGTCGCGCACCTGGGAACTGATCATCGCCGGACTCAACGCGGCCGACGCGTCCATCGACTTCACGCAGTTCGATTCCGACGGCGATGGGAAGATCGACGCGATCACGTTCCTGCACTCGGGCTACGGCGCCGAGTGGGGCGGCACGGACCAGTACGGCACGGCTTCCGTGAACCGCATGTGGTCGCACAAGTGGGAGATCCCCACATGGACGAGCGCCGAGGGCGTCACCGTCCAGGACTACAACATCTCGCCCGGCCTGTGGGGCACGTCGGGCAGTGGGCCTGGTCGCATCGGCGTCGTGTGCCACGAACTCGGCCATTTCTTCGGCATGCCCGACCTGTACGACACGGACGGGTCGAGTCAGGGCATCGGCAATTGGTGCTTGATGGCCGGCGGTTCGTGGGGCTTCGACAGTTCGCAGCGGTACCCGTCGCACATGTCGGCGTGGGCCAAGGTCAAGCTCGGTTGGGTGTTCCCGACCACGATCCAACCCGGCGCGCAATCGCTGCCGCGCGTCGAGACGAACGCGACGATCCACAAGATCGACAACGGGTACGCGCCGGGCGAATACCTGCTCGTCGAGAACCGCCAGCCGACGGGCTTCGACGCACAGATACCGCAGGGCGGATTGGCCGTCTGGCACTGCGACGAGGCGAAAGGATCGTTCGGCTCGAACGACCCCGACAACGACGAGGGCTACCCCGGTCAGAGCGGCTGGCCCGGCAACGCGCGCCACTACCGCACTGCGCTGCTCCAGGCCGACGGCGGCTTCGACATGGAGCACAACCAGGACCGCGGCGATTCGGGTGACGTCTATCGCTCCGGTGGCGTGTCGCAGATCACGAACTCGAGCACGCCGAACACCGACGCGTACCAATCGGGTTCGAGCTGGGACAACAACAACCGCCTGACATCGATCGGCGCGCCCGGCGCGACGATGGTGTTCACCTACACGAACACTTCGCTGCCGGCGATCACGACGACGAGCCTTCCGACCGCGTCGCTGGGCGTCGCGTACAGCGTGAACCTCGCGGCGACCGGCGGGACGACGCCGCGGACTTGGAGCGAATACCGCGACGCGCCGAGCTACGCCGTCTCGAGCCTCGGTCCCCAGGCCTTCACGCTCGGGGGCACTGCGCAGAACTGGCGCGCGGACGACAGCGTCTGGACGCTCGACCTGCCCTTCTCGTTCCCGTACTTCGACACGTCGTACACGCGCCTGTACGTCAGCTCGAACGGTTTCGCCGACCTCGCGCCGACGAACTCGGAGCCCTACAGCCGCTCCGACTGGCTGCGTTTCGCGCTGCGCATCGCGCCCCTGTGGGACGATCTGACCACGAGTCCATCCGGCAAGGACATCTTCGTCGACACGAGCGTCGCCGGCCAAGTGCGCATCCGTTGGGCAGCGCAGCATCTGTCGTCCGGCAACGCGTGCAACTTCGCGATCGTCCTGTTCTCCGACGGTCGCATCCGCTTCGACTACGGATCCGGCAACACGGGCCTCACGCCCATCGTGGGTATTTCGCGCGGCGAATCGGGCGGTTTCGAGATCCCGGCGACCCACAGCGGACAAGGATCGCTGACGAACGCCGCCACGCTGCTCTTCGCGCTGCAGGGGTCGCAGATCCCGCCGGGAATGACGCTGTCGAGCGCGGGCGTGCTCTCGGGCACGCCGACGGCGGCGGGAACGTTCATGCCCAGGCTGCGCGTCACGGACGCGCGCTACCGCTACGACCAGGATCCGTTCACGCTCATCGTTTCGGGCGGCGACATGGACGGCGACGGCGTGCCCGACGGCGTCGACAACTGTCCGACGGTCCCGAATGCGTCGCAGACGGATGCCGACGGCGACCTCGCCGGCGACGCGTGCGACACGTGCACGGACACGGACGGTGACGGCTTCGGCGACCCGGGCTACCCGGTGAACACGTGCCCGATCGACTTGTGCCCGAACGATCCCTCGAAGAGCGACCCCGGCACCTGCGGTTGCGGTGTGCCCGACACGGACACGGACAACGACGGCACGCCCGACTGCGTGGATGGTTGCCCGAGCGATCCGCTGAAGACCGCGCCGGGAGTCTGCGGCTGCGGCAGTCCGGACACCGACAGCGACAGTGACGGCACGCCGGACTGCAACGATGGCTGTCCGTTCGATCCGTTCAAGCTCGCGCCGGGCGTGTGCGGCTGCGGCGTGCAAGACGTCGACACGGACGGCGACGGAACGCCCGACTGCGCCGATGGTTGTCCGAACGATCCGGCGAAGACCTCGCCGGGAGTGTGTGGTTGCGGCACGGCGGACGTCGATACGGACAACGACGGCACGCCCGACTGCAACGACGGCTGCCCGAGTGATCCGCTGAAGATCGCGCCGGGCGTGTGCGGCTGTGGTGTGTCCGACATGGACACCGACGGCGACGGCACGGCCGACTGCAACGATGGTTGTCCGAACGATCCGGCGAAGACCTCGCCGGGAGTGTGTGGTTGCGGCACGGCGGACGTCGACACGGATCTCGACGGCGTCCTCGACTGCGCCGACAACTGCGTCGCGCTTGCGAACCCGATGCAGGCGGACTGTGACGGCGACGGCATCGGCGACGTGTGCGAGATCGCTTCGGGCTCCAGTACCGACCTCGACATGAACGGGATCCCGGACGACTGCACAGGCGCGATCGTCGTGTTCTGTCCGGGCGACGGTTCGGGCGCGGCGTGCCCATGCGGCAATTCGAGCCCGGCGCTACCCGTCGCGGGTTGTGCCAACTCGCTCGGAACGGGCGGACGTCTCGTGGCGACGGGGACGCCCAGCGTTTCGACGGACACTTTGACGCTGGTGGGCACCGACATGCCCAGCAGCAGCGCGCTCTACTTCCAGGGCACCGCGATGCAGAGCGGTGGAGCCGGCGTCGTGTTCGGCGACGGCCTGCGTTGTGCGTCGGGTTCGATCCTGCGGCTCGGTACGAAGACGAACGCGGCGGGAACTTCGCAGTATCCGGCCCTGGGCGATCCGAGCGTCTCCGTTCGCGGCGCGCTGCCGCCCACCGGTGGAACGCGCACCTACCAAGTCTGGTACCGCAACGCGGCGGCGTTCTGCACGAGCGCGACGTTCAACCTGACGAACGGCGTGATCGTGGTCTGGTCGATGTAGAAGCAGAAGGCGATGGGGCGGGACAGCAGGGGCGGACGGCGCACATGCATCGGCCGGCCCTCTCGGGCTTCGCCGTCGGCCCGCGAGGCGCGCGGCCTCACCCTCGGCGTCTGGACCCGCACTCGGGCGGCGACCGTGCGCATTCCGGTGCGCATCGATTCCCGCAGCTCGACCCGCGCACGGCCCGCGATCGCCCCGAAGGAAGCGGATCGAGTCGGGACTCGAGCCTCGGCGCCGGTCTAGACTGCGCCCGCGCGGCCACCCCTCGTGGACGGTGACGCCGACCTCCCGGAGATCCTCCGACTTGAGCTCTGCCCGAGAACCCCTCGTCGGATCCGAACCCGCGCCTCCGGCTCCCGGCGCGCCCAAGCAGCCGAGCGGGAAGCTCGGGACGTTTGCCGGCGTGTTCACGCCCAGCGTCCTCACGATCCTCGGGATCATCCTCTTCCTGCGCCTCGGCTACGTCGTGGGGCAGGCGGGGCTCGGCCGCGCGCTGATCATCATCGCGATCGCGAACGGGATCTCGCTCCTCACGAGCATCTCGCTCTCCGCGGTCGCGACCAATCTGCGCGTCGGCGCGGGCGGGGACTACTACCTGATCTCGCGCACGCTCGGTCCGGGATTCGGCGCGTCGATCGGCGTCGTCCTGTTCTTGGCGCAAGCCGTCTCGATCGCTTTCTATGCGATCGGTTTCGGCGAGGCCTCGTCCGCGATGCTCCGGAGCATCGATTTCATCCACCCGCAGTTCGTCGCGGCGTGCGCGGTCGCGGTGCTGTTCGTGTTCGCATGGCTCGGTGCCGATTGGGCCACGCGGTTCCAGTACGGCGTCATGATCGCGCTGATCGCCGGCCTCGTGTCCTTCTTCGTGGGCGCGACCGAGCACTGGGACTCCGCGATTTTCGCGCAGAGCTGGTCTCCGGCCGACCACCTCCCGGAAGGCACCGCCCAGCTACCCTTCTGGGCGATCTTCGCCATCTTCTTCCCGGCGGTCACCGGCTTCACGCAGGGCGTGAGCATGTCCGGCGACCTGAAAGATGCCGGACGGAGCATTCCGCGCGGGACACTCCTGGCGGTCGGGATCTCGGCGGTCATCTACTTCGCCGTCGCCGTCCTCTTCGCCGGGACCCTGTCGACGACGACGCTCGCGACCGAGACGGACGCGATGTGGAAGGTCTCCAAGGTCAGTTGGCTCGCCGACGCAGGCGTGATCGCGGCGACGCTCTCCTCGGCGCTGGCCTCGTTCATGGGCGCGCCGCGCATCCTGCAGTCGCTCGCGTCCGACCGGATCTTCCCGCTGCTCGCTCCGTTCGCGAAGGGCAGTGGAGCGACGAACAATCCTCGGCGCGGCATCTTGCTCGCCGGCGCGATCGCGCTGGTGACGATCTGGGCCGGCGACCTGAACATCGTGGCGCCGGTCGTCTCGATGTTCTTCCTGATCTCGTACGGCCTCTTGAACTACGCGACCTATGTCGAGGCGCGCTCGAACAGCCCGTACTTCCGCCCGCGGTTCCATTGGTTCCATCCGCGCCTTTCCCTCCTGGGCGCCGTCGGATGCCTGGTCGCGATGGTCGCGCTCGACGCGACGGCGGCGGCGATCTCGGCCGCGATCCTGTTCGCGATCTTCCAGTACATCGATCGTCGCAGCGACATCGCGCGTTGGGCGGACGGCCGACGGTCGAGCCGGTTCCAGCGCATTCGTCAGGAGTTGCGCGGTATCGCTGACGAGCTGTGGCACCCGCGGGATTGGCGGCCCGTTCTGCTCGTCTTCACGAATGACGCCGCGCGTCGTCAGCGCCTGATGCGCTTCGCCGCGTGGATCGAAGGCGGTGCCGGGATCACGACGGTCGTGAAACTGCTACCCGGGCAGGGCTTGCGCGTCGAGCGGGCGCGCGACGCTGCCGAGGACGAGCTCAAGGAGGCGATCGAGGAGGCGCATCTCGATGCGTTCCCGCTCGTCGTCACGACGCCGGATGTCTCATCGGGTCTGTCCGTTCTGCTCCAATCCACGGGCCTGGGGCCGATCCGGCCGAACACGGTGCTGATGAACTGGTTTGACCGTCATCCGCGGGAGGACAGCCCGCCGGGCCTCGAGTCGTTCGGCACGTAC
>JBBQCC010000190.1:0-8967 GCA_038318285.1 Planctomycetota bacterium | reverse complement strand
TCAGGGACCTTTTTCCGGCCCACCGGCCGGCTTCGCGGTGTCGCCGTCGCCTTCCTTCTTCCACCAGTCACTCCAGGCCTTCACGCGTTTCGCGCGCTCGGCCTCGGACGCGAACGTGTCGAACTTCAGATCCTTGCCGGTGATCAACCGCAGGTTGATCCAGGCCGTCTCGCGCGCGGCCGAGTCTTCGTCCTCGAGCATCGCGATCAGCGGCGTGACTGCTTCACGCACGTGCATCTCGCCCAACACTCGCGCCGCGGCCATGCGCACGAGCCACGTCGGATCCGTCAGCATCGGCAAGAGGTGCGGAACGACCGCCGGATTCTTCGTGGCGCCGAGCGACGTCACCGCATCCCAGCGCACGGTCTCGTCGGGGCTCGACAGGTCGGCGACGCTCTTCGTGAACTCCGCGGAGGGTTGCTTGTCGCCGGCGGCGGGATCGCCAGCCGCGACGACCATTGGCGCGGCCGCCGCTTGCACGTCGATCGCCGCGATCTGGTCGGCCAGCGCGCGACGGTCGTCCTCGGCCTTGGCGATGCGACTCGAGAGCTCACCGAGGCGCTTCTCCAGCGCGATTCCGAGTCCCGGCTCGTTCATCTTCGCGCGCAGCGCCTCGACCTCCGACGTCAGCCCGTCGATGCGCGCCGTGAACTGCGTGAAGTCCGTGCGCACAGAACCGATCGACGCCTCGAGGCGCGCGACCTGCTCGCGCTCGGCGTCGAGTCGCTGCGACAGGCGCTGATCCACACTGGCGAGCGCCGGGTGCACCTTGGCGAACTCCGCCGCCAGTCCGTGCAGCGCATCGTCCTTCTCGTCGAGCTGGTTCTGCAACTGCGCCTGCTCGCGTCCCATGCGCGCCAAACGATCGTCGGTGACGAAGATCGAGAGCGCCGTGAAACCGATCGCGAGTCCGGCGACCCACGCGAGGCCTGTGTTCGATCCCGCGGCGGGCTTCGACGCCGGCGGCGAAACCTGCGCCGGCGGGCCGACGTGCGCCGGCGGAGGCACGTGTGCCGACGGCGCGACCGAAACGGCCGCGTGCGCGTGCGGCGGCGGGACGTTCCCATGCGGCCCCGCTTCGAAAGCCGCGCGCTGCGGGTGCGGGACGGAGCCGCGCCCGCCGGCGTCGGCATGGCTCATGGCAGCTTCGCAGGTCGTGCAGATCACGCGGTCCTTCACGACGCGGGCAGCGCCCGAATCGAGCGCTGCCTGGGGGACGGATTCGTTGCACAGAGCGCAGAAGTGGATCTTCATGGGTTCGGGCGGCCTCCACCGACGCCGGGGCGAGCCGCGTGCGGCTGCGGAAACGAATGCACCCCGCGAGGGGTTGCAAGTCGAAGACCCGCCCGGACGATCAGCCCACACCATTGTGTAAGCTCCACGGGCGGTGGAGCAAGACAGCCCTGGCGAAGCGGCCGAGTGGGACATCCCCGCTGCCTTCGCGGCGCTCGTCGAGCGCCGCGGCCTGGAGTTCCTGGCCGACTTCTACCGCGCCGAACTGGCGCGCAAGCCCGACAACCTCGAGGTCCTCGTGGATCTTGGACACGCGCTGACGCGCCTCGGACGGTACCGCGAGGGCCTGGAGGTCGACCGCGAACTGGCCCGCCGTGAGCCCGAGGATCCGAACGTGCTCTACAATTTGGCCTGCTCGCTGGCCCTGACAGGCGACCCGGACGAGGCCTTCCGCACACTCGACCGCGCGATCCTGCACGGTTACGACGACGCGGACCATCTCGCGCAGGACGAGGATTTCGCCGGCCTGCGGGACGATCCGCGTTTCGCGCCCCTGTTGGAGTCGCTGCGCCGCGCGGGAGCCTGAGGCCCACGCGAGCGCGCGATCAGTCGTCGTTCGAGGCCGATGCCCCGCGACGCGGATTGGGCGCCGGCTGCTGGGCGAGCAGCGGATCGGTGAGGCGGTCGCGCGTCCACGCTTCCCAGCGCTTGACCGCCGGCTCGCGAGCGTCCGCTTCGGCGCGCGGGTCGTACCCGAAGCGCTCGTGCGTCGCTTCGTCGAGCGCCTGGATGCACAGGGCGCGCGTCATCATCTTCTCGTTGCGCAGACCCTTCACGAGGTGCGGCACCATCTGCCAGTCGCCGAGACGCAGCAGCGTGCGCGCACGCTCGAGACCGAGGTTCGAGTGTTCTTCGTCGGGCCAAGGCAGTTCGCGCAGCGACTCGACGAGCCGGCTGTCCTTCGTCGCGCCGAGCGCCGCCAGCGCCGCACCGGCGACGTCCGCTCGCGGGTCGAGCACCATCGCGAGCAGGGTGGGATAGGCCGGTTCCCCCACGCTGGCGAACCAATGGATCGTCTCGATGCGCTCCATGCCGTGCGTCCAGGGCAGACGCTTGGCCTCGTCCTCGATCTGGCCGCGCAACGCCGGCGAGGGTTCGAGCCATCCGTCCTCACCGCTCGTGGTGCGCGGGGACTGCATGGAGGAGACGCACGCGGTATTCAGGACCAGCGCGGCAAAGGCGAGAAGGATCAGCTTGGCGGTGTTCGACATGGATTGGACGCGGAGTCCGGCGGCGCGGCCTGGATCTCCACGCGCTCCCTGTCGGGTGAAAGTCGGAAGGACTTGACCGCACCCGGCGCTTCAGCGCCGGGAACGGGAAAAAAAGTTCAGGAACGCGGCCAGCGCCAGCAGCGCGAACCCCAGTGCGAGCACCCAGGCCCCGGCCGGATGCGGGCCGAACCCCGCAGTTCGCGCGGATGCGGCGCGCGGCTCCGGCGGCGCGAACGCGGGCGATGGCCGGCGGTACTCTGGCGCGCGCGGCGCGGGGATCGCGATCTCGAGATCGTCGCCCAGGCCGAGGACACGCGCGACGAGCGGGCCGCCGACAGCGAGGCGTGCGAGTTCCGAGGGGATCGCCGCCGCGCGATCATGCAACGGATCGCGACCGGGACGGACGGCGAGCAGATCCACGCTCGCGATCGGATCGCCGATCCACACGGGCCCGCCCGGCGCGAGGATCTCGGCGCGCACGACGGCGGGAGTACCGTCCGGAACGCCGCGCAGCACGAGGTCGCCGTCCTCGAGGTCAAGTCGCAGTCGCGCCCGATCGGAGGGCGGCGCCACGGCGCGCACGGTGGTCGCGACGGCGCCCCCGAATCGATCCACGGGTGAGAGCCAGGACGACTGCGGCAGGAATGCGAAGCCCGCGGACGCGCCCAGCCCCGTGCGCGCAAATGCGAGCAGCGGCGTGCCTGCTGCCGACGCGTGCGACGTCCACACGACCTCCGCGCCGCGGTTCGCGCGTGCGCGCGCGAACCGTCGCACGACGAAGTCCGGCGCGTCGCGAAACGACGCCGCGAATCCAGTGGCTGCTCCGACGGGCAACGGGGCCTGCGGATCCGGATCGTCGATGATCGAACCACTCGCGGCCGCGCGCTGCAGTTCGCGCACGAGACGTTCCGCCGCACCGGCGGCCGTCAGATCGCCCGCGTCGAACACGTTCGCGGACCCGCCGGCCAGCGCGTCGAGCAGCTCGCGATCGGGATCGTTCCCGACCGCGACGACGGCCAAGTCGGCGCCGGCCGTACTGACCCGCCCGCGCAGGCTTTCTGCGCGGGCGGCGATCCGGCTGCGATCGGGATCACGACCGTCGGAGACGAGCACGAACAGCGTGCGCACCGCGGCATCGACATCGTCGAACGCAGTGTCGAGCGCGCTCCAGATGCGCGTCGCGCCGCGCGGCTCCGGCGACGCCGCGATGCGCGCGAGCACCGCGCGGCGTCGCGCTGGATCCGCGCGCTCGCCCGGTCGGCCGAGGTCGATGCGCGGCGTGATGTTTTCCGAGAACCACAGCGCGCGGACGCCGTCCTCGACGCGCACGACGTCCACGAGCCGCGCGAGCGCTGCGCGGGCACTCTGCGCCGGCGCACCGGACATGCTGCCCGACGCATCCACGAGGACCACGATCTCGCGCGGACGCGGGTCGTCGGGTGCGGGCGCGAGCGCCGCGGCGCGCGGGCGCAGGCTCACCCCCAAAGCGGATCCCGCGAGGTCGACCCAACCACCGCCGGAAGCGACGAAGCGATCGATGGCCGCGGCGGATTCGGAATCGAAGGTCGCGTCCACGGTCGCCAGGACATCGATCCCTGCGAGCTTCGACGCGTCGGCGAGTTCCGCCGCTGCCAGATCCACCAGTGCGAGATCGGCTGCCGAATCACTTAGCACCGCGCGCAGGTCCGCGCACGCCGCGCGGTCTCCGACAAGACCCAGCGTGAGCACACCCTCCGCCTGGATCTCGGCACGCGCGACGCCGTATTTGTCGGAGACTCGACCGACGACACCGCGCGCGACGTCCACGAGCTGCGCATGGAACTCGAGGTGCGCGAGAGAACCCTCGAGAGGTGCGAATTCGAACGCGAGGCGCTGCACGCCTGTGCGATCCGCGCGCTCGAGGTCCTGCGCGGCGACGGTCGTGCGCTGCGTCCGAACCCGATCGCCGTCCGTGCACGTGGCGGTCACGACCAGCTCGCGCGCGCCGTATCGACCGGGATCGGGCAGCCAAGCCCAAGCCTCGACCTCGACACGGATCGGCTCACCGCGGCGCACGCGCACCGGCGCATCGATCGGCGCGACGATCGCTTCGCCGAAACCGCGGTAGCCGTCGTCGAGCACGGTGATGCGCACGCCGCGCGCGGCGAGGCGGCCGGCGACCGCGGAGGGATCGACACCCGTCCAGGTTCCGTCACCGATGACTTCGATCGAGCGCAGGTCCCGCGTGCGCCCGAGCAGCTCGCACAGCGACAGCGCCGCAGCGAGGTCCGTTTGATCCTCGCCGTGCACGAGATCGGACGCGGACAGGCCACGCGCCACGTCGAACGAGCGCGCGCCGTGTCCGTACACGACGCCGAACACCTCCGCACCGGCATCGATCGCGGACCGCGCGATCGCCGCACAGTGCGCGCACACGTCGTCGACGATCAGCCCGTCCGCACCGATCGCACTCGCGCTGACGTCCACGAGCAGCGCGTGAACGGGCGGGCCGTCCGCGCCGCGGTCACGCGGCACCAGCATCCACGCGGCGAGCACGAAGAGTCCCGCGGCTAGCCACGCGGCGAATGCGGTGAGCTGTGAGCGCGGCATGGCCTCCGCGTCAGCCTAGCGAGCGCGGTGCAGGAGCCGAACCGTCGTGCTCGCCCCGCGACCGACCCGCGACGCGCCGCAATGCGCGGTAACGCCGACTTCAGCCCACCGGCGCGGCGGTCGCCCGCACCGTCGTCTCGATCCAACCGCCGCCGAGCAGGCGATCGCCCTCGTAGAACGCCGCTCCCTGACCCGGAGTCACCGAGACCTCGGGATCGTCGAACACGACCTCGGCCGTCGTGCCGTTCGCCGTCACGAGCGCCGGCACCGGTTGCGAACGGTAGCGGTGTTGGACCAGCACGCGACGCTCGCCCGAACTCGGCGCGTCGACGCCGATCCAATTCACTTCCTCCAGGCGCGCGCTGCGCACGCCGCACTCCGCGCGCGACCCGAGCACCACGCGCCCGCTCTCGGGCTCGATCGCGACGACGTACAGCGGATCCTCGGACGCGATGCCGTGGCCGCGGCGTTGGCCGATCGTGAACATCTCCGTTCCGGCGTGCGTTCCAAGCAGGGCGCCGGACGTGTCGACGATATCGCCGGGGTGCAGCTCCGCACCGCGCTCCTTCAACAGGTTGCGGTAGTCGTTCGAGGGAACGAAGCAGATCTCCTGGCTGTCCTTCTTCTCACTGGTGCGCAGGCCGGCTTCGCGCGCCAGCTCGCGCACAGCGGGCTTCTGCAATCCGCCGAGTGGCAGACGCGTGCGGGCCAAGTCGTCCTCGGCCACGCAGAAGAGCTGGTAGGACTGATCCTTGTTCCGGTCGACGCCGCGGCGCACGTGCACGCGGCCGTCGACGACCTCGAGCTGCGCGTAGTGTCCCGTCGCGACGCCTTCCGCGCCGAGCTCGCGCGCGAAGCGCAAGAGACGCCCGAACTTCAGGTCGCGGTTGCACACCGCGCACGGGTTCGGCGTGCGGCCGCGCGCGTACTCCTTCAGGAAGTAGCGGATGATCCCGCCGAACTCGTCCTTCAGGTCGACGGCTTGAAATGGAATTCCGAGATGGTTGGCGACCATGCGCGCATCCCGAGCGTCACTGACGGAACAGCACGACTTCTTGGAGGACTCGTGTTCCGACACGTGCACGCCGTTGCGCATGAACAGGCCGACCAGGTCGAGGCCCTCGCGGGCCAGGATCCAGGCAGCGGCCGAACTGTCCACGCCGCCGCTCATGGCAACGACGAATCGGGGCTTCGCGGTCATTGGATGGGGTTCGCGAAGCCGTTCGCACGGCATTTCGCGAGGGCGGCCATTCTAGTACCTTCTTCGCCCTTCTCCGCCGGTCGCGTGCCGCGGAAGCTCCCCGAGGACGATGTCGAACCCGATGCTGCACCTTCTCCTGCGCCCCGCTCTCATGCTCCAGGACACCGCGACGCCCGCGGCGGACGGGGGCGGTGCCGCGCAGCCCGGCCTGCTCGACAACCTGTTCGGGTCGATGCTGTTCCCGCTGGCCCTGTGCTTCGGGGTCTTCTGGTTCTTGATCCTGCGGCCCGAGTCGAAGCAGCGGAAGAAGCGCCTCGAGATGCTCGCGAACATCAAGAAGGGCGACCGCGTGCAGACGAACAGCGGCCTTCTCGGGACCGTCGTTCAGGTTCAGGACAACGTTGTGACGCTTCAGGTCGACGAAGGGGTGCGCCTGAAATACATGCAGAGCGCGATCGGCGCCGTCATGGACGAAGACGGCCAGCCGGTCGGCGAGAAAAAGTAGTCCCGGAGGACGTCCGCGCCCCGCGCCGCGGACCCGCTGCGGTGCGCGGGCGATGAACGCGCACGTCGGGGGCCGCATCCCCGGCCCGATCCGGGCCTGCGACGCGCGGCTCGCGCTCCACGCGCCGCGCCTCTGGCTGTGGATCCACCCGCGCCCCAAATCCTCGGAGCTGGGGCGCATCGGCGAGGATCTCGTCGCGCGGAAACTCCGTGGCTCCGGTCACGCGATCGAGGGCCGTCGTCTGCGCACGCCCTGGGGCGAACTCGACGTCCTCGCTCGCGACGCGCGCGGACTCGTGTGCATCGAGGTGAAGTCGGCGCGCCGCGAACCGCGGCCGCGCGTCCGCGGCGAGGCCCCGATCGCGCTGCGCCCCGAGGATCGCCCCGCAGCTCGGGTCGACGCGCGCGGCTGGGAGCGCCTGGAGCGGATCGCGCGCGGAATGGGTGCCCGGAGGCGGCTGCCGGCGCGCGCCGAGGTCTGGGAGGTGCTCGTCGGGCCGCGCCGCGGACAGATCGAGATCCGGCGCAGCGGGCCCGTCTGACGCGACCTTCACGCGATCTGGGCCGTCCCCTTCATGGCCGCGCGGGCCGCGGACGATCAGAATGCCATCCCTCTTGGTCCGGCAGCTCGACGCGCACCCCTTTGCGCGGCGCGCGGTACGGTCCGCATCCCCACATGCTGCGCGTCCTCCGTCACTACCTGCCGCTGCGCAAGGCCCTGCTCATCCTGAGCGAGGCCGTGCTGCTGACGGCGGTGCTCTCGGCCTGGATGACGGCGCACCTGTGGCAACCGTCGGAGCTCGTGCTCGAGCAGCTCTACGAGCACATCCCGGCGCTGAAACCCGACGACGCGCTGCTGCGCTGCGTGTACTCGTGCTTCCTCCTGTCGGTCCTGTCGCAGTTCGCGATCGGGTTCAACGAGCTGTACGACGTGCGCGTCTCGGGATCGCGCGTCGATCGCTCGGGTCGCTTCGTCGAGTCGGCGGGCTCGGCATTGGCGCTCGCGCTGCTCGCGGTGCTCGTGCTGCCGACGTGGGGTCTGTCGGAGGTCATCGACTTCCCGCCGCTGTCGACGAGCCAGCGCATCCAGACGCTCGTGTTCGCGATGTTGTCGGGGTTCGCCGTGCTGTACGGCTGGCGGACGCTGTTCCACTGGATGCTGCGGCGCGCGAACTTCGGCGAGCGCGTGCTCATCCTCGGCGGCGGCAAGCGCGCGCGCGAGTTGGCGCACGAGATCCGCGAGAGGCCCGACATGGGGTACGACCTCGTCGGCCTCGTGCCCGAGGGCTATGCCGAACGTGGCCCCGTCGGCCTCGCACGCTCGCCCCGCGTCGAAGATCCTCCGGCGCACCCGCGGCGTCCGCGCCTCGTCGGGACGGCTGCGCTCGCCGGCGTCGAGCGGGAGCCGGAGCGCGGCTTCCTGCTGGAGCGTCCCGCGCCCCACGCGGAACCGGAGACTGACGCACCGGCCGAGGCCGAATTCGCCGAGCGGGCGGCCAGCCTGTCCGCGCTGGTGCAGCGCGAACGCGTGGATCTCGTCGTCGTCGCGCTCGAGGACCGCCGCAAGGCGCTGCCGATCGACGACCTATTGCAATGCCGCTTGGACGGCGTGTCCGTCATCGAGCAGGAGTCCGTGTACGAGCGCATCACGGGCAAGATCGCGGTGGACGCGCTGCGGCCGAGCTACCTGATCTTCAACGAGGGCTTCTCGCGCCATCCGTGGGCGGCGCTGTCGAAGCGCGCCTTCGACCTGACCGTGGGGTTCGCGCTGATCGCGGTCACGTGGCCACTCATGCTGCTCACCGCGCTGGCAGTGCGCTTCGATTCGCAGGGACCGATCTTGTTCACGCAGGAGCGCGTGGGTCGCGACGGCCGCCCGTTCGTGCTGCTGAAGTTCCGCAGCATGCGCGCCGACGCCGAGCGCGCGACGGGCCCGGTGTGGGCGACGCAGGACGATCCGCGCATCACGCGCGTGGGCCGCTTCATCCGCAAGACGCGGCTCGACGAGCTGCCGCAGCTCGTGAACGTGCTGGCCGGCCACATGTCGATCGTGGGGCCGCGACCCGAGCGCGAACACTTCGTCGCCGAACTGGCCCAGAAGATCCCCTACTTCCGCCAGCGCCACATCGTGAAGCCGGGACTCACCGGTTGGGCGCAGATCAACTACCG
>JBBQCC010000189.1:0-9024 GCA_038318285.1 Planctomycetota bacterium | reverse complement strand
ATGCCCGGGACCGAGTTCACGATCGAGCCCGATCCGAATCGACTCGATCAGCGCATCCGGCGCGGCGAGCTGCAGGATCTGGGCACGCTCGATCTCACCCGTGCGCTCGAGATCGCTGCGGCCAACAGCCGCGACTACCAGACCCAGAAGGAATCGCTCTACCTCAGCGCGCTGGACCTCACTCTGGAGCGTTGGCGGTTCGCCGTGCAGAAGGGCGGCACGCTCGCCGCTGCGTTGGACGGCTCGGGTTCCGATGCCGACTCGGTCGGCGCCGACTCGGGATTCAGCCTCAGCAAGCTCTTCGGCAGCGGCGCGCTGCTGATCGGCGACATCGGACTCTCGGCGGGGCGATCGCTGCTCTCCTCGGACGGGTGGAACGTCGCCTCGGATGTCGGTGTGAGCATCACGCAGCCGCTGCTCGCAGGCGCCGGCGAGAGCATCGTCCGCGAGCCGCTGACGCAGGCCGAGCGCCAATTGGTCTACTCCGTGCGCGATTTCGAGCGCTTCCGACGCACGTTCGCGTACGACGTCGCCACGCGTTTCTACCGGCTGCTCCAAGCCGCGGACCAGGTGCGCAACCAGACCGAGAACGTGCGCAACCTCGTGGAACTCTCGAAGCGCAACAAGGCGCTCGTCGAAGCGGGCCGCTTGTCCGACGTGCAGCTCGGTCAGGCGCGCCAGGACGAACTGCGCTCGCAGAACTCGCTGCTCGACGCGCAGGCGCGGTACGACCGACAACTCGACGAGTTCGCGCTGTTCCTCGGGCTGCCGCTGGGAGTCGCGGTGCAGTTCGACGCGTCGGATCTCCAGACGCTCGCGGCCGCGCCGCCGCCGGCCGACGAAATCGCCGAGGATACCGCGACGCGGATCGCGCTGACGAGCCGCCTCGATTACTTGACGGTCGTCGAGCGCGAAGAGGACACGGTGCGCCGCGTCGCCGTCGCCGAGGACGCGCTGCAGGGCGTGCTGAGCGTGAATGCGGACTTCCGCGCCTTCAGCGAGAACGGCCGTCCGCTCAAGTACGACCGTTCGGCGTGGGGCTTGGGGCTCAACTACTCGTTCCCGTTCGAACGCTTGCCGCAGCGCAACAACTGGCGCGAAGCGATCGTGCGCCGCGAAGTCGCCGCGCGCACGACGGAAGCGGCCGGCGATCGTATCCGCGCCGACCTGCGCGACGACCTGCGTCAGTCGAAGACGCAGCTCGAGAGCTTCCTGATCCAGCAGAACGCGGTACTGCTCGCCGAACGCCGCATCGAGAGCACGCGTCTGCAACTCGACGCCGGTCGCGCGGACACGCGCGACTTGCTCGAAGCGCAGGAGTCGCTGCTGTCGGCGCAGAACTCGGCCACCGCTTCCTTGATCGACTACAATTTGGCCCGCATGGGGCTCTATCTCGACATGGAGCTCCTGCGATTCGACGAGACGGGCATTCGTCTGCTCGAGCCGGCAACACAGGAGGGCGCATGAGCACCCAGAAGAACGCGCGCAAGCGCTCGACGGCTTGGATTTGGATCGCGTTGGTCGTCGTGGGCGGCAGCGCGTTCGGCGCGTGGAAAGCCGGCTGGATCGGCGCGACGGAGCAGAAGCCGCTCCTCGGTGCGATGGTCGAGCTGAAGACGCTCGTCATCAGCGTCGTGCAGCGCGGCAACCTGGCGTCCAAGGACGCGCTCTCCGTGAAGAGCGGCATCGAGGGTCAGGCGACGATCCTGTCGCTCGTGGAGGAGGGCAAGATCGTCCAGGTCGGCGACCTCCTGTGCGAACTCGACGTGGCCGACCTGCGCGACAGGCGCGTGGCGCAGCAGATCTCGGTACAGAACGCCGAGGCTTCGTTCGTCAAGGCCAAGGCGCAGTTCGAGATCCAGGAGAGCCAGAACAAGAGCGACATCGAGGCCGCCGAGCGCAAGCTGCTCTTCGCGGAGAAGGACAAGGAGAAGTACCTCGAGGGCGACTTGGCGCAGCAGCGCGCGCAAGCCCAGGAGAAGATCAAGCTGGCCGAGGCCGAGAAGGCCAAGTCGCAGAACACCTACAACTGGTCGGTCAGCCTGAAGGACAAGGGCTTCCTGACGCAGACGGAGCTCGATCGCGACGAACTCGACTTCCAGCGGGCGGAAGTGCAGCTCGTACAGGCACGGCGCGCGTTCGACCTGCTGGAGAAATACGACGACCCGCGCACGCAAATCGAGCTCAAGGCGAACGTGCAGGAGGCCGACCGCGGCCTCGACCGCGCGAAGCTGCAGGCGGAGGCGCGGCTCGCTGACTACGAGTCGGCGCTCTTGACGAGCAAGTCGAAGCTCGACCTCGAGAAGGAGAAGCTGCAGAAGCTCGTCGACCAGATCGACAAGGGACGCATCGTCGCAACGCAGCCGGGCATGGTCGTGTACTCGCGCGTCGAGGGCGGACGGATGGGCAACAGCGATCCGATCCAGGTCGGCACGCAGGTGCGTGAACGCCAGGAGATCCTGTCGATCCCGCGCACGACGGGCATCATCGTCGAGGCCAGCGTGCACGAGTCCGTGCTGCAGCAGGTCACGCCGGGCAAGCCGTGCAAGATCGTCGTGGACGCGCTCAAGAACCAGGAGTTCGAGGGCCGCGTCACGTACGTCGCGCCGCTCGCGGACAAGGGCAGTTGGTGGGCCAACCCGAACCAACGCCTGTACCGCACCGAGATCCAGGTGTTGAAACCCGACCTCGAGATGCGGCCGGGAATGTCGTGCAACATCGAGATCCTCTCCGACGTCGTGCGCGACGCGCTCGTCGTGCCGCTGCAGGCGATCTTCCTCGACGGGGATCAGACGATCGCGTTCGTCGTGAATGGCGACCAGTCCCAGAAGCAGATCGTGAAGACGGGCCGCAGCAGTCAGACGCTCGTGGAGGTCGTCGAGGGCTTGAAGGATGGCCAGACCGTGCTGCTGTCGCCGCCGGCCGGCTTCACGCCCAAAGCCACGAACCGGGAGAAGGACCTGAGCACGTTCCCCGCGGCCGGACCGAACGACGCGGGAGCGGCGCCCGCGGCTGCCCCCGGCGGCGGGAAGGCTCCCGGCGCGGGCCGCGGCGAAGCGGGCCCGACGGATGCCGGCAGCGGCGAACGCCGCGCGCGACCGGACGGGGCTCCACGCGGAGACCGTGGCGCCGGAGGGGGCGCCGGCGGTGGCGGTAGCGGACGCCCGCGAACGGGGGGAGTCAGCGGTGCGGGTGCGAAGGACGCCGGTTCGACCGGTGCGAGCACCGAGTCGCCGCCGTCCGGTGCCGGTGCGAAGACGGACGCCGCGCCGAAGGAACCCGCCCGCGGAGAGCGCGGATGACGACCGGGTCCGGGAGTCCCGCGGCGAACGCCGTCGCGGAACTCCGCGACATCACGCGCGTCTACCGCATGGGTGCGCACGAAGTGCGCGCGCTCGACGGGTTCTCGTTCACCTTCCAGAAGGGCGAGTACTGGTCGATCATGGGCAGCTCGGGGTCGGGCAAGTCGACGCTGCTCAACCTCTTGGGCTGCATCGACCGCGCGACGAGCGGCTCGTACAGAGTGCGCGGCGAAGAGGTCGAAGGCCTCGACGACGACCAGCTGTCCGACTTGCGCAGCCGCGAGATCGGCTTCGTCTTCCAGTCCTACAATCTGATCCCGCAGCTCGACGTCCTGGAGAACATCCTCGTCCCGCTCTTCTACCAGGACGATCCGCCGGACGACGGCGAGGAGCGCGCGCGCATCCTGGCCGAGCGCGTCGGTCTCGGGTCGCGCCTCGGGCACAAGCCGATGGAACTTTCGGGTGGTCAGCAGCAGCGCGTCGCGATCGCGCGTGCGCTCGTCAACGACCCTGCGATCGTGCTCGCCGACGAAGCCACGGGCAACCTCGACAGCAAGACGGCGCTCGAGATCCTCGCGCTGTTCGACGAACTGCACGCCGAGGGCAAGACGATCCTGCTCGTGACGCACGAACCCAAGGTCGGTGAGCGCGCCGAGCGCACCCTGCTCCTGCGCGACGGCAAGATCGACACGGTCAGCGAAAACCGACAGGGACTGGCCGCGATAGGGACCGTGCGGTGAAACAGGCGACCCTGTTCGGCACGATCCGGCTGGGCGTGCGCAGCCTGATGCTGCACAAGCTGCGCAGCATCCTGACGACGCTCGGCGTGCTGTTCGGCGTGTCGAGCGTCATCGCGATGCTGGCGATCGGCGAGGGCGCGAGCGAAGAGGCGCAGCAGCAGATCCGCAAGCTCGGCAGCCGCAACGTCATCTTGCGCAGCGTCAAGCCGGCCGAGGATCTCGTGCGTGGCGCCGAGACTTCGCGCATTTCGAGCTACGGCCTGACCGATTTCGACTTCCAGCGCGTGGCCGAAACGTTCCCGGGCGTGCTGCGCACCGTTCCCGTGCGCCAGCTCCAGCAGGAAGTGCGCCTGAACGAACGCGCGCTGAACCCGCGCGTGCTCGGCACGGTGCCCGAGTACGTGGACGTGACCGGGCGGCCGCTGTCGGAAGGGCGCTTCATCTCGGTCGAGGACCAGCTCGGGTTCACGAACGTGTGCGTGCTCGGCTACGAGGTCGCGCGCTTCCTGTCGCCGTTCGAGAGTTCGATCGGCAAGCGCATCAAGATCGGCGCGGACTACTTC
Organism: Planctomycetota bacterium; assembly: GCA_038318285.1. Lineage (GTDB taxonomy): Bacteria > Planctomycetota > UBA1135 > UBA1135 > JAEUHZ01. The sequence continues at coordinate 4,419 of JBBQCC010000189.1, read as the reverse complement.
ACGTGCGTCGGTGTCCTGCTGCCGCGCGTTCCGTTGGGCTCGGACCAGCCGCAACCGGGAGCGGACGTGACGGGCGAGGTGTTCCTCCCGCTCGAGACCGCGCGTCGCTGGTTCGGCGACATTCAGGTCAAGATCCGCTCGGGTTCGCGCGAGATGGAAGAAGTCCAACTCCACGAGATCATCGCGGAAGCCGACAGCGACGAATCCGTGCCGCCGATCGCAGCCGCCGCGCGCGAGATGCTGGCGCGTCAGCACAACCAGCAGGACTACGAAGTGGTCGTGCCGCTCGAGCAACTGCTGCGCGCGCAGGCGGTGAAGCGCATCTTCACGATCGTTCTCAGCTCGATCGCGGCGATCTCGCTGCTGGTCGGCGGCATCGGCATCATGAACGTGATGCTCGCGACCGTGACGGAGCGCACGCGCGAGATCGGCATCCGCCGCGCGCTGGGCGCGAAGAAGCGCCACATCGTCACGCAGTTCCTGGTCGAGACGGTCGTGCTCTCGATCGGCGGCGGCCTGCTCGGGATCGCGCTCGGGCTCCTGATCCCGATCGGCATCGAGTACTGGGCCGGCATGCCCACCATCGTCACGCCGACGGCGCCGATCCTGGCGTTCCTGATCTCGGCCGGCATCGGGATCGTATTCGGTCTCTACCCGGCCTGGCGCGCCGCGAACATGGACCCGGTCGAAGCCCTGCGGCACGAGTGATCGGAGCGGCACGCTCGTGCGGCGCGCGCGGTTCCAACCCTGGCGCCGCGAACATGGACCCGGTCGAAGCCGTGCGGCACGAGTCGGCGGCACGGCAGGCCCGAGCAGCGCCGCTCAACCGAGCGGTGCTCGCAGGGTTGGTGGCAGCGCCGCTCAACCGAGCGGTGCTCGCAGGTTTGGTGGCAGCACCGCTCAACCGAGCGGTGCTCGCAGGGCCAACGCCTGAGCGACGTGCGTGGAACCGACGCGATCCTCGCCTGCGAGGTCGGCGCACGTCCGCGCAACGCGGCGCAGCGACTGCACGGCGCGCGCCGAGAGCGAACGCCGCGTCGCCGCGTCCGTGAGCAGCCTGCGCGCGCGCTCGTCCAGCCCGACGTGCGTGTCGAGGCCCTCCGCGTCGAGGTGGACGTTGCGCTGGTCGTCCTGGCGCGCGCGCGCCCGCGCGACGGCGGCGTGCACGCGCGCCGTCAGCTCGGCCTCGCGCGTCGTCGGATCGACGTGCCGTTCGCACGCGCTGCGGACGAGTTCACTCGCCTCCGTCGCCGCGACCTCGACGACGAGGTCGATCCGATCGAGAAGGGGTCCCGAGATGCGCCGCCGGTAGCGCTCGATCGACGTCGGCGGACACTTGCACGGGATACGCGGGTGTCCGCGGTAGCCGCACGCGCACGGGTTCATCGCGGCGACGAGTTGGAACCGCGCCGGCAGGTCGACGCGCTGCGTCGCTCGCGAGATCGTCACCGTGCCACTCTCGATCGGTTCGCGCAGCGCTTCGAGCACGTCGCGGCGGAATTCGGGCAGTTCGTCGAGGAACAGCACGCCGCCATGCGCCAGCGTCACCTCGCCCGGTGTCGCCGACGGACCGCCACCGACGAGCCCGGCGTAGCTGGTCGTGTGGTGGGGCGCGCGGAACGGCCTCTCGCGCGCGAGACCGCCGGGCCAGCGACCGGCCGCCGAGAGGACGCGCGTGATCGCGAGGCGTTCTTCGAGTTCGGGCGGTGGCAGGAGCCGCGGCAACCGGCGCGCGAGCATGCTCTTGCCCGCACCGGGCGGACCGACGAACAGGATCGCGTGTCCGCCCGCCGCGGCGGCGGCCAGCGCGAGCTTTGCGTCGACGAGGCCGCGCACGTCGTCGAGCGAAGCCGACCCGCTGGGCGAGAACGCCGCGTCCGTCGTCGGCGTCGCGCGTGCCAGGGCGCGCGCTCCGGCGACGTGCGCGACGACCTGCGCCAGGTTCTGGGCGCCGTACGCCTCGACGTCGGGCAACGCGGCGGCTTCTGCCGCGGTCGCGGGCGGACCGAACAGCCGCGCGATGCCCCGATCGCGCGCCGCGAGCGCCGCCGCCAGCCCGCCCGGGACCGCGTGCAGGCGTCCGTCGATACCCAGCTCGCCCAAGAAGATCGCTCCGCGCAGCGCTCGCGGATCGAAGTGTCCGGAAGCGGCCGCCGCGGCCAGGGCGAGCGGCAGGTCGAGGATCTCCCCCGACTTCCGCCGCGCCGCCGGCACCAGGTTCAGGAACAGGCGCCCGGGCCTCAGGTCGAGACCGTTCTCCGCCAGCGCGCACTGGATGCGCCCGCGGCTCTCGCGCAATACGGAATCAGGCAGCCCGGTCAGCAACACTTCGGTCCCGCCCTTGTCCCGCGTCTCGATGTGGGCCTCGATGGTCACGAGGTCCGCCCCGGCCCCGAAGAGCGAGGCGCCCAGACAGCGCACGGTTCGCATGTCCCCATGACGTTCGGCGCGCGCTCGGGTCGCTCGGAAATCGGCGTCCGAAGGCGCCCTCGCGCGCGTAAGTTGAATGCGGAGCGCGCTCTGCGTCGAGGGCGCTGGAGTCTCCTGGCGCCTGACCCACCCTGCGCGCCCCGCACCCGATCCCGACCGAGCCCTACGAACCCCACCCCACATCCCCGATGAGCGAGTACTACGAGCCCGGCGACCTGGCCCAATTCCCGGCGATCGGCGAGCACGCGCCCGAGCTGGCCGCAAAGTTTTTCGCCTGGTACGGCGCGACGTTCGCGGACGGTGCGCTGTCGGCGCGCGAGAAGTCGCTGATCGCGCTGGCCGTCGCACACGCGGTGAAGTGTCCCTATTGCATCGACGCTTACACGGGCGACGCGCTGGCGAAGGGCTACGACATGGATCAGATGACCGAGGCCGTGCACGTCGCGGCCGCGATCACGGGCGGCGCGGCGCTGGTGCACGGCGTCCAGATGAAGAAGCACGCTGCGAAGGTCTCGATGTGAGCGACCGCGACCCCGATGCGTGCCCGCGCACCCCGATGAACACGCATGTCTTCACGGAGCTGCGCGCTTGATCGTGACGTTGCCGACCCTGCAGGCGCGCGGCGCGCCGCTGGCCAGTCCGATCGAGCAGATGCGCGTCCTCGACGCGCTCGAACTGCCCGGCGGCGACTTCGACGCGCGGCTCGCGCAGGCGGGATTGCATCCCTTGAGCGCGCTGGGCATCCAGGTGTTCCAGGTGAACGTCGGGAAGCTCTGCAACCAGACGTGCAACCACTGCCACGTCGACGCCGGGCCGACGCGCACCGAGGTCATGACGAGCGAAACGGCCGAGCTGGCGTTGCGCGTCCTGGCGCGCACGTCGATCCCGACCGTGGACATCACGGGCGGCGCGCCCGAACTCGCGCCGGTCTTCCGCCGCCTCGTCGAGGGCTCGCGCGAACTGGGCCGGCACGTCCTGGACCGCTGCAACCTGACGATCCTGGTCCTGCCACGCTTCGCCGACCTGCCCGAATTCCTGGCGCGGAACGAGGTCGAGGTCGTCGCCTCGTTGCCGCACTACCGCCTGGGAAACACGGACCGCCAACGCGGCGACGGCGTGTTCGAGCGCTCGATCGAAGGGCTGCGCCAGCTCAACGCGGTCGGCTACGGACGCGGCGGACCGCTGCGGCTCGTCCTGGTGACGAATCCGGTAGGCGCGTTTCTGCCCAGCGCCTCACAGGCGTCGCTGGAGGCCGAGTGGAAGCGCGAGATGCGCCGGTTGCACGGCGTCGAGTTCGACGCGCTGTTCACGATCACGAACATGCCGATTTCGCGCTACCTCGAGTGGCTCGACCGCAGCGGGAACACGGCCGCGTACATGCACAAGCTGACGGCGGCCTTCAACCCGACGGCGGCGGCGGGCGTGATGTGCCGCACGACCCTGTCGGTCGGTTGGGACGGACGCCTCTTCGACTGCGACTTCAACCAGATGCTCGAGCTGGAGATGGGTTTCGGCGCGCCGCGGCACCTGACGGATTTCGATCACGACGCGCTGGCGACGCGGCGGATCGTCACGCGGCGGCACTGCTTCGGCTGCACGGCCGGCGCGGGCAGCTCGTGCGGCGGTCAGACCGCCGGATAGGTCGGCGTAAGACGTCGCAGTCGCGCGCGCACGGCGGGTGGATCCGACCCTTCGAGAGGAGTACGTTCGTGCCGTGATGACGCAGAAACGCTCCGCAGTCTGCCTCCTCCTCGTGGCCGTCGCCGCCTGCCGCGCGCCTGCGCCCCGACATGCCGTGCCACCCGAAGCGTCGACCTGGGTCCCGGCGCAAAACGACGCGATCGTCGTGGCCGGAAGGTCCTTCCCCGTCGGCGCGCCCGTCGTGCTGTGGACGGATCCTCCGCACTACGACGGCTACTCGACCGCGCCCCGGTTCGCCGTGGCGCCGGGCGCGAAGACGCCCGAAGGCCAAAGGTTTCAGCCCGGCCG
>JBBQCC010000188.1:0-9041 GCA_038318285.1 Planctomycetota bacterium | reverse complement strand
GCGGTCCGACGGAGTACGAGCGCCTGCTGCGCGAGCTCCGCACGACGAGCGCGAACCCGGCCGTCCAGGGCGCGTGGCTGGGCGCGATCGCGTCGCGGACGCATTGAGGGGCGCGCACGTGCCCTCTCCCGCCGGGTCGGTCGGTGCGCGACCCTTCGTGCCCAGTGGCGTCGTCACGTTGACGACGGACTTCGGCCTCCAGGATCCCTACGTCGGCATCGTGCACGGGGTGATCCTCGGTCGAGCTCCGGCGGCGCGCGTCGTCGATCTGTGCCACGCGATCCCGCCGCAGAGCGTGGAGCGCGCGACGTTCTTCCTGGCGCACGCGCGCGCGTACTTTCCCGTCGGCACGGTGCACGTCGCCGTCGTGGATCCGGGCGTGGGCTCGACGCGGCGCATCCTCGTCGCGGAGGACCAGGGCAGTGCGTTCCTGGCTCCGGACAACGGGTTGCTCGACGGCGTGCTGGGCGCCGGGGCGCGCGTGCGCGCGCTCGACGTCGAACGATTCGCGCTGCCGGGCGCCAGCCGGACCTTCCACGGCCGCGACGTGTTCGCGCCGGCGGCGGCGGCGATCGCGAGCGGGCTCGCGCCGCTCGAAGCGGGTTTCGGTCCAGAGGTCGCTCCGCTGCGTGGTCCGGTTCGGAACGCGCGAGTCGAGGGCGATCGCGGCGCGGCCGCGGTGCTCTTCGCCGATCACTTCGGCAATCTGGTGCTCGACGTGCGTGCCGAGGAATTGGAGCCCGATCCCAGTGCCTGGTGCGTCGATCTCGACGGGCGCGACCTCCCCGTGCGCGGGACGTACGCGGACGCAGCTCCGGGCGAGATGCTCGCCCTGGTAGATTCCTTCGGCGCGCTCGAGATCGCGGTGCGAGACGGCGATGCCGCCGCGCGCACGGGTCTGAGTGCCGGCGACAGCGTGACTCTCCGGAGAATTCGATGATGGAGCGAAAGGTGAGTTTCCTGGGAGTCCCGATGGACCTCGGCGGGGGACGGCGTGGCGTCGACATGGGGCCGAGCGCAATGCGCATCGCGGGCATCGAGGCCGGCGTGCGTGCGCTGGGCCTCGATTTCGAGGACCGCGGCAACGTGCCGGTACCCGAGCCGGTCTCGCGTGTGCCGCGCAATCCGAAGGCGCGCTTTCTGGAGGAGATCGCCGCAGCCTGCGCCGAGTTGCGTCGTCGCGTCGAATCCGTGCTGGCGGATGGCCGTTTTCCCGTCGTCGCCGGCGGCGATCACTCGATCGCGTGCGGAACGATCGCGGGCATCTCGAGCCACTACCACCGCCAGCAGAAGAAGATCGGGCTGATCTGGTTCGATGCGCACGGCGACATGAACACGCCCGAGAGCACGGAGTCGGGCAACGTCCACGGCATGCCGCTGGCGGCGTGCATCGGTCGCGGCGCGCCCGAGCTCGTGAACCTCGGCGAACGCGTGCCGATGGTGGACGTCGAGAAGGCGGTGCTGATCGGGGTGCGCACGATCGATCCGCACGAGCGCCAAGAGATCAAGGCGTCGGGCATCCACGTCTTCACCGTGAAGGACATCGACATGCACGGCGTCCACAAGGTGATGAAGATGGCGATCGAGATCGCCTGCGCCGGCACGGCCGGATTCCACCTGTCGTTCGACGTGGACGGCATGGATCCGGCCGTTGCTCCCGGTGTGGGGACCCCCGTGTTCGGCGGCACGACGCTGCGCGAGAGCCACCTGATCATGGAGCACGCCGCCGAGAGCGGGAAACTGCTCGGGCTCGAGATCACGGAGATCAATCCGATCCTCGACAACCAGAATGCGACGGCGCGCGTGGCCGTGGATCTCGTGCTGTCCGCGCTCGGGAAGGCTGTCCTCTAGGTCCCGTGTGCTCTCGCTGATCCGATCCCTCGGCAAGAACCGCCGCTTGCTGTCCGACATGGTGCGCCGCGACCTGCGCGCGCGTTACGTCGGTTCGGCGATGGGGTTTTTCTGGTCGGTGATCTTTCCGCTGCTGAACCTCGTGATCTACATGTTCGTGTTCAGCTTCGTGCTGAAGAACCGCTGGGATCCGGGACAGACCGATCAGGAGACCGCGCTGTTGATGCTGGCCGGCATCCTCGTCTGGAACGCGTTCGCGGAGACGATGTCGCGCTCGACGAACACGCTGGTCGAGAACCAGAACCTCATCCAGAAGATCGTGTTTCCGTCCGAGATCCTGCCGGTCTATCTGGCGATCTCGTCGCTGGTGAACATGCTGATCGGCGTCGCGATCGCCCTGATCGCGGTCGCGTTCTACGCCTGGGTGTCGCCGATGGTGCCCGTGGCCGGCGCGCCGCCGCCGATGCACGCGATCGGGTTCTCCTACACGCTGGCCGCCCTGCCGCTCCTGTTGGCCGTCCAGCTCGTGTTCACCGTCGGGCTCGGCTTCGTCTTCAGCACGCTGAACCTGTTCGCGCGCGACGTCTTCCACATCATGGGCGTCGCCTTGACGGTCGGCATGTTCATGACGCCGATCTTCTATCCGGCGCGCATGGTCCAGGAGGCCGGCATGGGCTGGGTGCTGAAGTGCAACCCGATGTACTGGCTGATCGACAGCTACCGGCGCGTGCTGGTCTACGGACTGTGGCCGCAGCTGCCCATCGTCGGCGCGTTCGCGGTCGTCGCGTTGATCGTGTTCCTCCTCGGCGCCACGTTCTTCTCGCGGCAAAAGCCGCGCTTCCCGGACCTCCTGTGAGCACGACCACGACGAAGGTTTCGGCACCCGGTGCCACATCGAGTTCGGGCGCGGCCGTGCTCTGCCGCGGCGCGGGCAAGGCCTACCGTCTGTACGACAAGCCGGTGCACCGACTGTGGGAACTCCTGCTGCCGGGGAAGAAGTTCCACCGCGAGTTCTGGGCGCTGCGCAACGTCTACCTCGACATCCCGCACGGCTCCACCGTGGGCATCATCGGTGAGAACGGCGCGGGGAAATCGACGCTGCTCAAGCTGCTGACCGGCATCACGCTGCCGACGGCTGGCGAAGTCCAGGTACAAGGGCGCATCTCGTCGCTGCTGGAACTGGGCGCCGGCTTCCACCCCGAATTCTCGGGGCGCGACAACATCCATCTGTCGTGCTCGATCCTGGGCATGTCCGAAGCCGAGATCGAGGAGCGCTTCGCGAAGATCGTCGAGTTCAGCGAGCTCGGTGACTTCATCGAACGCCCGGTGAAGACGTACAGCTCGGGCATGTACGTCCGTCTCGGTTTCGCCGTCGCATCGTCCGTCGACCCCGACATCCTGATGATCGACGAGGCCCTCTCGGTCGGCGACGAGCATTTCCGCGGCAAGTGCGTGAACCGGCTGAACGAGTTCCGCGAGCAAGGGAAGACGACGATCTTCGTCAGCCACGACATGGGCGCGATCAAGTCGATGTGCCAGCACGTCATCCTGCTGGACCGCGGCGAGATCCTCGAACAAGGCCGACCCGAGAAGGTCGCCGACGAGTACCTGAAGCGCGCGAAATCACGCGGGAACGAGCGCCTTTCGTCGTTCGACCGCGGCACCAGCGAATATCCGCGCTGGGGGACGGGCGAGATCGAGACCACCGACGTCGAGATGATCGACGCGCAGGGACAACCTTCACTCGTGTTCCAGCCGGGCGAGTCGTTTCGCGTGCGCATCCGCTACAAGGTGCACGGGGCCGCGGCGAACCCCGTGTTCGGCTTCGGCTTGTACCGCAGCGACGGGACGTACGTGAACGGCGCGAACCACCACTGGCGCGAACATCCGATCGAGATCCGGGACTGCGTTCCGGGCGAGACGGGCGTCGTCGAGATGCGCTTCGACGCGCTGCCGCTCCTGTCGGGCTCCTACTACCTGACGACGTTCCTCTACGATCACAGCAAGGCCGCGCCGACGGCGATCGATCACCGCGAACACGTGCTGACGTTTCAAGTCGTCGACGCGCGTCGTCTGCAACACGGCATGCTGTTCCTGCCCTCGCACTGGAGCGTCGTCCGCGACCGACCCGGCCAGGGCGCGACCACCTTGGAGTCCGACGCGTGATCCAGGACCCGCTCGAGCTGCCCTTCGACCAGTACCAGCGTTACCGCATCGTCGCGGACCTGCTCGATTCGTTGCGCTCGGACGGCAAGCAGCTGTCGATCCTCGACGTCGGCGGGCGTACGGCGAACCTGCGCTCGTTCCTGCCGAAGGACCGCGTGTACTTGGTGGACGTCGAGCCCTCGGCGGAAAAGGGCCTCGTGCTGGGCGACGGCGGACGTTTGCCCTACCGCGACAAGTGCGTGGACGTCGTCGCGGCGTTCGACACGCTCGAGCACGTTCCGCCGCAGTTTCGATCTGCGTTCGTGGCCGAGTGCGCGCGCGTGGCGCGGAAATGGGTCGTGCTGGCGGGCCCGTACGCCGCGCCCGAGGTCGACGAATCCGAACGACTGCTGCAACGTTTCCTGCGCGACAAGTTGGGCGTCGAGCACCGCTACCTGGACGAGCACCGCCACAACGGTCTGCCCGTCCTGGCCGAAGCGAGTGCCGGCTTGGAAGCTGCGGGGATGCGCACCGCAGCGATCGGTCACGGCAACCTCGAACGCTGGTTGCCGCTGATGTGCCTATCGCTGTACCTCGACAACGAACCCGAACTGCGCGGCCTCGCGAAGGCCGTGTTCCGCTTCTACAACGGCGAGCTCTACGCGTCGGACCACGCTGCGCCCGTCTACCGGCACGCGCTGATCGGCGCCGCGGCGGGCATGCCGCTCCCGGTGGCGATCCCCAACCTTGACGCGCCGCGCGCACCCGCGGGCGTGCTCGAGAAGTTCGACGAGGTCGTCGGCGAGTTGGCCTCGTTCGACCGCGCGCGTTCGCATTGGAGCGTCGAGCGCGAACGCCTGTGGGAGATGGCACGGACGCTCCAAGAGGATCTCGCCGGTCACCGCGCGTCGCTCGCGGCCGAGCAGGCGCTGCGGGCGGACACGGCCGAGACGATCCGCACGCTCGAAGAGGACCTCACGGGGCACCGCGCGAGCCTGTCCGATTCACGCGCCGAACTGGCGCGCAGTCGAGCGGATGCCGAAAGAACGCGTGTCGAACTGCAGGGTGAACTGGCGCTGATGCGCGCGGCGCTGACGTCAGCAGAGCAGTCCCGCGAGGAGGACCGCGCGTCGCGCACACGACTCGAGAACCAGGCCGACCGCCAAGCGGCCGAGATCGCGGCGCTGGAGGCGGACCTGGCCGGTCACCGCGAATCCTTGGCGCACGCGCAGAAGGAACTCGGCGCGACGCAGTCGGAGCTCGCTTCCCAGCGCGAGCGGGCGCGCGGGCTCGAGGCGCTCCTCGACGCCGCCCATCGCGATGCCGAGCAGGGCCGGGCCCGCATCGAGAAGCAGGAACACGATCTGGCGGGCGTGCGCGCCGTGCTGGCGGTGCTCCAATCCGACCTGAACGCGCACAAGGACGTCGTGCGCGACCTCAGCGCGGACCTCGCGGGACACCGGCGCGTGCTGCAGGACACGCGCGCGGAAGCCGAAAGATTGCGCGGCGAGCTGGAAACGGCGCTCCACGAGCGCAACGTCGAGCAGCAGCGGCTGGAGGGCGCGCACGCCGAATTGGCCAACGTCGCACGCATCCTCCAGGACCGCGAACGCGCCTTGGCGGCGTCGCGTGCACAGCTCGCGAGTCGTTCCAAGTCGCTCGGGCGCGCACTCGGGCCGAAGCGGCCACTTCCCTGACCGAATTCGCGGAGCTTCTGCGCCGCCCGAGCGCGTGCTAGAAACGGCGATCACTCCATGACGCCGCCCCCGATCGATCTTCGTCGTTTCGCCGAGCGCGTCGGTACCTGGCTCTCGTCCACCGGTCCCGACTCGGACGTCGTGGTGTCCTGTCGCGTGCGCCTCGCACGCAATGTGGACGCTCTGCCCTTCGTCGCGCGGATGGATCCACAGCAGGCCGCCGACCTGTGCGCACGTTTGCAGGAGGAACTCGTCGCTGCCAAGCTCGACGGCGAGACGCAGTGGGTGGAGATGGCCAGCGCCAGCCCACTCCTGCGCGTCTTACTGCGCGAGAGGCACCTCGTCAGCCGCGACCTCGCGCCGTCCGAGGACGGTCAGGCTGCGCTCCCCGGCCGGGCCGTCGCGTTCGGCGCGTCGGAGACGATCGCCGCGATGGTCAACGAGGAGGACCACTTGCGCCTACAGGCGCTCGCCAGCGGTTTCGATCTGAGCCGCGCGTGGCGCAAAGCGCAGGACCTGGACCGCATGCTGGAGGCGCGGGTCCCGTTCGCGCACACGCGCACGCTGGGCTACCTGACGGGCTGCCCCACGAACGTCGGCACCGGATTGCGCGCCTCGGTGATGATGCACCTGCCGGCGCTGTCGCTCGTGCGTACGGAACTCGAGAAGGTGTTCGCTGCCGCACAGCGCACGGGGCTCGCCGTGCGCGGCATGTACGGCGAGGGCAGCCGCGCGGCGGGGGACTTCTACCAGGTGTCGAACCAGATCACGCTCGGTCGCAGCGAGGAACAACTCATCGCCGACCTGCAGGCGCTCGTGCCGGCGATCGTGCGGTTCGAACGCGATCTGCGTCGGATGCTCGCGGCGGAGCGTCAGTCCGCGCTGCAGGATCGGATCCAGCGCAGCCAGGGCTTGCTGCGCACCGCGCGTGCGCTGCAGACGGATCAGGCGCTAGCGCACCTCTCTGCTCTGCGGCTCGGCTTCGAACTCGAGATGCTCACGGAACCCAAGCTCGCAGTCCTGAACAACCTCGGCGTGCAGGTGCAGAAGGGGCACGTGCAGGCCCTGCTGCAGGAGGAGATCGGCACGACGCTGATCGAGGCCAGCGAGCGCGATCGACTGCGCGCGAGCCTGCTGCGTCAGCGTCTCGGCACGCGCGCGAGCTGACAGCGTGTGAACCATCGAGCCTACGCGCTCTCAGAAGCTCGTGGTGCCGCTCCGCCGCGCGAGAGCGAGCGGATGCGTCACACGCTCTGAACCCGTTCACGCGGGTCCCGCGATGGCCCCCGCGCTTCAGCCCGCGCGCGCGAACTGCGTTCCCGCGAGGGGAGTCGCGAGGTGCAGCCCGTAGATGCCCGGGATGCCGTTGCGCACGACGGTGGCCGGTTGCGCCGGCGCGCCGTCGACGGTGATCGAGAGCGTTTCGCCCAGGTTGAGCTTCACGCCGGTCACGCCGAGGAGTGCGCCGTTCGCGGACACGTTGGCGATGCGACCGGTCAGCGTGCCCGCCGACCGATGCACGACGACCTCGATGGCCGTGGGAATGCGCGTTTCGCGGCGACGTTCCTGCAGCACTTCGATCGTCCCGTTCGGCGCGAGCCGGATCAGCTCGCCGGTCGCAATTCCGTCGAGGGCTCCGCGGACGCCGACCACGGCCGGCAACCCGTACTCGCGCGCTTGGATCGCGGCGTGTGAGAGCCAGCCGCCCACTTCGGTGACGATCGCTCGGGCACGCGGGAACAGCGGCATCCAGGTCGGATCCGTGAACCGCGCCACCAGGATCTCGCCGTCTTGGAACGTGTCGGACTCGTCCGCCGTCCGCAGGACGCGCGCACGACCGATCACGCCGGACGTGCCTGACACGCGCGTGCCGCGCAGGGCGCCCGCGTGCACGGGGCGTGCGAGGAGTCCGGGGTTCAGCAGATCGAGGGATTCGAGATCGGCGGCCGCGAGCCGCGACGGCATGCGCACGCTCGTCCACGCGTCGCGCTCGTCGGCGCGCAGTTGGAGGATCTCGAGCGCAGTACCGCCGCGCCACGCCGCCTCGTCGAGCCGACCGATCTCCTCGAGGCGCAGCAGGAAAATGCGCTCGCCGAACCCGGTCCGCTCGCCGATGGCGACGACGAGACGGCGAACGAACGCGATCTCGCGCAGAGCGGCGTGTTTTGCCTCCTCCTTGAGGACTTGCCAGCGCAAGGCGCGCTCGACGGCCAGGTCGAGGACGCGTCGACCCAGCGCAGGCCGCGGCGTCGCCGTGCGCGGTGTCGTCTGCGTGCTGCGGCGGGCCATCGTGGCCACGAGTTCATCGTCCTCGGCGTAGCGCGGGGCGGCCAGTTCCCAGTCGTGCGGCGCGCGGTGACCGGAGTGCGCCAGGAATTCCCGGGCGGCGATCTCGCCGCGACCGAGTCGAGCCAAGAGCTGAGCCGCTTCCTGGACGACCGTCGTCGGCACGTGCGTGAGTTGCTCGGCCGGATCGTGCCCGTGACGTTCGAGCTCGCGGACCGCGCTCTTCATGTAGAAGTCGGCGGCGACGTTGATCTCCTCGGCGCGCGCGTAGTCCTCCGTGACGAAGCGCTGCGCGCGTTCGCGGAACAACGCAACGACCTCGGCGAGGTCGAGCAGGTCCAGGTCGAGTGCCGCGTCGAAGCGCGCCGCGCGCTGGGCGCGCGGGAGGTGCTCCTCACGGAAGGACTCTTCCATCGAATCCGCGGCACGCGCGAGCCGGAACGCCGCCAGCGCGGACGCACCGCTGGGCAGACGGCGCTTCGCTTCACGCTCGTCGACGAAGAGCTTGCCGAACGCGGTGACCAGGTAGGGACGCGAGTGCGGCGTGACGACGTAGGGGATCCCGAGTTGGCTGCACGCGCGGTGGGCGGCGCCGTCGTGATTCCACAGCGCTTCCATGAGCGAAAGCGACAGCGGCGTCGGCTCGGGAAGCAGTTCCGACAGCTCGTTCTGGACGAGCGCGGATTCGTCGGCAGGTGCGTCTGCGAGGACCTCCAACAGGCGATGCCGCTCGCGTTCGCGCAGCGCACGCTCCTCGTCACCGAGGCGCGACAGGCGGGTGATGTCGCGCGCCTGCAGCAACAGGAACTTGCCGTCGGCGTAGGCCCACTCGACGTCCTGCGGCGTTCCGAACAGCGCTTCCAGCCGGCGGCCCAACGTGTACAGCGGGGTCAAGTCGATCGGCGGTGCTTCGCCGCCCAGGATGCGTCCGCTGGCGCGACCGAGACGGAATCCGTGCGGCTGCTGACGGCCCGAGACCAACTCGTCGCCCAGTCCCGCGACCATCTCGACCGCGCACGTGCCCGATTCCCCAGGGTGCTCGGTGAAGAGCACGCCGGCCCA
>JBBQCC010000187.1:0-9046 GCA_038318285.1 Planctomycetota bacterium | reverse complement strand
GGCCTGGGTGGGTGGCTCGGGGGGGGCCGCCGGCGCGCGCCGCGTACGGCCCGGGGGTGCTGGGTCCCGTGCCGCCGCCTCCGCCGCCGCCGCCGCCGGGCGGGACGGTGTCGCCGGGACCGCGATAGCTGCCGCCGTGGCCGATCGAGACGTCCTGGAGCGCGAGGCTACCCGCGACGAGCAGGGCACCGAGGAGGATGAACTTCTTCATGATTGCTGACTGGTTGGGAACCCGTGGGCGAGGACTCGGCCGCGGCGTCCCGCGGTCCCGTCCAAGGCGGGCAAGTGCAACGGATGTGCCGCGCGCTCGGTCGCCGTCTGGTCATCCTAGCCATGCCCTGAGGGCCAGCAACACGCGATTTCTGCTGGGTACGTGCGCCGGGCGTTCCGCAAGGGGAACCAGACCGAACGCGACCGGACGAAATCGAAACAGTCTAGGCCCCCTCGTGGGACGCCCCGGATCCTTCGGGAGGAGCCGCTGCGGCTCGTCTGGCCCGTGCGACCAGCGTGACCCACTGGCCGTCGAGGACGAGCTCGGCCCGCTGGTTCCGGGCGCGCGTGGCGATGCGGACCCAGCCGCGCCGCGGACCGGGTGCGGGGTCGCGTTCGAGGACCTCGAGCTCGACCTGGAGGGAGTCACCTGGGACGACGGGTGCTTCGAAACGCATGGAGACTTCGCGCAACGCCACGATCGTTCCGTCGAAGATGCCCAGCTCCCAAGCCAGCCCGCTGAGCACGGATTCGACGAGCAGTCCGTGAGCGATGCGCTTGCGGAACGGACTGCGGGCCGCGAAGGCTTCGTCCACGTGGATCGGGTTGTGGTCGCCGGTGAGCTCGGCGAACGCGTTCACGTCGGCCTGGGAGACGAGGCGCGTGGCGGTCGTCCATACGGCACCGGGTTCGAAGGCCTCAAAGTGCAGGCCGCGGGGCGCGGCGGCGGGACGGGGCTCGGTCATGGCCGGATCCTAGCGGCCAGGGGCCGAAACGGTCTCCCAGGTCACGGGAAGGCACTCCGCTATCGACATAACGTACATTATCAGACAGGACCAAACGAATAAGCCCGAGCGAGAGAACCGCCATCGTCGCCAGCCGGCCGCCTCTCAACCCTCGGCGGAATCGTCGGCCGCCTGGGTCAACGCAGCGACCTCGGGCGGGTAGCAGCAATAGACCGCCAAGCGCTCCTGGTCGCGCACCGACCCACGCACTCGGTCTCCCGGACGCAGCCAACTCGCCAGGTCCGGTTCGATGCGCGCGGCCAGCACGCGGTCCGACTTCGAGCGCAGTTGCACCCGCTCGTCCTCGAGCTTCAGCAACTCGAACAGTTCGCCCTCGTCTCGGCGCGCGCCGCGCGTCCGGCGCTCGTTCGCTTCCGCGATGCGCGGCAGCGAGTCGCCCAGCCGAGCCAGCGTCGGTTGGAACTCGCTGTGCAGCTTCAGCTCGTGCTCGCGCTCGGCCCAGTGGCAGAACGCGGCGAGCGAAGCGATGCGCGCACGCGCATCGTCGGCTCCAGCCAGCGTTCCGGTCTCGGGCAGCCACCAGCCGGCGTACACCAGCAGATCGCGCGGCCCGAGGTTCTCGAACACGCCGACGTGTTCCGTCGCCCGGCCCAGATCGCGCAGGTTCGCATGCCGCACCGCGGCCGCGTCGCCTTCGCGCGTCGAGGCCTCCCACAGGAACTCCTCGACCATCGCGCCGACCACACCGGGAAAATCGGGGATCGGGTCGCCGTCGGTGTCGGACTCGCCGCCCGGTTCCTCCAACGCGAGGTCGCGCTCGAGTTCGTCGAGCAGCTTCGCGACGGGTTCTCCGGCTTGGCGTCGCTCCTCGAAGCGCGCGACGGCCGTCGCCACATCCGTCGCGGGATCGGCGACACCCGCGGTTTCCGGCGTCGGCCGATCGATCGTGGGCCCGGTTCCGGGGCCGCGGTTCGCGAGCTGCGCCCACGCGGCGAGCAGCGCACGGCGCGCCGCGTCGATGTCGACGGCGCTTTCGAAGGCCAAATCGTCGAGGATTTCGGAGAGGACGTCCTGTGCTCCGTGCACGAGGCGATCTTCGTCCCACGGTGCCTGCGCGAGGTCCTCGAAGAACGTCTCGACGAGTTCGGGTTCGATGCCCGATCCGACGAGCAGCTTCCGCGCGTCCGCCACGGCGTCGGTCGGTGCGCTCCGCGCGCGGCCGAAGAAGATCGACTCGACCTGTCGTTGGCCGACGCGCAGGACGCCGCGGTTGTTCTCTCGCGCGCGATCGAAGTCGGCGCGCAGCGCTTCGAGCAGGCGCGCGTCGCGATGGAATGCCGCGCCGGTCGACAGCTGGAATGTGCCGCCGCCGATCGGGAACAGCCGACCGGCGAGGATGTCGCCGACCTGCACCACATGCGACGCCGCTTCCTCGGACACAGGGAACTCGCCGCGTCCGCCGAGGTCGCGCACCCACAGACCCTCGCCCGGCTGGACACCGGTCACCTCGAGGACGCCGACGTGCGTCTCGCGCAGGCGCGCGGACCATTCGGCCGCGTGATCGGCGTCGGGTTCGAGTTCGCGGACGATGCGTTCGAACGCCAGCTCCGGACCGTGCGGGTCGACGCGCTCGAGCAGGAACCACTCCAGGTGGCGGCGCGCCGCGGCCGGGACGTCTGCGGGCGCGTGCTCGGCCGGAAAGAACTCCGCTCGACTCGACTCGAACTCGGCGCGCCAAACGGGATCGGCCAGGATCGCGGCGGCTGCACGGCGGAAGAAGTCGTCGATGCGGTGGGGATCGGAACGATGCGGATCGGAATTCACGCGGTGGGTCGTGGCGTCGTTGTTCGAGACGCAAGCGGCCCTTAGCCTAGCCGGTGGAAGGGGACCTGCATCCCCTGCCCCGAGCAACTCCCCCACGATGACGATCCCGAACGAGGCCGCTGCCCAATTCCCGCGCTGGCTCGACCTCCTGGGGCTCGGCCTGATCGTCCTGTTCTTCGTGCTGGGTGTGCGCCGCGGCCTCTGGTGGCAGCTTGTGCGCCTCCTCGGGCTCGTCACGACCGTCGCTGTGGCGCGCGCGTTCGTTCCGCGGCTCTCGGACGGCGTCGCCGCCGCGCTGCCGAGCATCGATCCCCGGATCGCCTGCGGCGTGGTCTGGATCGCCTTCCTGGCTCTCGGGCTGGCTGTGATCGCCTTCATCGGGCGCCTCGGGAAGGAGACTCTCCAGGCGGTCCAACTCGGGCTCGTCGACCGCGCTGGCGGCGCCCTGGCCGGGGCACTCTCCGGGGCGCTGCTGCACGGATCGTTCGTGCTCCTCCTGATGCTGCTCGGGCCCGTCGACTGGTCGCGCGAGGCCCTGCGCGGGACGCGCAGCGCGCGGCTGTACGACACGCTCGGGCGGCGCATCACGCTGCTCGAGGACACGCACGCCGCGGACGTCCTGGCTGAGCGCTGACCGCGAGGCGAAATCGGCGCTCGCCGCGAGGCGAAATCGGCGCTCGCCGCAAAGCAGGTCCGGCGCTCGCCGCGAAGCAGGTCCGGCCCTCGCCGCGAAGCAGGCCCGGCGGTGTGCTTGACACCCGCGCGACCGTCCGGGATCGTGTCGCCCGACAACTTCGATCGGCCGCGCACGCGGGGAAGCAGGTGAGAATCCTGGACGGTCCCGCCACTGTGAGCCGCGACGACAGCTGTCCTCGCAGGATCCGCGCGACGGATCCGGGTCACTGAGCGCGGCTCCCGCACGGAGTCGAACTTGGGAAGGCTTCGATCGACCCTTTTCGCAGAGGTTCGGTCCCGGGGGCAGTGGTCAGGCGGCGAGTCAGGATATCCGCGACGTGGCCCGAGCCTTCCGCTCCGAGATCCACCGCGCACGTGCACGGAGGCGGCGCGGTCGGCGAACCCCCGCCGGCCTCGGTGAAAGGCTCGTGCTGCTCGGAAGACTGCGTCCGGCGCGAATCCTCGCGCGGGGATCTGCACCGTCTTCTGCGTGGTCTCGAGCCCGTTCCGTTCCGGCGATTCGACGCGGAACTTCGAACGGAGACTCCAGAATGATCGGGCTCACTCGCCTCTTCGCGCTCCTCGCGCTGACGACGCCCCTCTGCGCGCGCGACACGGTCGGCGCCGGCTTCGGCGCGGATATCGAACGCGCCCTACCGGGCTATACCGCGTACGCTGGCTACGCCACGGTCTCGAACGGCGATCGCATCGTCTACGACGGCTCGCTCGTCTGGCGCGAGCAGGCCGACGGCACCTTCCTGCACACGATCGCCGGCCCGCCGGTTACCGGCTACCCGAGCTTCATCGAAGTCGACCCGACCGAGACCTTCGCGGTGTTCGGCGAAAGCTCGAACGGCAGCATCTACCGCGTGGAACTCGCCGGCGGACTCATGCTGCTGGGGACGATCGACCTGAACTATGCGTTCGCGTTCGAGCCCGGCGCCGCGACGGGCATCGTCTCGGCGGCCGTGTGCTCGTCCTCCTGCTCGAACGCGCTGCACCGCATGGACGTCGCCACCGGTGCGCGGACGACCCTCGCGACGATCGCGGGTCCGAGCGGCCCGGTCGCGTTCTCGCCCGCGGGCGACTTGTACTACGCGACGCAGTCGAACGACTTCCCCACGCCCCCGGGCTTCGTGCAGATCCTGCGCTGGTCGTCGACGCAGCTCGCGAACGGACCGTTCCCGCTGACCGCGTCAGGTGCGACGGTGTTCGCGAGCGGTCTCGACGGCGGGGATTCGATGGCGTTCGGCCCGCAGTTCGGACATCTCTTCCTGGCAGTTTCGCCGTACGGCAACACTTCGAACGTCCTGGAACTCGACCGTTCGGGCTCTGTCGTCGGATCGATCGCGAGCTCGTCGGACTCGATCAGCGACATCGAGGTCTTCGACGCGCCCGGCGACGGCGTGCTCGCCGCGTTCCAACCGGCGGGAGCGCGCATCCAGTACCGCGCCACGGACTTCGGCCTCGCGACGGCGCGCGTCGTCGGGCTCAGCCCGCGACGCCCGGTGCTCACCTCCGTGCAGAACGGGAACGGGACGATGACCGTGTCCCTCACGGGCGCGACGCCGAACACGAGTGCCTTCGTCATCTCGAGCCCGACGACTTTCTACGCACCGGTGGAGAGCGCGCACGACCTCGTGAACTACGTGTTCTGGACGGGCATGCCCTACCCGACGCACATCCGTCGGTTGGGGAACCAGATCACGACCGACGCGACGGGATCCGGATCGTTCTCGTTCCCGAACCCGGCGTCGATCCAGGGTACGCGCGTGATCCAAGTGCTCGTGCGCGACGCGAGCGGCACGCTGCGCGGTTCGTCGAACGCGATCACGAACTGAAGCCGGGCGGGCGCGTTTCGAAGCTGGCCGACCCACAGCCTCGGGACGCGCGCGCTCGGCTACGTCGCCGCGCGCACGTTGCGGACCCAGCCGAGTTCGGCGCGCAGTCGGGGTTCGATCCCGAGCTGGAGCGTGTCGGAACGCGAACTGCACGAGCGGCACGCACCGCGCCAGGCGAGGACGACGTCGTCGCCCTCGACCGCGACGAGCCGAACTTCCCCGCCGTCCGCGGCGAGCACCGGTGCGAGTCGCTCGAGGATGCTGCTGACCTCGGCGACGCGCAGGGCGTCACCGCGCGGCGGTTCGTTCGTCTCTGGTTCCAAACCCAGGATCCGGTCGAGCCACTTCACGCGACCGTCTCAGCCCGCACGTGGAAGCGGACGAGATGCGCGTCCTCCTCGAGGATCGCCGTGCCGAGGACGTCGGCGGGCAAGTTCGCGCGGTCGACGTAGCAGTCGAGTCGTAGTCCGGCGTCCGCCGCGCACAACTCCCACGCGAGCGGCGCATCCGTCACCAGAGCGCAGGCGTGCAGCAGCTCGCCAACGCGCCAAGCTCCACGCCAACCGACGCGCGTCGGGAGGTCGGGCAGTTCGCGGTCGGCGCGTTCGATGTCGTGGCCGGCGCGACGCAGGACCTTGCGCACGAGAGCGACGAGAGGCGGGAGTCCGCGCCGCTCCGTCCGATCGTGCAGGAGGTCGGTGCCGAATCCGCCGGCGCACAGTCCGAGGAGCCAACCGAGTTCCTCGACCTCCTGTCCGGTGCGCGCGAGACCGTCGCCTCCGCGGGGCGGCGCCTCACCGGCTCCGGTCAGCGACGCCAGAGCCGAGAGGTACTGCGTATGGTTGTTCAGATCGTGCAGCAGGACGGGCAGCATCTCGGCCGCCAGCCGTGGGCCACCGAGCGTGTGGCTCACGCTCCCAGCAGGACCGAGCGCGTGGCTCGCGCTCCCAGGAGGACCGAGCGCGTGGCTCGCGCTCCCAGCCGGACCGAGCGCGTGGCTCGCGCTCCCAGCCGGACCGAGCGTGTGGCTCGCGCTCCCAGCCGGACCGAGCGCGCTGTTCGCGCTCGCATTGGTGCCGGGTCGGGGACTCGAACCCCGACTCCCATCACAGGAAATGGATTTTGAATCCATCGCGTCTGCCATTTCGCCAACCCGGCATGAGATCGGACGAGGCTAGTTCGCGCCCGTCCGCTTGCAACAGTTTCGACGCGGATCGCGGGAACGCGGCCGGCCTCAGCGCGGGGCCTCGGCCAGGAACGCATGACCGATGCCGCTGGCGAAACCGGCCGCCGTGGCGGCGTACCGCAGCCCGGCGCGAATTCCGGGCCCGTAGGCCGCCGGAGAGAGCGCGTCGTGGCGCAGCGTCAGCAACTCGCCCGGGGCGCCGAACAGGACTTCCTGGTGCGCGAGGAGCCCCGGCAGCCGTACGGAATGGATTGGAACGTCGTGGATCGGAGCCGCGCCGCCGGCGACCGTCCCGAGGGCCGCGCGCACCGCACGGATGCGCCGGGCGGTGTCCGCGGCCGTCCCACTCGGCGCGTCGCGCTTTTGGTCGTGGTGTAGCTCGACGATCTCGCAGTGCGGCACGTGTCGCGCGACTTCCTCCACCATGCGTTGCATCAGCCACATGCCGCGCGAGAGGTTCGGCGCGTACAAGCCACCCATTCCGCGGGCCCGGGCCAGTGCGTCGAGCTCCGCGACCTCCGCAGGGCCGAGGCCGCTCGTCGCGACGAGCGGGCGCGCGCCGTTCTCCAGCGCGATGCGCGCGTGTCGCGAACCGAGCCCCGCGACGGTAGCTTCGAACACGACGTCGGGGCGCTCGGCGGCGACGCGCGCTGCGACGTCGTGTCGTGAATCGACGCGCGCGACGAGCTCGAAATCGTCGTCGGACTCCAGCGTCTCGCACGCGAACGCGCCCAGCCTTCCCGTCGCGCCGATCACCAACACGCGCAGCGCGCTCATCCGAGTCCGCCCGCGGTCGCACTCGAATCCGCCGTTCGTTCGAGAGCCAACGCGGCGAGTCGCAGACACAGCGCGCGGAACGAGAGCCCTGCGTGTCCGGCGGCGAGCGGCAACAACGACCGGGCCGTCATGCCCGGCAGCGTGTTGATCTCGAGCACGACCGGTTCCGATCCGTCGGCTGGGACCATGACGTCCGTGCGCGAGTAGCCCTCGCAATCCGCCGCGGCGTGCGCGCGTGCACCGATCTCTTGCAGGTGCGCGCAGGTCGCCGCGTCGATGGTCATGGGCGGACAGAATTCGCTGGCGCCGCCGGCGCTGTACTTCTCCTCGAAATCGAAGAAGCGGCCCGGTTTCGGCCGGATTTCGACCGGCATGAGCGCCTGCACGGGGCCGCCGCGGTTGCCGAGCACTGCGACTGTGCACTCGCTGCCGCGGATGCAGGCCTCGACGAGCACCCGATCTTTCGTCGCCAGGACGGCTTCGATCGCCGACGCGAGATCGCTCGTATCGTTCACGACGAAAGTCGCGACGGACGAGCCGCCGCGGTCGGGCTTGACCACCCAGCCGGTGCGTGAAAGGCCGTGAATCGACGCCAGGATGCTGCTTGCGTCGCGCGACCATTCCTCGGCGTCGACGGTGCGCCCGGGAGCGACCGACACGCCGGCCTGCGTCAGCACGGCGCGCGTCCAGCTCTTGCACATGCACAGCGCCGATGCCGCCACGCCCGAACCGGTGTGCACGCGACCAGCCGAACGCAGGAGTCCCTGGATGGTGCCGTCTTCGCCGTCGCCGCCGTGCAGCGCGAGGAAGAACACCGCTTCGAGCGGGAGCCGTGCGAGCGCGTCCTCGACCGGTCGATCCTCCCCGTCCGTGCGCCATGCGCCGCTCGACGTGATCTCGACGTCGAGCACGCGCTCGGGGCCCTGACCATCCCTGTTCTCGCGCAGCGCGGCAGAGACGGCGGAGCCGCTCGCCAGCGAAACGGAACGCTCGCTCGAGCGCCCGCCGGACACGACGACGATCGTCGCGGCGCGGAGGCGCGACTCCGCTGCCGACCGTCCGACGGCGGCCGACGGAGTGGTGTTCGACGTGATGTTGGCCGTCATGGCGCGTACAGGTGTCCGCCCGCGATCGTGCGCGGCGCAGCGGTCGTGCGTGCGCGGAACTCGTCCTCGTCCTCGGCGAAACGAGGATCGATCTCGACGCGCTGTAGTCCCTCGGCGTCGGGCGGCGGCAGTGCGCCCCCTGCGTTCGCGACCCAACTCGCGTGGAGTCGACACTGGTCCCGGAAGGCGCTGGCCGGCGAATCCACGCCGTCCTTCTGCTTCACGGGGCTGAACTCGCGCTCGCGGGCGACCTCGAGAACGACGCTCGGTCCCGCGCGCGAAAGGGCGTCGAACACGAAGGCCTCGAACTTGTATCCGTCGACCTCCGTCATGTTGCCGCGTGCGTCCTGCGTCGGGATCCGCTTCTTCGCGACGTGCCAGGGAAGCTGGAGTCCCCCGCGCGTCAGCTCCTCGACGAAAGCGCGGTCGAGAATGTGCAGCGCGATGTTGCCAGCCGAGAACTCGAGATCGCCGTGTTCGTCGCGTGCTTCGCGCAGCGCCGCGGGCAAGTCGGAATACTCGATGCACGACAGCGCTCCGTCCACCTTGCCCAGCACACCGACCTTCTCGCCGGCGTCGCGCTTGGCGACGACTTTGCTCGACATCCGCGCCGAGCGCAGTGCGTGCAATCCCACGAACAAGGGGTCCGCGGGACGTGCCAACGGGTTGTCGACCTGGAAG
>JBBQCC010000186.1:0-9071 GCA_038318285.1 Planctomycetota bacterium | reverse complement strand
CGTCGGGGAAGTACAGGAGTTTGCTCGGGATCCCCTTGCGCTGCAGCGCCGTGAACGTGCTCAAGCCCTGCGTGTCGACGACGCGGTAGTCGAGCGCGCCGTGCACGACGAGCATCGGCGTCTTCCAGTTCTTCACGTAGTCGACCGGGTTGTGCTTCGCGTAACCCGCGGGGTTCTCCCACGGCGTGCCGCCGTGCTCCACTCGGGGAACCACAGCTCCTCCGTGTCGAAGTACGCCATGCGCTCGTCGAGGTTGCCGTCGTGGTTCACCAGCGCGCGGAACCGATCCGTGTGCCCCGCGACCCAGTTGATCATGTACCCGCCGTACGACGCGCCCAACGCAGCGACGCGCGAGCCGTCGAGGAACGTGTACTTCGCCAGCGCGGCGTCGAGGCCCATCATCAGGTCCTCATAGGGCTTGCCGCCCCAATCGCCGGTGATCGAGTCCGTGAACGCCTGGCCGTATCCGGTCGAGCCGTGGAAATCGATCATGATCGCGGCGAAGCCCGCGCCCGTGTACGCCTGCGGGTTCCAGCGGTAGTGGAAGTGGTCGCCGAAGCTGCCTTGCGGTCCGCCGTGGATCAGGAACGCGACCGGCCACTTCTTCGCGGCGTCGAAACCGACCGGCTTCACGAGGAAGCCGTGCACGGTTTCGCCGTTCCAGCCAGGGAATTCGAACTGCTCGTAAGCCCCCATCTGTGCCGCAGCGACTTGCGTCTCGTTCAGGTTCGTCACGCGGCGCACGTCGCCACCGTCCTTCGCGCACGTCCAGATCTCGGCCGGGCTCGTCAGCGTGTCCTGCAGGAACAGCAAGCGATTCCCAGCGGGCTGCACGCTGCCGTTGGTGCCCTTCGCGACGAGCTTCTTGGCCTCGCCGCTCGCCGCATCGACCGCGAACAGCGCGTGGTTCCCGAGGTCGTCGCAGGCCGCGTACAGGCTGCGCCCGTCCTCGGACCAGGCGATTTCAGCGGGTGAACGGTCCCACGCCTCGGTCAGGATCTTCGGTGCGCCCGCAGCAGGCCATTTCATCAGCGCGACGCGCTGGCGGTCGGATTCGAAGCCCGCGCGCTCCATGCGCAGGTATGCGAGCGTCTTCCCATCGGGCGAGAACACCGGTGTCGTGTCGACCGCCTTGTTGTCCGCCGTCAGGGGCTTCGGCGCGGCCGAACCGTCGGCCGGCACGTGCCACAGGTTCAAGTCGCACGACCAGGCTTGCTCCGGCCCGGGCACGCGCGCCGTGAACACGACGTCGCGACCGTCGGGCGAGATCGCGATCTCCTCCATGCCGCCGAAAGGCCGCGTCGGCGTGTCCACCGTCAGGCCCGGCGTCAGCGCACGCGCGCCACCTTCGGCGTCCCACACGAAGAGGTGCATGCGCTTGTCGTCTTCCCATGTGTCCCAATGACGGAAGAGCAGCGTCTCGTACGCGCGTCCGGTGGACTTGGTCTTCTTCGCATCTTCGTCGTGCGCGGTCGTGCCCGAGATCTCCTTCGCTCCATCCGCGTTCGGCACGACGTCGAGCGCGATCAAGATTCGCTTGCCGTCGGGGAACGGCATGAATCCTTCGACGTCGAGCGGCAGGTCCGTGACGGGCAGCGGCTCACCACCATCGAGGCGCATGCGCCAGACCTGCGAACTGCCGCCACGCGTCGAGAGGAACAGGACCGACTTTCCGTCCTCCGACCAACGACCGGAGCTGTCGTTCTCCGGGTTCGCGGTCAGTTGACGGATCGAACTGCCGTCCACAGCGGCGAGCCACAGATCGGCGCGACCGCGATTCGCTTGGACGTCCGTGTCGCGCACGGTGAACAGCACCGTCTTCCCGTCGGGCGACACCGCAGGATCGCCGATGCGTCGCATCGCGAGCATGTCGTGGACCGAGAACGGATGGGGATCCGCGGCACCGGCCGCGAGGACGAGTAGGAAGGTGTGCAGCATGAGAATCGGTCTCCGAAGAAAGCGCGCAGGATACCGGCGCCCGCCGGGAATCAGTGCCGCCGTCCCGCGCGTCGTCGCAGCACCGCGTACAGGGGCAGGCCCAGCGCGATCAGCCCGAGCCCCCACTCGGCCGCGACGAGCCCGCACCCGTAGATCGTGAACGCGACGAACGCGAAGGCGATCGCAGCCGTCACACGTTGCGATCCGCGACCGAGCTTCCAATCGGCGGCCGCGGCCAAGAGGTGCGGAACGAGCGTCAGGAACAGGGTCAGGCCCACGACGAACCCGAAGGCGTCCAGGAACTCCTCGCGCGCCAGCAGGAGGAGCGTCGCGCTGGCGATCGCCGCACCGGTGACGAGCCCCACGGCCGGCGTGCGAAAGCGCGGGTGGATGCGGGCCAACGGCTTGGGGAAGAGCCCGTCCTGCGCGGCCGCGACCGGGATGCGCCCGGCCATGAGGATCCAGCCGTTCAGCGTGCCCAAACAGGCCAGGATCGCCGTGACCGCGACGAACCCAGCGAACCCGCTGCCGAGCGTGGACTCGGCCAGCAGCGCCAGCGGCCGCGTCGAGTTGGCGATGACGGCATTCGGCAGCGCGCCGGCGATCGCGAGCGCGAGCGCGAGGTAGATCACCGTGCCCACGGCGTACCCCCAGTACGTCGCGCGCCGGATGGTGGTCTCGGGCCGCTTCACTTCTTCCGCCGGCACGGTCGCGGACTCGATTCCGGAGTAGGCCCACACGACGAGGGCCATGCCCGCGGGCAACGCGCCCAACCCGCTCGGCGCGAAGGGCTCGAGGTTCGCCGGGTCGAACGCGAGCAGGCCCAGGACGCCGACGGCGACCAGCGGCAGGAGCGCGACGAAGAGGATCACGACCTGCACGCTGACACCCAGACGAACGCCGAGGACGTTGACGAGGCACAAGATCCACACCAGCGCGATCGCGAGGCCGCACTGGGCGAGAGGACTCGCGGCGACCTCCGGCCACAGGTCGGGCACGTAGCCAACCGCGCTTTGCACGATTGCAGCGTTGCCGATCGTCGCGCTGAGCCAGTAGGACCACACGGTCACGAAGCCCGCCAGGTCGCCGAAAGCGTTGCGCGCGTACGCGTACGGTCCACCCGTACGCGGAAAACGCGTTCCGAGTCGCGCATAGACGAACGCCACGAAGAGGTAGCCGAACGCGGTCAGTGCCCAGGCGACGATCCCCAAGGGGCCGACGTCCCGCGCGATCGAAGCCGGCAGCGTGTAGATCGACGAGCCGACCATGTTCACGACGACGAGCGCCGTCGCACCGAGGAGGCCCACCCCGCGGAGCAGCGCAACACTCGAGCCTCTGCCGGCCGGCGAGCTCGGATCCGGCGGGCCCAGATCCGGCGGGCCCAGATCCGGCGGGCTCGGTCGCGTGGGGCTCGCGCGCATGGGGCGGGAAGATAGCGGCGCGGTCAGCCGCGCGCGGCACGGAACAGGCCGACTTCGTGCGCAATCGTGACCTCGAGCTCCCGGAGTGTCGCCAGCTTCTCGTCCTCGCGGCGACGACCGTGCCGGTACGTGGCCAGCGACAGATCGCGCAGGCCGGCGGCGTCCAGCGCGCAGGGCTCCGCGGTGGAGACGCGCGTCACCAGCTCGAACACGCCCTCGAACTCCTCCACCACGCGCGCCAGGCCCGGGAGGTCGCGCGCGTCCTCGAGCGTCGCCGCGCGCAGCTCGCGCAGATCGCCCGCGCCCGGCACTGCGACGATCACGGCACCACCTGGCGCGAGCACACGCGCGATCTCGTCGCGCGGACGACGCGCGTCGATCGACAGCACGACGTCCACGGCGCCCGATCGGATCGGCAGGACCCGGTCGCAATTGGCCACGCACCAGGCGCGGTGCGGAAAGTTGCGCGCGGCCGATTCCACGGCGTGCGCGGACAGGTCGAGACCGACGCCCCGTCGATCCGAATCCGCCAGCGCGTGGACGAGGTGATCTCCGGTACCGCAGCCGAGGTCGACGACCGCTGCGTCCGCCCGCGAGACGTGCTCCGCGAGCAACGCACCCAGCACCGCGTCCACGGCTGACCCGAGGCCTTGGTCTCGCAGTCGGCGGCGCGCCTGCACGGTCTCCTTGGCGTCACCGGCGGCGAGCGAGCGACGATCCTGCGGTTGCAGGAGGTTCACGTAACCCGAGCGCGCGACGTCGAACGCGTGTCCGTTCGCGCAGCGCAACGCGTGTGGTTCCCGCGCGAGCGGCAGCCCACAGTTGCGCACCGAACAGGCCAGGAGATCCCAAGCGGAGTTCATGCGCTGCGGAGACTCGCTGCCGACGGAGCCGCGCACAAGCGTCTCGATCGAGCCGACCCAGAGAATCCGGCACCGAATGCAGCGCGGGGCACCCCTTCTGGAACGCCCCGCGCACTACGGCCGTGTTCGGCCGCGTCTTGCCTGTAGTTTCGCAGCTCAGCTCATCTTGTCGAAGATCGAGGTGAAGAACTGCGTGAGGCCCGAGCTGACGCCCGAGACGCCCGCCTCGATCAACGTCGACGCTCCGATCAAGATACCGGCGTACACGACTCCGAGCGCCGTGTTGCCGTTCTTGAACTCAACCTTCTCGTCGATGTCCTTCGTCCACTTGTCCATGACCTTGAACGTCCACGAGATCGCAAGGCCCGCGACGGCCAACGCGACAACGAGGTTCACGGCCCCGGCGAGGATCGCCGAGATCCCGGCCTTGAAGTCGAACACCACGAGGCTCTGCAGCCCGCGCGTCATGCCGGCGATGCCCCCCGAGACGACGTTCGTGTAGGCGATGACGGCACCGCCGGCGAGCAGTCCGACGGCGATGTTCTTCTTCTTGATCTCGCCCCAGATGTCGAGGCCCTCGATCATCCGGCTGACCACCGCGATGCCGTTGTTCACGGCCAGCGTGAACAGCGCCAGCGAAACGATGAGTTGAAGGAGGCCGAGCACGAGCGCGAGTGCTCCCGCACCGATCGTGTTCTGCTCCACGCCCACCTGAGCGAAGAGGGTAGGAACGGTGAGGAACGCGAGGGTTGGCGTGGCTTGGATCATGGGGTTTGAGAATTCCGGTCGATGACTTCCGGCGGGGTGCGGATGCGAGAGGACGAGTCCGTCTCGCGCGACATTACGGGCTTCGAGTCTCATGAATCCGTGCGGACGATGCGAACCGGGGCCGTTTCGGGCCGGGTTTTGGCCATTTCGCGCGTGTTCGAGGGCGACCGGAAGCGAGAACCACGGACGGCAGCCGCGCGCGAGCCGCGCAGCGGGTACTTTCTCCCGCTCTCCCCCACCCCGACGACCCGCACACGTCGCATCGCATGCCGAATCGCAGTCTCTTCGCGTCCACGAACTCGATCTCCATCGTCGCACTCAGCCTGCTCGCCGCGTGCTCCAGCGCGCCGGAGACGCGGTGCAACACCGGGGAGCACTCGAACACTCCGACGGCGATCGCTCCGGGTACCAAGCCGCTGACTTTCGAGGCGATCTACGGTCCCGGCGACAAGGTGAACTTCAGCGGGCGCATCGGTTCCGGCGTCGAGTGGATCGACGCGCGACGCTGCTTGATGACGACGACCGACGCGAAGACGAAGAAGTCTCAGCGCGTCGTGCTGGACGCCGTGACCGGCGAAACGTCGGAGCCCGAGAAGCAGAGCGCGCTCGCCGACGCGATCGCGAAGATCCCCGGCATCGACGCCGACGAAGCGGAGCGCATCGCCGGATCTTCGAACGCGCGAATCGACGCGCGGCGCGAGGCCCAACTCGTCACGCGCAAGAAGGACTTGTGGATCGCGCGTGTCGGCGCGGACAAGGCGCTCCAACTGACCTCGACACCCGACGTGGCCGAGGAAGAAGCCGGCTGGAGTCCCGACGGCCGACGCGTCGCATTCGTTCAAGGCAACGATCTGTGGGTCGCGGACGCGGAGACAGGCGCGGTGACGCGAATCACGCAGGATGGCTCGACGAACGTGCTCAACGGCAAGCTCGATTGGCTGTACCAGGAAGAGATCTTCGGGCGCGGCACGTTTCGCGCGTACTGGTGGAGCCCCGACTCGCAGAGCATCGCGTACCTGCGCCTCGATCAAACGAGGGTCCCGCGCTACACGATCGTCGACGACGGCACGTACGACGTCGAGGTCGAGTCGTCGCCGTATCCGCGATCCGGCGAGCCCAATCCGACGGTTTCGTTGCGAGTCGCGAACGTCGCGAATGCCGCCAGCATCGACGTCGATCTCACGCCGCACGCCGACGCCGAGCCGCTGATCGTGAACGCCGGCTGGAGTCCTGACGGTCGCCTCGTCTACCAAGTGCAGGACCGCGAGCAACGCTGGCTCGAGTTGCGCACCTGTGCCGCGGACACGACGGGCGACGCGCTGCTGCTGCGCGAGACGTCACCGGCCTGGGTCGACCGCCTCGAGACGATCCAGTGGCTCGCCGACGGCACGTACCTGGTGGCGCTCGAACGCACGGGCTGGCGGCACCTCTACCACTACCGCGGCGCCGTGCTGCTCGGCGCCGTGACCAGCGGCGAGTGGGAAGTGCGCGACCTGCACGGCGTCGACGAGAAGGCCGGCATCGTCTACTTCAGTGCGACCGAGCGTTCGCACATCGGGCTCGACGTGTACTCCGTGCACCTCGACGGCACAGGGATGAAGCGCCTCAGCCGAGAGCCGGGCACGCACAAGGCCGACTTCAACGCCGAACTCACGCTGTACGAGGACACGTGGAGCGACATCGCTACGCCGCCGCAGCGCAGCCTGCACCGCGCGAGCGACGGGTCGGAGCTGCGCGTGCTCGAAGCGAACCCGGTCGAAGCGCTGGCCGAGTACGGATTCCAGCCGCCGGAACTTCTGCAAGTGAAGACGCGCGACGGCTTCGCGATGGAAGCGATGCGCATCCTGCCGCCGGGCTACGATCCGACGCAGCGCTACCCGGTCATGGTGTTCGGTTACTGGGGCCCGCACGCGCCGACGGTCAAGAACGCGTGGGGCGGCTCGAACGGGATGTTCCAACAGCTCTTGGCGCAGAAAGGCATCGTCGTCTGGAGCTGCGACAACCGTACAGCCAGCGGCAAGGGCGCGGTCTCGACGTGGCCCTGCTACCAGAAACTGGGCGAGACGGAGTGCGCCGACCTGCTCGACGGCGTGCAGTGGTTGATCGATCAGGGCATCGCCGATCCCGAGCGCATCGGCATCACGGGTTGGAGTTTCGGCGGGTTCATGACGAGTTATGCGCTGACGCACTCGGACAAGTTCGCGTTGGGCCTGGCGGGCGGTTCGGTGACGGACTGGCGGAACTACGACTCGGTCTACACCGAGCGTTTCATGCTGACGCCCGCGCACAACAAGGAGGGCTACGCGAAGACGTCGGTCGTCGCCGCGGCCGCGCAGATCAACGGTCACCTCGTCCTCGCGCACGGCGCCATCGACGACAACGTGCATCCCGGCAACACCATGCAGCTCACGCGCGCGCTGCAGAAGGCGGAGAAGCCGTTCGAGCTGATGCTCTACCCCAGTCAACGCCACGGCGTCGCGGACCCGGCGCAGGCGCGGCACTGGAAGCAGGTGCAGATCGCCGCGATCGAGCGCTGGCTCTTCTCCGACAATTCACTCCGTACGGTGTCTGACACCGTACGGAATTGATCGCTCGCTCCGCGGAGCGTCAGCAGCTGGGCGACGGATTCCCGCCCTTCGATCTCTCGAGGATGCTCGTCGTCGAGCGTCCGGGCACCAGCGGCGCGAGGTGCACTACGCCGCCGTGTGCTTCGACCCATTCGCGACCGACCACGCCCTTGTCGGCCCAGTCCTCGCCCTTCACCAGGACGTGCGGCGTCACGCGCTCGATGATCTTCGCGGGCGTGTCCTCGGTGAAGCTCGTCACCGCGTCGACCATCTCGAGCGCGGCCAGCACTTCCATCCGGTCGTCGATGCCGTTCACGGGCCGCGTCGGACCCTTGAGGCGTTTCACGCTGGCGTCGTCGTTCACGCCGACGATCAGAACGTCGCCTTTCGACTTCGCGAAACGCAGGTAGTTCACGTGCCCGAGGTGCAAGACGTCGAAGCACCCGTTCGTGAACACGATGCGCTTCCCCTCGCGTCGCCATTGCGCGAGCAGGGTCTCGACCTCGGTGCCGCGCACGACCTTGCCTCCTGGTCGCGCGTGCTCGGCGCGGTGCGAAGCGAGATGCGCGGCGAGTTCCGCGCGCGAAACAGCGTGCGTGCCGAGGCGCGCGACGGTGATGGCCGCCGCTTCGTTCGCCAGCTCGACCGCCGGGCCGAGGCCCACGCCGTCGGCGAGACAGAACGCGAGCTGCGCGACGACCGTGTCGCCCGCGCCCGTGACGTCGAACACCGCGCGCGCCTGCGCGGTGACGCGGCCAGACGCCCCGCGGCGATCGCGCCAGTAGATGCCGTCGGATCCGAGCGTGATGACCGCCGCATCCAGATCTCCCGCGCGCATCAACTGGTCCGCGGCGGCGGGCAGGTCTTCGAGCGACGCCAGCTTGCGCCCCACCGCCTGCTCGGCCTCCTTGCGGTTCGGCGTGACGAGCGTCGCACCGCGGTAGCGGCTGTAGTCGTCGCCCTTGGGATCGACGAGCACCGGAACCTTCGCCGCGCGCGCGGCCGCGATCACGGCGGCGATCACCTCGGGACCCAGGACGCCCTTGCCGTAGTCGGACAGCACGACGGCCCGTGCGGCGCGCACGCGATCGGGCAAGCTCGCGAGGAGCTGCGCTCGCGCCGCGTCGACGACTGGCCGCGAGTCCTCCCAGTCCACGCGCAGCATCTGCTGCGGGCCGCTCATCATGCGCGTCTTTTGGATCGTCGGGCGCGTCGCATCGACGACGCAACCGCTCGTTTCGATGCCCAGCGCTTCGAGCAGCGCGCGCAACGCGCGTCCCCAGCC
Source organism: Planctomycetota bacterium (assembly GCA_038318285.1). Classification (GTDB taxonomy): domain Bacteria; phylum Planctomycetota; class UBA1135; order UBA1135; genus JAEUHZ01. The sequence continues at coordinate 229 of JBBQCC010000186.1, read as the reverse complement.
GTCCTCGCCCAGCACGCCGACGACATCGACCTCGGCGCCCATCGCGACGAGGTTCGCGGCGACGTTGCCGGCACCGCCGAGTTTCTCCTCGCTGCGCTTCGCGGTCAGCACCGGGATCGGCGCCTCGGGCGAGATGCGCGCGACGTCGCCGGAGACGTACCGATCCAGGATCAGGTCGCCGACGATCAGGACGCGCGGGCGCCCGCGTTCGGCGAGCAGGACTTCGAGG
>JBBQCC010000185.1:0-9091 GCA_038318285.1 Planctomycetota bacterium | reverse complement strand
GCTCGTGCATCCGCAGTCGGAGGATTACTGGGGCAACGTGAACCCGGTCGGACCGCGCGGCGTGTACGACGAGGCCAAGCGTTTCGCCGAGGCGATGACGATGGCCTACCACCGCTTCCACGGCCTCGACACGCGCATCATCCGCATCTTCAACACGTACGGACCCAGAATGAGACTGCGCGATGGTCGCGCACTGCCGGCGTTCATGAGCCAAGCCCTGCGCGGCGAGGCGCTGACCGTGTTCGGCGACGGATCGCAGACGCGTTCGTTCTGCTACGTCGACGACTTGGTCGAGGGGATCTGGCGTCTCTTGAACTCGAAGGAACACCTGCCGGTGAACATCGGCAACCCGGCCGAGATGACGATCCTGCAGTTCGCGCACGCGGTGATCGAGGCGACGGGTTCCAAGTCGAAGATCGAGTTCCGCGAACTGCCCGTCGACGATCCGAAGGTGCGCCAACCCGACATCAAGAAGGCGAAGCGGCTGCTGGGTTGGGAACCCACCGTCGCGCTCAAGGACGGACTCGACCGCACGCTCGACTACTTCCGCGGACGCGTCGCGCTCGGACCCGAAGCGGCGCGCGGCGGAGGACGCTGAACGTGTGCGGCATCGTCGGTGCGATCCAGAGGGATGGCAACGTCGTCGAGACGTTGCTGCAGGGCCTGCGCCTCTTGGAATACCGCGGCTACGACTCGGCCGGCGTCGCGGTGCTCGACGCGGGTGCGATCACGATTCGGCGCAAGGCGGGTCGCCTCGAGCGGCTGGAGCACGCGCTGGGTGACGGCGCGCTGCAGAAGGCGCGCGCGGGCATCGGTCACACACGCTGGGCCACGCACGGACCGCCGTCCGACGAGAACGCGCATCCGCACACGGACCAAGAAGGTCGTGTCGCGCTCGTGCACAACGGCATCGTGGAGAACTGGGCCGAGTTGCGCACGGAACTGCAGTCCGCGGGCGTGAAGTTCCAGTCGGACACGGACACGGAAGTGCTGGCGCACTTGGTCGGTCGCGAGATGGCGCGCGGCAAGGACCTCGCCGACGCGGTGCGCGCGAGTCTGGCACGCGTGCGCGGCTACTACGCGATCGCGGCGATCTCGCAGGAAGAACAGGGCACACGTGGCGTGAAGCTCGTGTGCGCGCGCTCCGGCCCGCCGCTGGCCGTCGCCGCCGGACCGGATGGCGTGTACCTCGCGTCCGATGTGCTGGCACTGATCGCGCACACCCGCGACGTCGTGTTCCTCGAGGACGGCGACGTGTGCGAGCTGCAGCTCGATCAACCGATTCGCGTCACACGCATCGACGGCACGGAGGTCGATCGCCCGACGCGCCGCGTCGAATGGGATCCGGAGCAAGCGGGGAAAGGCACGTTCCCGCACTTCATGCTCAAAGAGATCCACGAGCAGCCCGATGTGCTGGCGCGCACGGCGTTTGATCGCTTGCGCGTCGAAGAAGGCGACGTGGACTTCGGCGCACCGGGATTCTCCGATCGTGAGCTGAAGTCGATCGACCGCGTGCAGATCGTCGCGTGCGGCACGGCGCTGCACGCCGGTTGGATCGCGCGCTACATGATCGAAGGACTGGCGCGCATCCCGGTCGACGTCGACTACGCGTCCGAGTTCCGCTACCGCGATCCAGTGCTCGTGCCGAACACGTTTGCGCTGGCGATCTCACAATCAGGGGAGACAGCCGACACGCTCGCCGCGTTGCGCCTCGCCAAATCGATGGGCGCGCGCACCGGCGCGATCTGTAACGTGATCGGCAGCACGCTGGTGCGCGAATCCGAAGCGACGATCCTGACGCACGCCGGCCCCGAGATCGGCGTCGCCAGCACGAAGGCCTTCGTCGCGCAGTGCGTGGCCGCGTTCCTCTTGGCCGTGCGCCTCGGCCGCGCGCGCGGAGCGATCTCGACCGAGGCAGGCGCGGACCTCGTGTCCGAACTGCGTCTCTTACGGCCCAAAATGGAGAGTTTGCTGGGCGAGCACGCCGTGTCCGCCGTGCGCGCGATCGCCGCGAACAACCAGAACCAACGCGGGTTCCTGTTCCTCGGCCGCGGCATCAACTATCCGATCGCGCTCGAGGGCGCGCTGAAGCTGAAGGAGATCAGCTACGTGCACGCCGAGGGTTATCCGGCGGGGGAGATGAAGCACGGCCCGATTGCGCTGATCGACCCGGCGATGTCGATCCTGGTGGTGAACAGCGCCGGGCCGCTGGCCGAGAAAGTGCGCTCGAACCTCGAGCAAGTGCGCGCACGCGGCGGCCGCGTGATCGCGATCGGATCCGACGACGAGAGTTTGAAGCTGGCGGACGAGCACGTGCGCGTGCCCGAGTGTTCCGAGTGGCTGTCGCCGATCCTGAACGTGATCCCGCTGCAACTCGTCGCGTACCACATGGCTGATTTGAAGGGACTCGACATCGACAAGCCGCGCAACCTGGCGAAGTCGGTGACGGTCGAGTGACACCGGGAATGACCTCATGACGCAGCACGTCCTGATCACCGGCGCCGCCGGATTCATCGGCAGTCACGTGGGCGAAGCGCTGCTCGCGCGCGGCGACCGCGTGACGGTGCTCGACAACTTCAACGACTACTACGATCCCGCGATCAAGCGCGCGAACTTGTCTGCGCTGCCCGGTGCGACGATCGTGACCGGCGACATCCGCGACCGCGCGCTCGTGACGCGCCTGTTCGCGGAAGGACGTTTCGACGCCGTCATCCATCTCGCTGCGATGGCCGGCGTGCGCCCGTCGATCCTGGATCCCTTGCACTACGAGGACGTGAACGTGCGCGGCACGCTGCACCTCCTGGAAGAGCTGAAGCTGCACCCGACGACGCGCTTCGTGTTCGCGTCGAGCTCCAGCGTGTACGGCGATCGCGCGAACACACCGTTCCGCGAGGAAGACGACATTCACCATCCGGTGTCCCCGTACGCGTCGACGAAACGCGCCGGCGAATTGCACTGCTGGACGTACCACCACCTGTACGGGATCCCGACGACCTGCCTGCGCTTCTTCACCGTCTACGGCCCGCGGCAACGCCCCGAGATGGCGATCCACAAGTTCGTGAAGGCGACGCTCGAAGGTCGCCCGATTCCGTTCTTCGGCGACGGCACGACGCGCCGCGACTACACGTACGTCGACGACATCGTGGACGGCGTGGTGCGCGCGCTCGATCGCTGCGAAGGCTACGAGATCTACAACCTCGGCGAATCGGCCACGACGTCGTTGCAGGAACTTGTCGGCATCATCGGCGAAGCGTGCGGCAAGACACCGATCCTCGATCGCCAACCGATGCAACCCGGCGACGTGCTGGTGACGTACGCCGACGTGACGAAAGCGCGCAAAAGGCTCGGCTACGATCCCCACACGAGCGTGCGCGACGGGATCGAGCGGTTCGTGAAGTGGTACAGCCGCCGCGTTTGAACGTCTTGCGTCTGACGCTCGAGCCGGCGCTGCGCGCCGACGAGCGCCGCGTTCGGATCACAGTGGACGGCGTCGAGCTCGTCGAGCATGCACGACGGGTGGAAGTGGAATTGGTCGGGTCGCGCCCAATCACCGGGCCGGCGGGCGACTACCGCGCACTCCCGATGTGGGCGGTGAAGAACGCACGGAGTTGGCTCTTCGGCGAAGTGTTGATCGGGTCTCCTTCAGGTGGTCACTGGTCGGTCCTCTTGTTCTGCGGTGGCTGTGATGAACCCGGCTGTTGGCCGCTCGAGTCGCGCATCACGCACGACGATGTGCACGTGCGCTGGTCGGACGTCCGGCAGCCGCACCGTCTCGAATGGCAGCTCGAAGCCCTGTCGTTCTGCTTCGAGCGCGCAGCCTACGAGGCCGAGATCGCGCGCTTCCTCACGACGGAAGTGGGCTGACGCTCCCCGGCCAGGAAGTCCGCCCTTTCAAGTTTGGCGTGATGCCGTGCTCCTGACGCTACGTAACAGGCTCGATCCCTGGTGAACCAGCTACTGCTCACCGATTGCGCACCCAGTGATCGAACGCGTTGACACCCACTTCGCAGTCACAGAACCCACCGTGTTGCCGCAACCACGCGATGAGTACCTGGTCGGATTGATTCCGGTCGGTCGTCCACTGAATCGTGAAGCGGAGCGTGTGGTCACAGCCGTTGCTACTCACCTCCGCCTCGACGAAGTCGAACAGCGATTGGAGTAGCTCGCGCTGGACATCGGGAAGCTCGCCTGCGCAAGTTGACGCTGCTCGACCGCCCACGCTGCCTTTCGATCACGATCCTCGGCGTTCATGCCCTCGATCCTAGACTGAGCGGACCACTCACCCGAATCACGGACCCCATCGCGCGCGGACCGCCGCTCGCGCATCGTTCAGAAGCGTGTCGTAGTTCGCACGCAACGGCTCCACCAAGGTCCGTTCGAGCGCCGCCTGAACCTGCTCCAGTACCCGCTCTTCGGACGGGTGTTCCACTGTTAGCACCCCCGACTTCTCGAACCGCGCGAGGAGCTCGAAGAGAACCAGCGCCTCGCTGTCGTCTAAATCGATCGTCACCATGCTGCTTCTCGATCCTCGCATTCCTGCGTGTCTGACTGACGCTCAGCATCAGTATGGGCGCGAAGCGCCGTCCGCTGCATGCGGAAGTCAGGCGGCATCGCTCGACTTGGCGCGCTCGTAAAGCGTTTCTGGCGCAATGTCGGCACCGTTGGGCCAAGCCACAGTGCCGCTATCGACGAAGAGTCCCTGGAAGTAGTCGACGTCTTGGAGTGGCTCGAAAACGGGATCGTCGAGCCACTGTTTGAAGTCGATCGTCCGTTCCAGACCGTCATTGAACGTCAGGTGGATCTTGTGCCCACCCCGCGACTCGGCTCGGACTACGCTTGCTAGGAAGGGCATGTTGATCTCCTCAATCGAGCGGGGCGATTTGCCGAACGCGGTGCTCAGTCCCGAAACCACGTCGGTCGCGAGCGGAACTTCAATCGCGCGCGTGTCGCCGGATGCACGAAACCGATCCCGGCGGCGTGCAGGTGGTAGCCGCCCGTTCCCGGCGGGACGTCACTCTTGGCGACCCCGCCGGGGCCGAACAGGGGATCGCCGACGATCGGGGCATCGAGTGCGGCGAGGTGGATGCGGATCTGGTCGGGGCGGCCGGTGATCGGTTGTGCGGCCACCAGTGTTTCGTTGCGCGCGGCATCTCGGCGCAGGACGCGCACGCGTGTCAGCGATTCCTTGCCGCCTGCGCGTGCGACGTACAGGCGCATCGGGCCGTGCGGCACGTCGCCGATCGGGTGGCGCGCGTGACACGAAGTGGGCAGCGCGACGCCCTCGACCAGCGCGAAGTACGTCTTCGTCGGGGAACGCTCGCGGAATTGGCGCGCGAGCTCGACGCGCGCGAGCTTTGTCTTGCCCACCAGAATCAGGCCCGACGTCCCGCGACCCAAGCGATGCACGGGCGACGCGTCGGCGCGGTCGGGAGCGCTCGTGCGCACCAAGTGGAACAGCGTCTTCTCGAAGTAGGGGCCGGCGGCGAGCACTTGCATCCCGGACGGTTTGATCGCGACGAGCACGTGCTCGTCCTCGTACGCCACGCCGAATTCCGTCGGTGCGTCGGGTTCGGTCCAGGGCAGGCGGTGGTATTCGACGACGTCGCCGGCAGCCAGCAGGTCCTGCGCGTGTGCGACGCGGCCGGCGATCCGCACTTGGCCCGCTTCGATCGTCGCCGACCAGTCCGCGCGCGTGCGCTTCGGGAACCGCTCGACGTAGTAGTCGAGCAGCGCACGGCCCGCGTCGGCGACCGCTACCCGACTCGTGTACACGTACCCGCTGTTCATCAACGCCCGCCGTTCATCCACACCAGCCGTTCATGCGTCCCCGCCGTTCATGCGCGCGTTTGTAACTGAGACGGGGCCCGCGCGTGTGTTGCGCGGACCCCGTCGGCGTCCTGTGGGCTCGGCAGCGGGTACTCGCGGCCTCAGCCGCCGCGCTTCTCCGCATCGTCCGCCGGCTTGAGGTCGATCTTCGACGTCTTGGCGATGTCGGCCAGCTTCGCGTCGATCTTCTGCTTCGTCGCCGCGAGATCGTGCTCGATTTTCGCAAGCCGCTTCTTGCTCGGCGTGCGTGATTCCATCTCGTCGGCGCGCTTCCGCTCCAGGTCGCGCACTTCCGTGTCCAGGCTGTCCAACTGGTCGCCGAAGACGTGCAGGTTCTTGTAGAGCGCCGTGGGATCCTTGACGTAGCTCGCCGCGAGGACGGAGGACATCGCCGCGCACAGTTGCGTCCGCGAAGTATCCGACTCCAGAGCGGCCTTGTTCTCGCCGTCGGCCGTGATGACGAACAGGTGTTCGGCGTCGTCGCTAGTGAAGAGCGCGTGGAAGGGGTGGTCCGGCTGCACGACGTCGATCGGAAGGCGGACGCAGCGGAACCAACGCGACAGGAAAGCGACCTTCTCGTTGTCCACGCCGGGCTGCAGCAGCGCGTCATCGGTCTTGTTGCAGCGCGCACACTCCCGCAGGACGAGCAGGGGGCGACGGTCTGTGCCGGCGATGTGCTCGAGCGCTTCCTCGCGCGTGAGTGCTCGGCGCACTTCCTTGACCGTCGTGCCGGACTTCACCGGCGCGGAGTCGGCCACGTAGGTCGGATACTCCCAGCGAATCGTCAGGATCTCAGTGACGGTAGGACCGCGCGGCGCAACCGGACCCGGTTGCGGCAGCGACGGGCCTCAACAGCCGCCGAGCGCGGGAACTGCCGTCGAGGCGAGGGCGAGGCCGAGGAGGCCGACGGCCAACAGTGCGGACTTCATGCGCGATCTCCGGAAGGGGAACTGGGTCCGAGACGCCCTCCACGCTAACCCCGACCCCGGCATCCGGGCAACCCGGAGCCGTCCGGGTCACTTGCGCGGGTACTTGCGGCGGACCCATTTGCGCCAGGCTTCGTCGAGCTGTTCCGGCGTTTTCCCGTATGCAGCTTGGAGCACCGTCGTCGCATCGGGACCCGCCGGTTTGGACGTGGGATCGCCGCTGGGCACGGCCGTCGGCGCCGACATCGCCAGCAACAGGGCCGCGAATGCCTTCGGATCCGTCTCTTCCAGCCAGGCGACCCGCGACCAAGCCGTCATGTGGTCGCGCGCTTCGAGCTTTCGGCCGTCCTTCCACTCCAGCATCTCGTGCCATGGCGCGATGAAGTCGTTCGCGACGAGCGCGTTGAGCCGCGGCTCCCACTGCCATGTCTTGTCGTCCGGCTGCGTCGATTCGCGCGGCACGTGGACGCACCAGCGCGGTTCCGCCGCGCGTCCGTAGGCGAGGCCGAGTCCGTGCTTGAGCCACAGCGGCTGGATGCGCTGGCTGCCGCGCAGTCCGTCGCAGAGTTCGTTCGTCAGTCCGGTGGCGACGAGCGCGTGGAGCGCCGAGTCGAGCGTCGTCCCCATCTGCTGCGTGACCTCGGCCGGCGCGCCGAAGAACCACGCGCCGCCGGGAAGTCGCGCGCGGTACCACGACGATTCCTCGGGCCCGATCCAGCGTCGCGCGAAGCGCTGCAGTTGCGACGTGCGCTCGGTCAGCAGGACGACGAACTTGCGCTCATTGCCGAGGTAGAGCCCCGGGCCCATGTCCCGGTGTTCGCCGGGTGCTGCGGCGGGCTGCGGCGCGAAGTCCGCGTCCTTCACGCCGGCGAGAAGCTGGAACTCGGCGTACTGCTCCTCGAGCCGTTGCGCGTAGACGTGCATGCGCACCCAGGGATCGAGCTCGCGCACGTCCTTGCGCACGCGCGGCAGCGACTTCGCGAGCCGCGCGAGCTCGCCGGACAACTTCTTCTCCTCGATGTCATCCGTCCCGCGCCGGTAGGAATGCAGCAAGGATCCCAGACGGAAGTGCGGCGTTTCGACCCACAGCACGTGCAATCCGCCGAGCACTTCCTCGACCTCGGGTGTGTCGAGGCTCTCGGCGATCTGGAACGGTCCCATCGAGACATAGCCGGCGCGCTCAAGTAGCTCCGGCTTGCCGCGCGTGTAGGGATCGACCTTCTCGAACTCTTCCGGCGTCGAGCCCTCGTCCTGTGCGTGCGCGGCGACGGCCATCAGCAGCACGAGGCATCCGCCGCGGAGTAACGACACCGTGGTGCGTGCGAAGTGGAAGATGGCGCGACGACCGTTCACGAGGCACGGATCGTAGGTCTGCACGGCGCAGGTGACAAATCCGTGCGTGCGTGCGTCAGCGCCCTCGGGCGAATTCGGCCGCCAGCAGCGCGCGCTTCTGCGTCTCGCCCCAGCGGTATCCGCCGATCGCGCCCGTTTCGCGCAGCACGCGGTGGCAGGGGATCAGCGCTGCAACCGGGTTCGCGCCGATCGCGCGGCCGACGGCGCGCGCGGATTTCGGCGCGTCGATCGCGGCCGCGAGCGTTCCGTAGCTGGCGACGGCGCCCTCGGGGATCGCCAGCAGCGCTTCCCACACACGCAGCTCGAAGTCCGTGCCCTTCAAGCACAACGTGATCGAGCGCGCGGGATCGACCGCGCGTCCGGCGAGCCGTTCGCGCAGTACGTGCACGGCGGGAGCGAGCGCGCGCTCGTCACGCACGAACGCGGCGCGCGGCCAACGCGCGTGCGCATGCTCGAGCTCGGCGTCGAGGCCGCGTCCCTCCGTGAAGGACAGCGCGCACACTCCGCGCGGCGCGGTGCACACGAGCGCTGGCCCGAACGGTGTCGCGACCTCGTCCCACGCAATGGCTAGGCCCTCACCGCCGCGCGCGTACTCGCCCGGCGTCATGCGTTCGATGCCGACGAAGAGGTCGTGCAGGCGCGAGGATCCCGACAGACCTGCCCGGAAGCTGGTCGCCAGCAACGGTCGCGATCGCGCCAGCCACTCGCGCGCCGACGCGATCGTCACGGCTTGCACGAAGCTCTTCGGGCTGATCCCGGCGAGTTCGCGGCAGGCGCGCGAGAAGCGTGTCTCGCCCGTGCCCGCGACGCGCGCGAGCTCGGCGACGTCGGGTTGGTCCTCGGCGTGCTCGGCTGCGTACCGCAGAGCGCGCGCGACCGCCGCGAAGTCGTCCGCTGCGAAGTCGTCCGTGGACGTGACGGGGATCTCCGGTCGAACCTTCGCGTGCGCTGCCATCGAGTGCTTCTCGAACATCGTTCTACCTCCG
>JBBQCC010000184.1:0-9101 GCA_038318285.1 Planctomycetota bacterium | reverse complement strand
GCGACGACCATCGGCCAGGCTACGGCGAGCCAGCAGCAGCGGACGCGACGCGTCGGCGGCCTGGATCCCGTGTCGGGTCAGGAACGCGTCGCCCGCGACAGCCAGCGCACTCTCCGGCGAGAGCGCTGGCTGCGAGGGGATGGACTGCACGTCCGGCACGGCCGTCGATTGCACCGACAAGATGCGTCCCGACGCGTCGAGGAGCACGTTCACTTGCGCACCCTCGACCTCTAGACCTCCGAGCCGCTGCCCGTACCGCACCGTCCACTTGTCCGAGCTGCCGATCATGCCCAGCGGCAAGTACACGACGCGCTCAGCCGCGAGCGACGCCGGGCGCACGCCGTGCAGGGACGCGGTCAGCGCCAGCGCACGATCCGCCGCGAGCCGCGCGTCGGTCTCGTCGAGAACGCGATCCGCGACGCGCGCACCGCCGCCGTAGACCAGCTCGGCGAATCCCGTCTCCGTGTCGGTGACGACCTGCCACTCTGCACCGTGCTCAGCGCGTAGCGTCGCGAGTGCTTCGGCCGCCAGCTCGGCACGGGTGTTCCCCGCCGATTGCGCGCTGAGGACGAAGAGGGGAACAAGAACGATCGAAATCATTGGCGAAGTCTCCGGCAGTCGAGCGTGGGGAGCGGTCGGAAGCGACCGCCGGGATCAGGGTTGGATCACGAAATCGCAGGCATCGGTCAGGCTGCTGCCGAATCCGGTGGGATCGGCCGAGTCGCGCGACCAGTACTGCGCGACGACGCGGCGTCCGGGCACGAGGCTCGGGTCGCCGCCGGCACGCACGTGCGCGTTGAAGTCGAACGCGAACGTGCCCGAGCAATCCACCGGCGGCGGATTGCCGCCCGACATCTGGATCGGCGTGCGGCGCACCGGCGTCGCGACGCACAGCGTCCCGCCTTGGAACGGCGTCGCAGCGCGGTTCGCGCCGTAGACGAGGATACCGGCTTTGTTGCTGAGCACGCTGGCAGCGCCGATCGTGAACGGCGCGAGCGACGACGCGCTCGGCACTCCGCTCGTCGAGATCGTCGGCACGCAGCCCTGGCTGTTCGTCTTCGCGACGCAGAATGTCGAGGGTCCCGTCGAGGGGCATTGGACGTCGGCGATGGCGAGATCGTCGATCGCGGCCTCGACGGTCGATCCGTTGCCGAGGTCGGACGCCACGAAGCGCAGTTGGACCTGGCTCGTCAGCGGCACGATGTCCGCGACGCGGAACTGGTGCAGGAACCATCCGCCCTGGACCTCGGGACCCGTCGGACCAACGACTTCGACCGGGGACCAGTTCGCGCCGCCGTCGTTCGTGATGTCGACGCGGAACACGTCCTCGAAGGGCGTGCCCGTCCCGACGGCGTTCGAATACCAGCGCCAGTAGGAGATCACCGCGTCCTGGTACTGCGAGAGGTCGTACACGGGCGACGTCAAGGTGGTGAACCCGCCGTCGACGTCCGCGTAACCCGCGCCCAGGTTCGCCGGCCCCTGCCCGGTGAACCAGCAGTTCACACCCGACGACGTGTGGTCGTCCTCGGGCTGCGCCGGCGTTCCGTTCGGATCGCCGAACGTCCAGCGTCCTTCGGCCGTGGCCGTGTCCCCCGGTTGCGCGCCGCTCCAGCCGCTCGCGGTCTCGAGGTTGTCCGAGAGCGTGATCGTGGACGTCGTGACGGCCGTCGCGTGCGCGACCAGCGTCGGCGCGCCCTGCGGCCAGGCCCAAGTCCGCCCGCCGGTCGTGCGCGCCGTGACGTACCAGGCGATGTCCGCGCCACACGAGGAGGGCGGGAAGGAGGCCAGGAATCCGCCGCCGATCTGCGGGGCGAGCGGTGTCTCGATCCAGCCCGCTCCGACGTTCGTGTGCAGCAGCGCGCTGCCGGCCGCCAGAGTCGCGGGTGCGGTGCTCACGATGTCGATCGCGACCGCCTCACCGTCCGGATGGACCGTCAGCGGCGTGCCGGCGGCGAACACGAAGTCGAGATCGGGCGCGCCGAGACGCCACAGGAACAGACCCTTCTCGATGTCGCTGCCGATGATCGTGCCGCTGGGCAGGAACGGATAGTTGTTCCACAGCGAGTTGAAGTGCGCCGCTTCGTCCTGCGGCCAGGTGTCGAAGTACGCGATCTCGACCGGCGCGTTCGGCACCGCCGCGTCGAGCACGTGCAGGCCGCTGCGGTAGTTCGACTCGAAGATCTTGCCGTTGTGGACGTACAGATTGTGGTCGATGGCCGTCGACCCCGTCGTGAAGTAGGGGTGTTCGACCGGGTTCGCCAGCGACGCGACGTTGATGACGCGCGTGCGCATGACATTGCCGCCGTTCTCGTCCAGCTCGTCGTTCAAGTAGAACCATTGCTTGTCGGCCGACAGCCAACCCTGGTGCGAATACGAGCGCCCCGAGTAGCGGAAGCGCTTCAAGAGGACGATGTTCGACTTGTTCGTGACGTCGAGGATGTCGAGCGCCGTGTCGTCGAAACCGCCGTTCAGACCGCCGCACGCGAACACGATCTGCTTGCCGGCGTACGGGCCGGACGTGTACGTGACCGCCTGGCACTCGTGCACGTAGCGGTCGCTCCACGTCGTGACGTAGGTCGGCGACGTCGGATTGGCCAAGTCGTAGATGCGCAGCCCGTTGCCCGATCCGCCGCAGCGGTAGAGGAAGCCCGAGTCGGCGTCGAGCGCGACCGTGTGCGTCGCCTGCGACCCGCCGGTCGTCACCGAGTTCGCGAGCGTCACGACCCCGGCGTCGATCTGCGCCATGTCGATCACCTGAATGCCAAAACCGCCCTCGCTGACCGCGTAGCAGGTCGAGCCGTAGACCTTCATGTCGCGCCACAGGCTCGTCGGCCCGCTGACGTAGCCGACGATGGCGGGATCACCCGGATCGGTGATCTCGATGAACGCGGTGCCACCGTACAGGCCAAGGATCGCGTACTCGCGACCCGACGGGGACACGTAGCCCGAGCACGAGTTCGCGTTCTGCTGCGCGAATCCGAAGTCGCGCAGCGGGACCCACGAGAGCAACTGCACGTTGTTCGCCGGGAACGAGAAGCTCTCCGCCGCCAGCGGCAGGTTCGCTGAACCGCCGCCGCGCACGCCGCGCGCGACCTCGAATCGCGCTCGCCGATCCAGGACCTTCCCATCACCGTCGTGCGCTCGGGCGGTACCGCCGATCGCCAGTGCGCCTGCGATCCCCGCGAGAACGAGGAACGAGGCGGAATCGCGAACGATCCGCGGAGAGGGCGATCGATGCATCGGCTGGGGGCTCCGAGAGGGGGGCTTCGAACGAAGAACTCCCCTCCATGCTATCCCTCGCGGTCGCGCGCGACAGGCCTCGCGGCGGATCCGTGGCGCCGCGGCTCGATCCAGCGGCCGATCTCGACGGAAGAAGACCGTCCCGCCACCTGCGGGCCCCGATGGCTCGATCCGGGCCCCGTCGACCCGAAGGTGCTCGCGGCTGCGGATAGGCGCTTCGCGGGAGCCGGATGGGTTGCGCCCCCCTCACCGGAGGCGCGCGTCGTGGACGGGCTCGAGGACGAGCCAGAACAGCGCTCGGTGCGCGGGAGCGGGCGCACCGATCCGTGGGAGGAAAGCCCACGCCGTCCACGACGCGCGCTGGTCCGGTTCGGTACCGAGCTTCCCGCGAATCGCCATCTAGAGAGGCGCGAGCCCGCGCGCGATCCGTCAGGGTTTTCGGATTCTCTCCAAGCCCCGCGTGCCATCGGGCGCGGGGCCTGCTAGCGCGGCTTCGGCGGCGCCCACACGAGGTGCGCCGGCGGGTCGCGTCCGTCGAGCGAGCGCAGGAACGCTTCGAGGTCGTTTATCTCCTGCGCGGTGAAGTGCAGCGGCTTCAGCACCTGCTCGCCGTGGTGGCCCACCGGAATCGCGCGGTCGAGCGTCGAGTAGTACTCCAGCACTTCGCGCAGCGTCGCCAACTGACCCTGGCTCATGTACGGCGCCGTGCGCGCGACGTTGCGCAGGCTCGGTGTGCGCACTTGGCCCCACTGTTCCGAGGACTGCACGAGCGAGTCGACCTCGAGAGCGCGGTCGCAATCGGGCGCGTCGCTGAAAGCGCCGTTACCCCGAAAAGGATCGGCGCGCAGCTTGTCGATGCCGCGCATCCGCCCGGCATCCGTCGGCTTGCCACCGCCGCGCGGGAACATGCCGATCGAGTGGAATTCGCCGTCGGAGAAGTTCGTGCCCGGGTGACACGAGCGGCAATTCGCGCGGCCGTCGAAGAGCAGCAGACCACGCAGCGCTTCGGCCGGGTACTCGGCCGCCGTGTCGAGATCGTTCGCGCCCAGCGCGGCGGCGAAACGATCGAACGCGGAATCACCGCTCTGCAAGAGGGTTTCGTAGGCAGCGATGGCCTTGACCGCATTCACCGCCGTGCGATCGACGTCGGCCTCGGCGTCCGAAGGATCCTCGCCGAACGCTGCGCGGTACTCGCTGCGGTACAGCGCGTCGCGCGTGACCAGTTTCGCGAGACCGGGGCGACCCACGCCGAGTTCCTTGGGGTTCTCGATGACCGCGAGCGCTTGGCTCCACAGCGAATCGGAGCGTCCGTCCCAGAAGAACCAGCGTTGGTGCGCGACGTTCAGGACCGTTGGGACGTGACGCTCGCTCGAACCGGCGGGCATGGGGAGCTCGAGGCCGTCCGCGAACGCGCGCGTCGGCATGTGGCACGACGCGCACGAGTGGAAACTGTCGAGCGAAAGGCGCGGATCGTAGAAGAGGCGCTGACCGAAGTGCGCGGCCGCGGGCGAGTTCGCGACGCGGTTCGTCGGGTCCGCTTCGGGATCGCCCAGCGGTCCGTGACGCAGGATGCGCGTGATCGTCGGCGCGTCGAGTGCGGCGACGAGCTCCGCGCTCGGACGTTCGCGCGGCGCGGAGTCGGTTCGCGAGCGCTCGACCGGCGTGGCTGAGGCCGGCGCGGCTGAGGCCGGCGCGGCTGAGGTCGGCGCGGCTGAGGTCGGCGCGCCCGCAACCTCCGTGAGCGCCGCCGCCGGCTCGCGCGCACCGCGACCCGCGCAACCCGCGATGGCCAGCGCGACGAGTGCCACAGAGGCCCAGATCCAGCGCAAGTTCACTCGATGATGACGCGCATTTGCGCGCGCTCCGTCCAGGGGCCTTCGACGACGTCGAGGAAGACTTCCCACCAGCCGGCCATGTGCAGGTAGACATTCTCGACGTGGAACGAGCCGTCGGCCGCGCGTTCGATGCGCGGTGCGCGGTTCGTGCCGTGCAGGTGCTCGGGCATGTCCGCGTCCACGAGCAGTTCGACGTCCGTCAACGCGCGATCCGGATCTCCCGCGTGCATGACGCGCACATCGAATGCGAGCGGCTTGCCGCGCTGGAAGCCGCCTTCGGGTTCGCGGACCTCCAACACGTAGCGGCCGCCGTTCGACGTGATCTTGCGCACCTCGCCCGCATCGCGCGAAGCGGCGAGGGCGGTATCGCGCGGGGCGGCGTTGCTGGTACTGCGCGGCGAGGCGTTGCTGGTACTGCGCGGCGAGGCGAGCGCGGCCACGAGCGGCACGGCGAGGACGAGCAGCAGGGTCGTCGCGCGCAGGGAAATCATCGGACTGTTGTTCATGACTCTCGTGCCCTCACTTGGTCTCGAACGTGGGTGTCAGGAAGAGTCGCGATCCCCAAGCCGTGCGAAATCCGCCCTTGGCGTCGAGTACCTGGAAGCGGTGGTTGCCCGCATCGACGACGACCAACCCGCCGTCGGGCGTGCGCGCGATGCCCTCGGGGTGGAAGAACTCGAGGCGGCCGAGCCCGGCCGTCCAAGCCTTGCCGATCGTGGCGACCGGGATGCCGTCGCCGTCGGCGCGCACGAGGATGCTGGCGTCCTCGGCGGTGACCCAGAAACCACCGCCCTCTGCAGCCGCGAGCCCGCGCGGACGTCCGTCGCCGTTCCGTCCGTTCGGGATCGGCCACGCGCCGCGCGGTTTGCCCTGCGCGTCGAAGCTCTCGACCTTTCGGCTGCGCGCATCGGCGACGTACACGTTGCCTGATCCGTCGAGCGCGATCGCGGTCGGTTCGAGCAAGCGACCGAGCCCTGTTCCCGGCTCACCGAACGCGCGCACGAATTCCATGCGCGCGTCGAACGCCAGGATGCGCGCGTTCGCGCGGTCGGCGACATAGAACGTGCCGTCGGCGCCCAGCTCGAGCGCGGTGGGTTCCGGCGGCCAGGGCGCCGCGGGCAGGCCCGGCACCGCCGCCAGGTCGAGCGCGCGCGCGAAGCGCGCCATGTACGGATCGAAGCGCAGCACCGCGCCCGGATCACGCGCCAGCGAGAACTCGGAGATGCGGTGCACGAGCGGATCGCTGACCCACACGCTGCGGTGATCGACGCTGAACTCGACGTCGGCCGGCACGAGAAACTGTCCCGCGCGCGTGCCCGATCGCCCGAACCGCGTGATCTCGACGGGCGTCTCGTGACCCATGTCGAAGATCGACACGGTCGGCCCGGCGGGCTCGAGCATGGCCACGAGGTCCGCAGCCGCGTCGCAGCCGCCTTCGTAGTGCGCGCTCGCGCTGCGGTCGACGATCGGCGGATCCGACGCGTCCTCGCCCTCGTCGCCGAAGAGTTGCACGCGGCCTTCGAGTCCTTCGACCACCGCGACGACGTCTCCCTTCGGAGCGATCGCGACGGCGTTGGGGTAGTGCAGCTTGCCGTTACCCTCGCGCGGCCGCACGGCGTGCACGCCCCATTCGTGATCGGGCAGACCTTCGCCGTCGAACACCTGGACGCGGTGGTTGTCGCGGTCGGCGACGAAGACGCGTCCGTCGAACACCGCAATGCCGGTCGGGGCATGGAAAAGGCCCGAAAACGGACCGATTCCACCCCACGCGCGACCGAAGGCGCCGTCCTTGCCGAACCGCGCGATGCGCTGGTTGCCGAGGTCGGCGACGAACACGCGCCCGTCTGCGTCCACCGCGACGTCGTTCGGCGCGAGCAGCTCGCCGTCGCCGTATCCACGCTTGCCGAGCGCGCGCTCGAACTTGCCGTCCAGCGCGAACACGTCGATGCGGTGGTTGCCCGAGTCGGCGACGTACAGCTTTCCGCCCCCGATCGCGAGGCCGCGCGGTTCGCGCATGTCGCCCAGACCCGCGCCGCGCTTGCCGATCGTGCGCAGGCGCAGACCTTCGCCGTTCAACACGATCACGCACTGCTCGAACGCGTCGGCGACGAACACCTCGCCGTTCGGCGCGATCGCGATGCCGTGCGGCTCGCGCAGCACGTTGGGTTTCACTTCGAGCACGAAGCGCGCGACCTCCTGGCCTTCGCCGTCGAACGCGCGCACCTGCCCCGTGTGGGCTTCGGTGACCCACAGCCGGCCCTCGGCATCGAAGGTCGCGAACTCAGGGGAGACGAGGTCCGGGATCGCACGCCGGAACAGGCCGTAGTGCGGCTTCGCAGCGGCCGCCACCGGTGCTGCCGGCGGTGACTCGGCCTGCGTACCGGACTGTGCGCGTGCTGGTGCCAAGAGCACTCCGAGTAACAACGTGGTGGAGATCGCGTTCAAGTCTGCGAGCGTAGCAGGCGCGGCGGCCTTCGATCGACCCGAACGTCTCCGTGTGAGCCGCTTCTCAGGTGAAGCGGTCCGCGAGCCCCGGCACGCGGGCCTCGAGCCAGACCTGCTGCTCGTCGCGGCCGCGCGAGTGCTGCACGGCAGCCAGGATCGCCATGGCGATCGCCGCGCCGAGTCCGGCCAGTGCCATGTCCTTCTGCGCGTCCCACTCGTCGCCCTGCGTGCCGAGGAACGCCACGCCGAGGTCGCCGCCGAACGCGACTGCCGAGAGCCACTCCATCAACTCGTAGACCGCCGACCACGACATCGTCATCTGGAAGGGCAGCCAGTAGCTCGAGAAACCCCGCGCCTTCACGACGCGCAGGAACAACTCGCGCATGGGGACGGCGAGGAGCAGCCCGAACGTGAAGTGCACGAACCGGTCGTAGTGGTTGCGCTCCGCCCCGAACAGCGAGTTCAGCGTGCGTCCGAACAGCGACTCGAACCAGGCGTCGTAGGGGACCAGCGAATACGTGTAGTGCGAACCGACCTCGTGCAGCACGAGGAACACGAAGATCAGCCAGATCGAGAGGTCCGTGAGCGGCAACCACTTGCGCGTGAACCACATCCCGGCGAGGCCGAGGACGACGAGCAGGTTCTCGAGCAACCAGTCGGAGCGGTCGATCGGATGGATGCCGAGCGCGATGCCCAGGGCGAGGAGGATAGCGAGCAGGACGATTCGAAGTCGCATGCGGGGCGGGGGCGGTCGCGGGGCCGACGACCGGCGTTCCTAGTACCCGGTGCGGGGCGCGAGTTCGAGTCCTCGGCTCCGGGTTCCGCGCAGATGGACCTCGCCCTACGACCGGTAGTCCGCGTTGATCCGCACGTAATCCGCAGAGAAATCGCAGGTCCAGGCCTCGGCCGCCGCCGTGCCGGCACCCAGGTCCACGCCGATCACGACCTCGTGCTTCTCCAGGAGGTGCATGTGCGCGTCCTGCTCGTTCTCGGGGTGCGGCTTGCCGTTGGAGTAGACGTCGGCGTCGCCGATCCAGACGCGGGCCATGTCGGGGTCGAAGGCAACGCCCGCGCGACCGGCGGCGGCCAGGATGCGGCCCCAGTTCGGGTCGCGGCCGAGGACGGCCGTCTTCGACAACCGGCTCGTCGCGCTCGAGCGCGCGACGAGCGCGGCAGCGTGCTCGGTCGGTGCGCCGGTCACCTGCACCGTCACGAGGCGCGTCGCGCCTTCGCCGTCGGCGGCGATCGTGCGACACAGTTCCTGCGCGACGTCGACGAGCGCGTGCGTGCACGCGGCTTCCTGCGTCGCGAGTGCGTTCGATCCACCCGAGCTCCACAGCAGCACCATGTCGTTCGGGCTGGTGTCCCCGTCGACGGTCAAGCGATGAAAGCTCTGGTCGGCGAGGCGGCGGAGCACGGCGTGCGCGTCGCGCGGCAGCGGCCCATCGGTCAGCAGGTAGGCCAGCATCGTGGCCATGTTCGGGTGGATCATCCCGCTGCCCTTGGCCACGCCGGTGACGCGGAACGCAGGCGCGCCCTTCTCCTCGATCGCGATCGTGCGCACCTTGGGCACGAGGTCGG
>JBBQCC010000183.1:0-9127 GCA_038318285.1 Planctomycetota bacterium | reverse complement strand
AAGCCGGTGAGCGACACGAAGAAGATGTCGAGGTCGAGGTCGCCGTCGAGATCGCCCAGCTCGGCCTCGTACACGCCGCCCGAGTTCGCGGTGATCAGCGAAGAGGCATCCGTGAAGGTCCCCGAGCCGTTGTTCAGCATCAAGAACTGGCCCGGCGCGGCAGTCGCCTTGTTCGCGCCGAAGAAGTCGATGTCCCAGTCGTTGTCGATGTCGACGAGCTGAACGTCCATCTGCGACGCCTTGTTCGGCGCGCCCAACGCCGCCGCGTTCTCCGTGAAGAACCCGAGGCCGTTGTTCAGGAAGAGGTGCGGCTTCGACGCGGTGCCCGAGTTGTAACGGTCGCCGATGATCACATCGAGGTCGCCGTCGTCATCCAGGTCCGCGAACATCGCCGAGCCCGACGAATAGTTCGTCGTGAACCCGCGCGCGACGCCGTCGAAGGTGAAGAAGCCCGGATTGCCGGCGCCCTGGTTCACGTACAGCGACGGCGGCGCGTTGAAGAACGCGTTGCAGTACAGCGCGTCGACCCAGCCGTTGCCGTCGATGTCGCCGGTCGTCACACCCTTGGCGTTCGTGGAGTGCGCACCGAGGCGCGCGACGCTCTCGTCGACGAGGCCGTAGGGCGTGCCCTGGACGGTCTGGTTGATCCACAGCTTGTGCTGCTGCGCCGGGCCGGCCCCGCTGAAGTTGCCTCCGTCGGCCACGAAGATGTCCAGGTCGCCGTCGAGGTCGACGTCGGCGCACTCGACGCCCTCGCTCCAGATCGCCGGGCCCGGAAAGTTCGTCACGGACTGGAATTGCTGGGCGGCGGCGGGCGCCGCGCAGCAGGCGGCGAAGAGAACGCTGGTGAAGGTCGTGGTGCGCATCGCGGGTTCGGAATCGCTGGGGTGGAATTGCTGGGTTTCCACGGGCCCCAGCGGGTTTCAAGGGTCGCACCACCCGCACCCCCCCTGGGTCGCGGTGCAGCGCTCCCGGGTCGGATCCGCGGGGCCGGGAGACGAGGGGTATCCACTCAGCGTACCCCGATCCGCGAGATCCGAAACGGGGCACTCACGCCACCTTGAAGTTCTTGCCCGGTCCGAACCCGGATGCAGCGGTCGAGTAGCCTCCCCACGTGGTGCACGATCCGCTCGAACTCCGCGATCGTTTGGCGCGCGCGCGCATCGTTCTCCTGTTCACGCCCGAACTCGTGACGAGCGGCGACCCGCTCGCCGCGCTGGAAGCCGCCGCGCCTTGGATCGACGTGGTGCAGATCCGGCCGAAGGCCCTGGGCGACGCCTCCACGGCTCCCGGCCCGGCGCGCGCGACGTTCGAGTGGGCCGAGCGCGTGCTCGCACTCGACGCCATCGTGCGCGCCGGAGTGCTGGTCACCGTGAACGATCGTGTGGACGTCGCAGCGGCGCTGTGGACGCGCGGCGTTGTCGGCGTCCACCTCGGCCAGGACGACGCGGCGCCGCGCGATGCGCGCGCGTTCCTCGGACCCGGGCCGCTGATCGGGCTCTCGACGCACGACCTGGAGCAAGTCGTCCTGGCCGAAGACGAACCGGTCGACTATCTCGGTTTCGGCCCCGTGAACGCGACGCCGACGAAGGGTTACGCGCGCGGACTCGGCGCGGAAGCGTGCTGGATCGCCGCCGAGGGCGCGCGGCGCCCGCTGTTCCCGATCGGCGGCATCGGCGTCGAAAACGCGGGCGAGTTGACGCGCGTCGGACGTGCCGCGGTCGGTTCCGCCATCCTCGCCGCGACGGATCCTGCGGCGGCCGCGCGCGCGATCCGCGGTGCGCTGGCTCCAAGCGAGAGCTGAGAGCAGCGCGGGTCCGCGCCCAGTGCGACGTCCTCCATCAGGGCAGGAACAGCATCGAATCGCCGTAGCTGAAGAAGCGGTAGCCGCGCTCGAGCGCCTCGGCGTAGAGGCGCAGCACGCGCTCGCGGCCCGCAAAGGCGGAGACGAGCATCAAGAGCGTCGTACGCGGCAAGTGGAAGTTCGTGAACAGCGCGTCGACCACGCGGATCTCCGACCCCGGTCGGACGAAGATGCGCGTCGAGCCCGAGCCTGCGCGTACGAGTCGGCCCGCTTCGGCGCACGACTCGAGCGTGCGGAACGATGTGGTGCCGATCGCGACGACGCGTCCGCCGCGTTCACGCGTCGCGCGCACGCGATCCGCGACCTCGGGCCCGAGCTCGAAGTCCTCGGCGTGCATCGCGTGCTGCGCCGGATCGTCGACTTCGACGGGTTGGAACGTGCCCAGCCCGACGTGCAGCGTCACCGATGCGCGCTCGATGCCAGCCTGTTCGATGTGTGCGAGCAGTTCGGGCGTGAAGTGCAATCCCGCCGTGGGCGCGGCGACGGCGCCGATCGTGCGCGCGTAGACGGTTTGGTAGCGCTCGCGGTCCGCGTCGTCCTCGGGCGTGTCGTGCCGAGCCTTGCGGATGTACGGCGGCAGCGGCATGCGCCCGTGTCGTTCGAGCAGGGCTTCGACGTCGCGCTCTCCCTCGCGGCCCGCGCGCAGTTCGACGATCCACTCGGCGCCGACCTGTCCGTCGTCACGCAACGGACGTTCGACGGCGACGCCGCGCAACGCGCCTTCCTCGAGCTCGAATTCCTCGTCTCGAGCGAGGCGTTTCGCTGGTTTCACGAGCGCACGCCAGCGCGAGACCCCGTCCGCTTCGTGCTGCAAGGGCTGCAGGAGCAGCAATTCCAGCGCGCCGCCACCGGACCGCTTGCCCAGCAGGCGCGCCGCCCGGACGCGCGTGTCGTTCACGACGATCAGATCCCCGGCGGCGAGCACTTCGGCCAAGTCGCGCACGTGCAGGTGACGCGTGCGGTCCGCGCCGATCTCGTGCACCAACAGGCGCGCCGCGTCACGCGGCGTGCACGGATGCGTTGCGATCGCTTCCTGCGGCAACGCGTAGTCGAAGTCGGAGGTCTTCACGCGAGGTCGCGAGCATGCTCGCGCGGACGCCAGTGCGCCAGCGCAGACCGCAGGAGGATCAACAGGAACGGCAATGCAACGACAGGCCACAGCCACGGCGGTTCGAGCCAGGCACCTTCTCGTTGCCACCCGATCACCGGTACGAACGCCAACGGGATCGCGACGGCCAAGAATGCGAAGGCCGGCGCGCGTCGTACGGCGAGCCAAGGCACGCACCACAGCGCGTACCACGGGTGCAGGATCGGCGTGAGGACGATCCAGGCACCGAAGAGATCCAGCGCGGCGCGCGCGGGATCGCGCTCGCGCCGCCACGTCCGCCAAGCCCAACCGAACCACACCGCCGCCAGCAACGCGCGCGCGATGCGTCGCGGATCCGTCCAGCCCGGCCCGCGATCGAAGACGAGCGCGCACGCGCCCTCGACGAATCGATGGACGACGTGGAACCCGTCCCAGCGCAGCGCGTACTCCGACATGCCCAGCAGCACGCCACGCTCGGCACCGCGCAGCGGCGACAGCGGCTGCAGGAATGGCGCGAACCCGATCAGGACGAACGCGAGCACCCACGCGACACGCCAGCGCCAGCGCTCCGAGCGCACGAACCAAGGGAGCAGGACGATGGGCAGCAGCTTCGCCAGGATCGACAGCGCGAACAGTGCGGCCGCGCCCACATCGGCGGTGCGACCGCGCGACCGCTCGCCGAGCGCCAGCGCGCCCAGCAACGGGGCCAGCGCGAGCGCTTCGAGATGCCCCGCTCCCGCGATCTCGAAAGCGACGAGCGGACACCAACCCCAGGCCAGGGCGAGTCCGTCCGGCAGTCCACGCCGGCGCAGCAGAGCCACGAGCGGCACGAGCGCAAGGAGGTCGAGGACCGCGAACAGCACCCGCACGCTCCGCGTGCCGACCTCCGGCTCGTCCGCATCGCCCTGGCTCGCTGCGGACAGCACCCCCACGGCTTGCGCGAGCGGCGGATACGCCGCCGGTACCTCGCGGTGGTTCACCGCCGCGTGCAGGCGCGGATGGGAACGCGCCAGGTCAGCGAGCTCGGGTGCGTCGGGCGCGAACGCGTAGGGTGAAGCGCCGTCCAGGATCACGCGGCCCTCCCACGCGAGCCGCGGCGCGTCGTCCGTGGTGCGCAGGTCCGAGGCGAGCGCGCCCAGATGCAGCAACACGGCGCCGACCACCACGAGGCGCAGACTCACGCGCCCCGACCGCGCCAGGTGCAGCGCAAGGAGCCAAGCCGATCCGGCCAGGATGTAGGCGCCGAGAACGATCGCGGGGCGTTCCGCGAGCGGACCCACGCTGGCCAGGCACAAGGCCGACGCGACCAGCAGCGCAAGTGCCACGAACACGGCCGGCGCGTTCCGGGCAATGATCTTCATGGTCGCCTCATGTCTCCCGGTTCCGCGGACGCAGAAGACACAAACTTCACCTGAAGGCCACTGCTACTTCCGCTTCGGCCGTCGTAGAGACTGGCAGAAGCCGCAAGGTTTCCCGACTGCATCCGCGCCCGGGGGGGCCACGGAACGCATCGGACCTTCCGACAGGGAAGGTGAGACACGGCCGGTCGGCGCAAGCCGACCGGCCTTTCTCTTTTTCGGCCCTGGGTTTTCGGTACTGGCGCCGGGCGAGAACCGTCCGGCAGCGAGTCGATTTTCAGCGCCGAACTCGAGCCTCCGACCTGATCGCCGGGACGCCAGCCTGGTCGCAGTCTGGAAACTGACCCGCGCAAGAACGGGTCGGGGGCTGCGCTAACCCCTGGCGTCGCCCGTCGGCTCCGCTCCCCCAGCCGGCCGATCGCATCCGGTGTCGGCCGCGTCGGGCGCCGCGCCCAGGTCCGTCTCCGCAGCGACCGGCTCCGCGTCGACCCGCTCCGACCAGGGTGCCCGGTCGACGACCTGATCGCTCAGCCCCGCGTCCTGCAGGCGTGCGACGAGCGTGTCCGGATCCCAGCCCAGGTACAGAGCCGCGCGCGTCTTGTTCGAGCGCGAACCGGCCGTGCAGGTCGTCCGCAGCGCCATCCCGAGGTCCTCGCGCCGCGGGCGGCGGGTCGGGATCCGGCGCAACAGTTCGAGACCCGACTCGCCCGCCACGCGCAGCACGTCGTC
Source organism: Planctomycetota bacterium (assembly GCA_038318285.1). GTDB lineage: Bacteria > Planctomycetota > UBA1135 > UBA1135 > JAEUHZ01. Next base: position 4,089 of record JBBQCC010000183.1, on the reverse strand, counting down.
GGCGGTCACCGTCTGCCCCGGACAGGCCGCGACGATCTGGTAGGCGAGGTTCTCGAGTTCGCGCACGTTGCTCGCCCACGGCTGTCGCCACAGCAGCGCGTGCGCGTCGTCCGCCAGCTGCGGACAGCGCACCTCCTCGTCCGCGGCGAAGCGTTGGAGCAGGGCAGTCGCAAGGCCAGGGATCTCCTCGCGCCGATCCGCGAGGCACGGCACGCACAGCACCAGTCGACGCAGCCGCAGCGCGAGGTCCGCGCGCAGACCGGAAGTCGCCGTCCCACCGGACGGGCGAACCTCGGCCGAGGAATCGGCCTGGATTGCAACGATGCGCAGCGTGTGCGCGGATTCGTCGCTCACTTCCAACTCGCGCGCGAGGCGGCCCTGCGACGCCCCATCGAGCGCATCCACGTCGTCGAGCACGAGCGTCCCGCCTTCTGCGCGAGCCAGCAGCCGTGACCAGTCCGCCGCATCGATCGCGTCCGCCGCGCGCTGCACGACGAACGGTCCCGCACGCCGGTTCGATTCGAAGTGCACCCAACGCGCGACGACCATCTTCCCGACGCCGGCCGCACCCGCGATCGTCACCGCGCCGCGCAGGTTCGCCGCGCGCACGACACGGCGCGCGAACGCGCGGAAGTCGTCGCGCGCCGGTTCGTACCAGGGCTCGAAACCGAAGCGCTCGCGGTGCCACGCGCGAAACTGCGCCGTGCGCAACGCGAGCGCCGCGTGGTCCGCGCGTGCCGACCAGGCGTCGAGATCCACGCCCGCGAAGTCGCGCCGTCGGCTGGATTCGACCGCGAGCAGCCCGCAGATCCGCCCGTCGAAGCGCAGCGGCAGGACGACGCCCGACGCGGCGCGCACGTGGACGGCGAGCCGCTCGTCGGGCTCGTCGAACTCGATGCGCCCGCCGGTCGCGAGCGCGCGCGCCAGCCCGCGACCGCGCGCGAGCGCGAAGTCACCGAAGCCCTGTCCGTCGCCGCCCTGCGCGGCGAGCACGGGCTCGTTCGGATCGACGGAATATCCCGACCAGCGGCGCAGGATCGTCTTCAGACCGAGTTCGTCGACGAGCCCTTGGAACACGGTCGTCAGGGCTCCCGGCAGGAGTCGGGGTCGCGGCACCTCGTCCCCGAGTTGCGCGCGGACGTTTCCCCCGCGCGAACGCGCCTCGATCGCGAGGCGGCGCCAATCCGCCGCCCACGCCGCGAGCCGCCGACGCGCGGGCACGAGGTGATGTTCGAACTCGGCATGCACCCAACCGACCGCGTCACCTTCGTCGTCGAGGATCGGCGCGACCGCCAGCGCGCGCGTGGACGTGCCGCCGAGAGCCCCGGCCAGCGCACGACCCGACGCGGCATGCTCCACGATCGGGATGGCGCGCGCGACGAGCCGCTGTTCGCGCTCACCAGCGACGGCGTGCGCGCCCTGGTGTTCGGCCAACCAGTCGTCGCGGCGCGCGCCGAGTGCCGGGGCGACGTCGATGGCCAACGGCTCGGCGCCGACTCCTGAATGGAAGACCAGCACGCAGAACACGGATGCGCCGCAATCTGCGCGCGAGGCCGCGGCAGCATCCCGCGGAGCGTGCGCGACTTCCGCATGTGCTGCCACAGGCAAGACGTGCGTCCCGACATCGGCACGGCCAGCGAGACACGGCAGCCATTCGGGCTGGGCCTCGCGCAGATCCTGCAGCATCTCCGGGATCGGTCCGCTCCAAGGTCGCAGTCCGTGCAACGCGGCGCGCGCGCCGGCGATGTCCTCCAATGCCAGCCGCGTCCAGGCGAACAGTCGCCGCAGACGTGGGTCCACGGAGAGTTGCAAGGCGTGCTCGCCCAACCACGCACGCGCCTCGCGCACGGCGCCGCGCTCCAGCAGACACTCCGCGACCCCGGCGATGGCGGCGCGCTGCACGAGCACGCCCGGCCGCGGACGTCGCGCGGTCGCGAGCAGCTCGCGGTGCATCGCTTCCGCAGCGCGCGAACCCTGCGTCGCGTGCGTCCAACGCGCGCGCCACAGCCGCGCCTGGGGTTCGCTCGTGCGCGCTTCGAGGGCGGCGAGGATGCGCTCGCCCACCACGCTCGCCGATTCGCCCGGCGCGGGCAATTCGGGTAGTCCGGCGAAGTCTCCGCGTGCGATTTCGACGTCGCGCCAAGCCTGCGCCGCGTCGATCTCGGGCTCGCCGGCCCAGACGAATGCGTCCACGCAGCGCACGGCGGCGAGGTGGTGGCGCAGAAGGTCACTCAGCGCACGTTCCAGTGCGTCGCGTCCGTGGTCGTCGAGGACGCCGCGCGCGCGCTCCAGATCGAGACCGACGGACGGCGCGCCCGATCGTCGCGCGTCGTCGCACAAGAGGCGCAAGAACTGCGTGACCTCGCGAGCGCGGCGCAACGCACGCGCATCGGCGCCAGGGAGTAGGAGTTCGAGGACATCGTCGGCTCGGACCACGGGGGGGGCTCCACTGAGAAGAAGTTCGATCGAGGAAGACGGATGCGTTCAGTCGAGCGCTGCGCCGAGTCGGCGCGCGCTGGCCGCCAAGACGTGCGCAGCCGGCCACGAATGGACTGGCCGCGCGATGCACTCCGCCAGCCGCGCGGTCAGCGGATACCCGTCGCAGGCGCAGACGAACGCGCACTCGGCGGCCAACTCGCGCCAACCGCGCAGCGCGTCACGTCGCGCACGCTGCACATCGACCGGGTCGTCGAGCGCCTGCGCGGCACGGACCGCCTCCCCATCGAGCGACGCCGCGTGTTGCTGCGCCGATGCGCGCGGAGTGCAGGTCGGCTGGGCGTCGCTTCGCGCCGGATCGCGCAGCGCCGCCGCGCGGCACAGCAGCCCGGCCTGTTCGCGGCGATACAGACCCCACAGCTCGATCTCCGCTTCTTCGAGCAGCGCGCGTCGCGGTCGGCGCGGCGTCAGCTCGCGCAACGTGCGCAGCAAGCGAGCCAGGACTCGGCGATCCAGGACGGACGTTTTCATCGACGTTTCTCGCGGGGTTCAGACGGGCGGGACGGATTCGGCGCGGACGGATTCGGCGCGGACGGGTTCGCCGCGAGCGGCAGCGGCGTGGTCAGCGCCGTCGGAAACACTGCGGCAGCGGACGGCGAACGCGTCAGCGGCGGTAGCTCGGGATGGTTCGCGTGTAGCACCGCGTCGAGTCCGCGGCGCGCGCGTCGTCCCAATTCGTGCGGCGACTCGCCGGTGTCGCGCGCCAGCGCCTCGAGCGCGACGCCGCGCACGACCAGAGCCTGGAACGCGGCGCGATCTGGCTTCGGTAGCCGATTGAAGGCTGCACATCCGCGACGCAACGCCTCGGGATCGAGGCCGAGCGGCCGCGCGAACTGCGCGAAGGCCGCGCCCGGATCCGCGCGCGGTCGCTCGATCGCTTCGCGCAGAAGCTCGCCGATGGCAGCCAGCACTTCTGTGCGCAACCAGGCGTCGAGTTCGGCGCGGGCCGGTGTCGCACGCCGCGCCGAAGCGAAACGCAGCGCCGCGCGCGCGATGCGCGCCAGGGCGCGCAGGTGCACGCGATCGGCGTCGAGGAACACGCACTCGGCACGCAGGACGTCGGCCACCGCGTCGCGCACGCCCAGCGGATCGCCGGGAACGATGCGCGCGAGCACTTGCGCCGGACTCCCGATGAGCAGCAACGCGAGTTCGGCGTCGTGGGCCGCACTCGCGTCGCGGTGGGGAGAGCCCGTGCCGAGTGCTCGGGCTTGTTCCTCAGCGGATTGCGCCACGGTCGGTCCGGCCACCGGCGGCGGGACCGGATCGAGCGCGGACTGGCGGGCGGATTCGGACCGGCGGGCGGATTCGGACCGCGTGGGATCCGACCGTGTGGGTTCCGGACGGTGGGGCTCCGAACTGTGGGACTCCGAACGTTGGGACTCCGAACGGGGCATTCGACGCGAAGCACGTGCGCGCGGCGGCATGGCGAGACTCTCTTTCCGGCGCACCGGGGCAGCGGCGCGCTCGTCCTCGGCAGTCTAGAAAGACGCACTCTTTCCGCCGGAACCGACGGCAATTGCGTGCGCGCTGAATCCAGGCGCACGGCCCTAACTGCGTGCACATGCATCGCTTGCGCCGCGGTCATCGCGTTGG
>JBBQCC010000182.1:0-9137 GCA_038318285.1 Planctomycetota bacterium | reverse complement strand
GGCACGGGCGGGACGATCACGGGCGTCGGCCGCAAGCTGAAGGAGAAGGCGCCGAACGTGAAGATCATCGGCGTCGATCCGGTGGGGTCGATCCTCGCCGGCCCGGGAGAGATCCACAGCTACAAGGTGGAGGGCATCGGCTACGACTTCATCCCGGACGTCCTGGATCGCTCCCTCGTGGACGAATGGGTGAAGACGGAGGACCGCCCTTCGTTCCTCATGACCCGCAAGCTGATTCGCCAGGAGGGCCTCCTGTGCGGTGGCAGTTGCGGCGCCGCCATGTGGGCCGCTCGCGAGGTCGCCCGTCGTGTCGGTCCGGGCAAGCGGTTCGTCGTGATCTTGGCGGACTCGGTCCGCAACTACATGACGAAGTTCATGGACGACCGTTGGATGCGCGAGAACGGCTTCTCGGAGAGCGGTTGGCAGGCCGGCAGCGTCGGCGAACTGTTGCTCGCCTCTCCGCAGCGCAAGCTCGTCACCGCGACCAGCGGTGACACCGTCGCCGACTCCGTGATGCGCATGAAGGAACACGGGATCAGCCAACTGCCCGTCGTCGACGACGGCGCGTTGGTGGGAATCATCACGGAATCCGACCTCTTGGCGAAGCTGGTCGATGGTCGGGCGTCGCTGTCGAGCGCGGTGGCGGAAGTCATGTTCCGCAACGTGACGTCCGTGCGCTCGAGCGAGGACGCATCGAAGCTGCTCGAGATCTTCGCCTCGGGCATGGTCGGCATCGTCCTGGACGACGCGGGCAAAGTGCTCGGGGTCGTGTCGAAGATGGACCTCGTGGACGTGCTGACGGCGCGTTCGACGCACGCGTCGAAGTAACGCCCGAGCGAACCCGCCGCGACGCGATCAGGTCGTGACGGGCTCGCGCTCGGGAGCGATCTGCCGCAGCGCGCCGACGAGTGACAGGCTGCCGACCCAGGCGAAGCTGACCAGGAACAGCAGGAGGAAGGGCATCGAAGCCCACGCTCCGCGCTGCGCGGCAGCGAAGATCCCCCAGCCGAGCCACGCGGCGAGCACCAGCTCGATGCCGGGCAGGCCGCGCAGGGCGGCAGCGTAACGGCGCGAACTCTTTGAATCGCCGCGCTTCGGCGTGCGCACGAAGACCCCAGTGCCGGGCATCAGACCCTCGAACACGGCGCGTGTCTGGCTGACGCACATGCCGATACCCAGGGTCAATGCCGCGAGGGTGTCGACGAGCCGAAGACCCAACGATCGGCCGACCGCGCGTTGGCTGCGGTCGTAGAACGCGAGCACGGCCAGAGTGCAGCTCAGGAACAGCGCGAGGTTGATCCACGCCGGCAGGACGGGCTTGGAACCCGCGGCGAGAGGGAGGAGCAGCGCCAGGAACAGCACCGCCGGATAACCGACGTTGCCGGTCAAGTGGACGAGCGCCTCGCGCTTCACCGCCAACGGTTCCCTCGAGGTCAGGATGCGCCAACCGAGTTTGCGGAACACTTGGACGCTGCCCTTGGCCCAACGGTGTTGCTGCGACTTGAAGGCCGCAATGTCGGGCGGGACTTCCGCCGGCGCGACGACGAACGGAACGTAGACGAAGCGCCAACCGCAGAGTTGTGCGCGATAGGACAGGTCGAGGTCCTCCGTCAACGTGTCGTGCTGCCAACCGCCGGCGGAGTCGATCGTGCTGCGTCGCCAGATGCCGGCCGTGCCGTTGAAATTGAAGAACACACCGCTGTCGTGACGCACGGTGTGTTCGATCACGAAGTGCCCGTCGAGCAGCGCGGATTCCGCGCGCGTGAGCAGGCTCTCCTCACGGTTCAGGTGCCCCCACCGCGCTTGCACCATGCCCACCCCCGGGTCGGCGAAACGCGTGACGAGCTGCAGCAGGAAGTTCGCGCGCGGCTCGAAATCGGCGTCGAAGATCGCCAGCAGTTCGCCCTTGGCCGTCTGCATACCGTGATCGAGCGCGCCGGCCTTGAACCCGCGCCGATCCGAGCGCCGCACTACGTTGGCGTCCAGGCCGTGCGCGCGGAGGAGCGCGACTTCCTCGTCGACGATCGCGCGCGTCTCGTCCGTCGAGTCGTCGAGCACTTGGATCTCGAGTCGGTCGCGCGGGTATTCGAGCTCGCCCGCGGCACGGATCAACCGCGCGGCAACGGTCCGTTCGTTGTAGATCGGCAGCTGGACGGTAAGGCTCGGGAGCGTGTCGTCCGTCACGGGCGCGACCGTCGGCTCGATCGGTCGCCAGCGAAACTGCACCAGCAGGAGCAGACGGTGCAGCCCGTAGGTCCCGAGCAGCGAGAGCGTCGCCGCGTAGGCGATGGCTGTGAGGTTCGAGAGGTCCACCAAGAGTCTTGCGGGTACCGGCCAGCGCGTGGGTCGGGATCGTGGGCGAAGAGGATAGCGATCCGCGCGGCGGCGCGGAATCACTGCGACCCGCCTGCCGAAGTCGGTCAGAACAGAGGCTGCTGTCCGTCGATCCGCACGGAGGCGCGCAGGCGTGGGAAGCTCTCGACGATCTCATGCGGCGCCGGCACGGGTTCCCCGCGCAAGATGTGCAAGAGTTCCAAGGCGTTGGCGACGGCCTGGCCCGAGAAGTGATTGTTCGTCACGACGGCCGTCGTGTCGTGTTCCGCAGCGATGCGCGTCGCGCGGTGCGCGATCGAATCCAGCTCCTCGGGTCCGTAGAGGTAGTCGTAGCGATCGTCGCGCCCCGCCCCCTCGCGGAACCACTGCGTCGAATTCCTGCCGTGCAAGCGCAAGTAGCCGATGGGGCCCGTCGACTCGTGCCAGGCCGGCGGATGATTCCACGCCGCGGGCAAGTCGATGTGCGCGAGCGAGTAGCCGAGGCCGCGAATCGTGTCGACGGCCGGCGGTGTGAACCACGAGGCGTGCCTCACCTCGAGAACCAACGGCAGCGGATCGAAGAGCGCGCGGAGTCGGCCGAGTCGGCGGACTTCTCCCTTGCCGAAGAGGAACGACACGGGGAACTGCGCCAACAAGGCCTCGAGTCGGCGGGCGCGCACGAGCGGTTCGATGCCGTCACGGAACGTGCGCCCGTGCATTTCCAGCGCCGCGTCCTCTTCCTGCCCATGCGCATGCGTGAAGTCGCGGTGCAGCTTGACCCAGAAGCGGAAACTCGGGTGCGGAGCAACGAACGACGCCCAACGACGCGCGTGCTCGGCACGGGGCATCGCATAGAACGTCGAGTCCACTTCGATCCCGTCGAAAAAGCGCGCCAGGTACGGCAGCGCGTGAAAGCCGGGCGGCTTGTGTGCCGGATACACGCGGCCTTCCCAGTCCGTGTAAGACCAACCCGCCGGACCGACGCGAATCATCCGTCGGGCTCCACACCGAGCAGTTCGAAACCGCGACGTTCGGCGCGATCCATGCGCACGCGGATTTCCGCACTCGCGCGTTCCAAATCGCCTTCCGTCGCACGAGTCGCGAACACGGGCTCGCCGTAGACGAAAGCGACGCGCGAGAACGGCTTCGGAATCGTGAAGCGATCCCAACTCTTCAGGTGCCACGCCTTGGCCGCGACGAACCCACACGGAACGATCGGGAATCCCGTCGCGCTGGACATCCAAGCCATGCCCGGGCTTATCGACTTGATCGGACCCCGCGGCCCGTCGGGCGTGATCGCGATCGGCGTGCCCGCGCGCAGGAGGCGCAGCATCAATCGCAGCGCTTCACGACCGCGACGGCCGCTGGATCCGCGCACGATCGAATAGCCGATCTTGTTGAGCAGGGCCTCCGAGACGTCGCCGTCGCCGCTGGCCGAAACCAGGACGCAGTAGCCCTGGCGACCGTGTCGCACGGCGGGGAGCAGCATGCGCCCGTGCCACAGCGACATGAAATAGCCACCGCCGTGTTCGCGAGCCCTCGCGACGTTCTCCTCACCCTCCACGAGCGGTCTCCACGTGCGTGCGAGGCTACGCACGGCGAAGGCTCCCACGGAGATGGCGATGGCGCGGCCAAGGCGACGCCGCAACACCTTGAAGCGATGGGTGCGGTGCTTGACTCGAGCCGGAGGTGCTTCGACCTCGTCTTCCTGCTCCGCGTCGATCTCGTGTGCGCCGTCATTCATGGCGATGGGGTCACGATCCTCGCACGAACGCAGCGAACCGTAGCGCCCGCGTCGATCACTCAGGGCAGTCGCACGTCGTCACCCGCGCCGTGCTGATCGATTCCGTCGGCGCCCAGCGAGTAGAGCTCGTACGCGACGCCTTCCTTCGACGTCAGAAGGACGAGTTCGCGGCCCCAACCGTCCTTGGGAACGGCACCCGACTTCAGGAAGCCGTCCGGGAACATGTCGGTCTTCTGCAACAGCTCCGCGATCGTCGCGGGCACGCGCCCGAACTGAGTCCGGTACACGCCCAGTGCCGTGCGCACCTCGCGCAGTGCAACGAGCGTGCGCGCAGCCTCGGACTCGGCAGCGGCCTCGGCGGGCACCGCGACCGGCCCGGTCTCCTCTGCGGCAGGTTCGGGAGCCAGCTTCGCCGGTGCGCGCATCGCGTTCATCGCCAAGTAGCCGACCGAAGCGAGCGCGAGCGGGGTCTCGGGGCCGAACGAGGATTCGGAGTGCACCAGAATCCGACCGTCGACGCGCTTCGACCAACTCGTCGATGGGCGCAAGGGCGCGAAGAGTTGCGCGCCGGTCGGCAACGAATCGAGTTCGATCGGCTTCTCACGACCCTGCGCGAAGGCCGGCAGGAGGCCACGTGCGCTGTCGTAGATCGTGGAGAGGAAGGAACTCCAATCCATCGTCGAGATCTCGAATGCGTCGGTGGGATGCACGACGTTTCGCACCAGGGCGTTGACGGGCGCGTCGGACTTCTCCTGCAGACGCTTGATCTCGTTGCGCGCTGCGCTCGGCGTGCTCGCGAGGATCACCCGATCCTCGAGCACCGCGATCGTGATTCGCGTGGGCTCGAGAGCGGATGCGCCGAAGGGCAGGCCTCCTCCGCCTTGGCTTTCGTTCGGGTCCTTCTTCAAGCCGAGAGCGACCGTGGCGACCTTGCGATAGGGCTTGCGTTCGATCTCGAGGTCCGCGTTGGCCGCTTGCGCGCGCGCGAGCCAAGCGTCGAGCCCGGCTCCGAACTTGGCCGCATCCGCGAGTTCGACCGCGACGACGACACGTGGTGCCGGAGAGACCAAGCTCTGGATCGGCAGCAAGCTGACAGCCAGCGCGGACTTCAAGCCTTCGGACATGCGCGGACCGGGAACCGACTCGGTGCCGGAGCCTGGAGTTCCGATCCAGGACTCGAGCAGTCCGCCGATCACGCTTTCGGCTCGATCGGGATCGGCGTCGCCCACCCATGCGCCGACCGCATCGGGCGGGACGAGGCGCATCGCAGCTGCCGATACGGGCTTGGATCCCAACACGTCGAAGAGCCGCTTCGCCGTACCGCGCGGTTCGTAGACGGCATCGGTGACGAAGCGACCGTCGCGGAGTTCGATGCGCCAGTGGCCCATCGCGCATGCGAACGGCGCGAGCGCCAGCACGGCGCCGGCGAACGCCGGATTCCCCGCGGCGAACGCGGGAAGGTCGTCCATGTCCGAGCCCAGCTCGAGGACGATGACGCCGCGTGCATCTTCGCTGCGCACAGGCAACTTCAGCGCGGACCATGCGGGCGCAACCGACTCCCCTACCGCTTCGAGTCGCGCGACGAACGTGTCGGAGTTCGCAGCGCCCATTCCAACGACGAGGCGAGTCCCGGTGTTCGCGCACCAAGCGGTCGAGGCGAAGAGTTCGAGCGGAGACCGAATAGCGAGGACGGGCACTTTGCTCTCGCCGATCGTCCACTCCCCCGCGGGCTTGGGTTCGCCGCCTCCCATCGCGATCAGGGCGCGCTCGGCCTGTGCTGCGGCCTCCGCGTTCGCGAAGTCGCACACGAACCACGCCGCGCGGGCTTCGGGCGGCGAGTTCGCCTCGAGACCGAGCAGGGAACAAGAAGCTCGTCGCGCCGCCGACCACGGCCACCAGGCATCGCCTGGTCGCGTCGGATCGGGCACCGGCAACAGCGACGTCGTCAGTGCTCGCAGATCGAAGCCCGCATCGCGAGCGGCATCGGCGATGTGCCCCGCGCCCGGGCTCGAAGTGATCTCGACCGACGGAGCGTGGGTGTATGCCGCGATCGCAGCGCCGAGGTCGGGAACATCGAAGTAGAGGTCGGCATCGGCGGGATGCAGAGGTGTGTGTGCCGATCCGCTCAGCCCGATCGCGAGCAGTACCGAGAACATGCGTCAGAGTCCTGCGAACTTCTTGAGGTCGGCTTCGTGCTTGAGGATGTCGGCGTTCAGGGCCTTCACGGCTTCGGCGGTCCCCTTCTTGTCCTTGTTGGTCGTGATGGCCATCTGAACGGCCTTCAGCTTCTCAGTGAGGTCCGCGTTCCCGCCATCGAGCAGGAACGCCATCACAAGGCCCGACTCGTTGATCAACTTCTCGCTGTCGGGGCCGCCGTCGACGGTGAGGTCGAACTCGAGAATCTGCTTCAACTGACGCAGTCCGCCGCGCGACTGGATGTTCGCGATCGACCACTTGCGCGTCCACAGCGGGTCGCCACCGATGCCGACGCTGTTGTCTCGGTAGTAGCGCTCCGCATACGCGGCGGCTCCGTAGCGGAACCACTCCGGGATGCGTTTTTCGGCATAGAACGCGTCCCAGAACGCATTCGTCTTCATGGGCGTTTTGAGATTCTTCTCGATCGTTTTGCTGCTGCGGTCCAACGCCTCTGCGAAGGATTGTCCCAACGCGTGGCGGACGCTGTGCACGCCCCACTTGTTGCCATCCGCCGTCGACGTGTCCCAGAAGCCGACGCCGACGCCGAGCACCGGCGAGCCATCGACCTCCTCGAAGTTGTTGTCCGCGAAGTAGGCGTGGTGAATCGAGGACAGACCGCGGACATCGGTCGTGTCCCGGCTATCGCCCTCATCACCACCAGCGAAGCTCTGATACTGATCCTTGTCGCGTAGGACGATGACCACGATCGGCCTGTCGATCGTCACCCCGTACGCCCGGACGAGTTCGTCGTAGGCGCTCTCGAGTTCCTTGCGGACGTTCTGGTTGACGGCGTCTCGTTCACACGTCGTGTAGACGTGGAAGCGCGGGAACGGGATGCGCCACCACTGTCCAAGCTCACTATGGAAGGTGTCGGCGTCCGCGATCGGCAGCCATTGGTCGTCGCACTTCCACAGACCCTTTTCGATGTTGTCCTTCTGGTCCGGAGGGATCCAATCGAGATCCTGTTGGACCCAACCTTCGGCGAGCTTCTTCGCGGACTCGGGGTCGACCCAGTTCCCGGTCGGATCACGCGCGAGCCCGCGTTCGAGGAAAGAGACGTCCTCGGCCGGCACCCACTGGTCCTTCCAGAGCACGAGTCCCTGCGCCGTCTTCTCCGCGGCTTCCTTCTCGCGCTTGTACTCCTCGACCTTCTTCTCGCTCGCGAACCACTTCCCGTCGAAGAATACGTACCCCAGGGCGACGTTGGCGTCTTTGTGTCCCGGATCGAGCTTGACGATCTTCTTGAGGATCGTCTTGCCCTCCTTGTCACGCTTCGATTCGCGGCACCACTCGTAGAGCTGCCACAGCCTCGTCGTGTCGTCCCCCGCCTCCGTGCGCCGCTTCTCGAACTCGACATCAGCGCGTGCGGCCAGCGGAGCCGCAGTTGCGTCGATGTGGACCGTGTGCGCGGGAGCAGGGACGAGAAGAAGGGTGAAGAAGGAGGCGGCGAAGGAGAGGGTCATCGGGATCGGGGTGAGAGAGGGCGAGCGAAGTCGAATCCGCAGACTAGCCCAACCCGCGGCGGGGAGGGCCTTTCTTGTGGCCCCGAGAGGTCCTGAGTAGGATGCCCGGCCTCTTCCACCGCGAGGCCCCGATGGCGCTCGCGGCCGGCGAACTCTGCAAGCGCCTGCCTGCTCGACGCTCGCCACCGGGCGGCGTGCGGACGGTAAGCAGAGGTGCCGGGACAGGCTTCGTCACACTAACTACCCACGATCTGCCCACCATATGGGCGTGAGTTGACAGATGGCTACACATAAGGCGGCAACTGCTGTCACGATCGCCCCCGTCCAGGAGAAGTCGGGGCTGGCCGAGTACGTCGATCGCTATTGGAAGCTCGGCCTGCTCGTCGCCGTGGTCATCACGGGTGCCATCCTCTTCCTGAAGCACAAGGCGAGCACGCAGCGCCTGGAGGATGATCTGTCATGGGACAAGGTCCTCGCCGTCACGACGGAGGACCCCATGAGTCGAGACCTCTCGGGTTCTGCGGCGGACTTGGGGGCGGTGGAGAGTCAGATCCGGGGCAAACAGGCCGGAGCCTGGGCCTTGTTCCTGGGCGCGACGAACGCTGCAGAGCAGCAGGAGCCCGATGAGGCGCGCAAGGCCCTGGCCGAACTGCGGGCCCAGTATCCGAATCATTCCTTAGTTACCCAAAAGCTCTCATATCCTGGCACGGAAGCGCCGCAGACGGCCGCCGACGCGCTTCAGGCCCGCGTGGAAGCGCTTTCGACCTGGAAAGTGGCCCATCCGGGCCTGTTTGCGAACCCGGAGCTCCCCGCGGATGCTCCCCGAGTTCGAGTGCAGACGGATCAGGGCGACATCGTCCTGGGGCTCTATTCCACGCTGGCGCCCCAGCACGTGGAGAACTTCCTGAAGCACGTGCGGGAGGGCTTCTACAACGGGACTCGTTTCCACCGCGTAATCCCCGGCTTCATGATCCAGTCCGGCGATCCGAACACGATCAGCGGTGAGGCAGACACTTGGGGTCTCGGCGGGCCTGGATACAAGGTCCCCCACGAGGACAACGACCTCAAGCATTTCGCCGGGGTGCTCGCTGCCGCAAAGATGGGGGGCGACAAAGAAAGCTCCGGGAGCCAGTTTTACATCACGGTGGCGCCGACCCATCAGCTGGATGGGGATTACGTCGTCTTCGGCAAGGTCCTGGAGGGGATGCCGACGGCCCACGCCATCGAATCCACTCCGATCGACCCCACGACCCGAGACCGCCCGGTGACCCCGCCCGTCATCCGCTCGATGGAGCTGATCGGCGGCTGAGGCCACGCGAGAACGCCAGGGAATGCGAGCGGGGGGGGCCCGGGGGGGGGCCCCCCCCCCAATTTTCACCGGGGGACACAAACAGGGCGGGGATGGGGGGCGGCCCCAGGAC
>JBBQCC010000181.1:0-9149 GCA_038318285.1 Planctomycetota bacterium | reverse complement strand
CCGGCGGGGGTGGGGGGCGGCGCGGTGGTGGCGTTGGGCCGCATCGCGTTTGGCGATGGGCACGACGCCGACTTCCGGATGCGCATCGCACTGCGACGAGCGCTCGATGCGACGGAGATGCAGGCCCGATTGTTCGCCCTGATCTCCCTGGCGCAGGTAGCCACCCACCCCGGCGACGCGGAGGCAGCGACGGCCGTGCCCGGGGAAATCCGGGCGCTACTGATCGAGCGGCTCACGCGCGGGCGCAATCGCGAGCGGAGTTGGGCCGCGCTCGCGCTCGGGATCCTCGAGCACGATCGCCGCGCACGGAACGAGGAGCCATCGCCTGCGGTTCGCGCCGCGCTGCACCGCGCGCTCGACGACGCGGGTTCGGCCGATCAGGTCGGCGCGGTCGCGATCGCGATGGGACTGTGCGGCGATCCGTCGGCGACGAAGGACTTGCTTCGCGCGCTCGACGACGTGCGCGATCCCGTCGGTCGCGGCCACGTGGCGACGGCGCTCGGGCTGCTGGGCGCAACCGAGGCCATCGCGCCGTTGCGGGCCATCCTGGCGAAGTCCCGCTTCCAGCCGGAACTCCTGCGCGAAACGGCCATCGCGCTGGCGCTCCTCGGCGACGTGGAGCTCGAAAGCCGGTTGCTGCAGGAACTGCGCAGCGCGAAGAGCCTCGCCTCGCAAGCGGGCGTGGCGCGCGCACTCGGCTTCGCCGGCACCCTGTCGACGGTCGACCCGCTGACCAAGATGATGCAGGACGCGTCGCTGACGGCCGGAGCGCGCGCGTTCGCCGCGGTCGCGCTGGGCATGGTGTGCGATCGCGAGCGCGTGCCCTGGAACGCGTTCCTCTCGGCGGGCGTGAACTACCCGTCGGCGCCCGCGTCGCTGTCCGACGGCAGCTCGGGCATCCTCGACATCTTGTAGTGCGCGACGTTCTGCGTCGGCGGGTGGCGCAGTAGGCTGTGCGACCCATGAAGATCGCCGTCCTGCACGCCCACCCGAGCGCAAACGCTGACACCGACGAGCACGCCGTGCGCGTCGTGCAGCACCTCGCCGCGCGCGGCGACGACGTGACCTGCGTGACCAACGAACGTACGGCGCCGCTGGCGACGGGCTCGCACGTCGAAGTGTTGAAGCCCTTCGCGTTGTCCGCCGCCGGCCGCGCGAAAGCGTTCGACAGCGCCGCAGAGTCCTGGTGCGCGAAGTCGAAGCCCGACGTCGTCTATTCGTTGGGTCGCACGTCGAAGGCCGACGTCCTGCGCCTCTCCGAGGGCGTGCGCACGACCCGGAACGAGCTCGCCGCCGATTCGGAGTACGCCAAATCGTCCGAGGAGAAGGCTGTCCTCGAGATCGAAGTCAAGGGCATGGAGCGCGACCGCGCGCGCCTCGTCGCGGTGCCGTCGGAACTCGTCGGCAAGGACGCGATGAAGCGCCACCATGTTCTGCCCGAATCGATCCGGCTCGCGCGACCGGGCGTGGACCTCGACCTGTACTCGCCCGAGCGTCGCGAAGCGAACGCTGCCGCAGCGCGCAACGCCCTTGGTCTGGACGCCGACACGTTCGTGGTCGCGTTCCATGCCGCCGGTTGGCAGATCCACGGCTTCGACCGGCTCTTCAAAGTTTGGGATGCCGTGTCGGCCAGCCGACCGAAAGCGCGGCTGATGGTCTCCGGATCCGACGTGCACGCCGCCGCGCAGCAGAAGACGGTTGCGGCGTCGCGCTGCAAGGACAGCGTGCGCTTCGTGCCCGAGGGCACCGAGCTCGCGCGCGTGTTGCACGCGAGCGACCTCTTCGTGCTGCCGACGCGCTACGACGCGTTCTCGCGCGCGGGCCTCGCAGCGCTGGCGTGCGGACTGCCGGTCGTCACGACAGCGACGAACGGGCTCGCGGAATTGATCGAGGAGGACGTGAACGGCGTCGCGCTGTTCGGCGACGACGTGCGCCAGACGCTGTACCAACAGCTCCTCTCGTGGACGAAGCCCGAGCGCGCACGCGCCGCACGCGATGCGGCCCGCAGCGCTGCCGAACGCTGCCCGCTGGATTCCGAAGCGATCGAGACGGCGCGCGCGCTCGACGAAGTCGCGAGGTCGCCGAACTAGGTCAGCGGAGCCTCAACCGAACAAGCGCCACATCAGACCCTTGATCGCTTCGACGTTCTCGTTCTGCGAGGCGCCCTGCATCGAGATCACTTTGCCGCCGACCGCATAGACACCGATCGCGAGCCCCCCCATCGCGAGGTAGCCGATCGCGACGCCGCCCCAAGCCAGACCGCCGATCGCGATTCCGCCCCAGGCGAAACCGCCCAGCGCGATCCCACCGAAGCTCGTCAGTCCGGCGGAAATCCCGCCGAACGTAAAGCCCCCAAACGCCATCCCGCCCATCGCGACCAGCCCGATCGCGCGCTCGCCGGTGGCGATCCATCCACGTGCGACGCGCGGCTTCGTGCCCGGTGTGCGCCGTCCCATCTGCATGTGCACGAGCGGCCAACCCAGGAATCGAGCGCGCGTGCGGTAGTCGACGCTGTGCCCCATCCCCGCTGAACGCCGCGCGCGGCGGAACCGCGACCACTCGCCGCCGCGTTTGGCCGCGGCTTGCGGCACGCCTGCGGTCACCAATGCGTCCAAGTCGTGCGCGAGGTCGAACGCGTTCGCGTAGCGCTCGCCCGGCTCCTTGGCCATCGCGACTTCGACGACGGCGTCGACGTCGCGCGAGATCCGCGGGACGTAGCGCGTCAAGGGCTCGGGATTGTGCGCGCGAATCGCATCGAGCACCGCGAACGTGCTCTCGCCCTCGAACGGACGTCGGCCCGTGATCCCCTCGTACAACGTGACGCCCAGCGAGTAGACGTCCGTACGCCGATCGACCGGCGTGTGCGCCAGCAGCGCTTGCTCGGGCGACATGTAGTACGGCGTTCCGACGGGTTCGCCCGACATGGACAGTGCCGGATCCCCGTCGCCTTTCGCCAGTCCGAAGTCGGCGACCAGCGCACGACCATCCTTGTGCACCAGAATGTTCGACGGTTTCACGTCGCGGTGCACGAGCCCGATCTCGTGCGCTACTCCGATGGCGCGCGCGACGGGCGCGAGCAACTTCGCGAGCGCCTGCGGGTACGCGAGGCCGGCGAACGGCGCGCTGGGGATGCCCGCTGCTTCGCACAACATGTCAGCGGTCCAGTTCGCCGCGTTCGGCTCGACGCGCGCCAACTCGACGAAGATCTGCGCAAGGTTTCGGCCCTCGACGAACTCCATCGCGATCCAGTGCCAACCGTCCGTCTCGCCGACCGCGTGCACCTGCACGATGTGCGGATGTTGCAGACGCGCGATCGCGAGCGCCTCGCGTTGGAAGCGCTCGACGTGACTCTTCTCGACCGCGAGCCCGGGACGCAGCACTTTGAGCGCGACGGGCCGACGCAGATCCGTCTGCACGGCGTGGAAGACGATCGCCATCCCGCCGCGACCGACCTCGCGCACCAGCTTGTACGCGCCCAGCTCGACGCCGGGCATCAAGACGCGGCTTGCGCGCGGCGCCGACGCGGTGCCGGCGCGAATCATCCGCAGCGAACGCTCGAGCGCACCGCGGTGTTCGCCGGGCACGCGGGACAGGAACTCGTCTAGGCTCGGATCCGCGCCGGCCGCGACGCGGTCCTGGTACTCGGCCACGATCCCGTCGAGCAGGTCGTCGAGCTTCTTCGTGGCGGACGCAGTGGGTCCGGAACTCGGAATGTGCCCAGGATTTTGGGGGGTCATGAGGGATCCAGCGCAGCCCGCGCGCCGACTCGCCGCGAGAAATCGAATCTTCTCACGCCACCGTTCTCACGCCACTGTTCTCACCCCACTGCGTCGCCGCCGACCGCGGTGCCCCAAGCTTCCAAGGCGCGGCGGTAGAGCGAGTGCACGGCGACCTCGGACCGCCCCATGCGGCGCGCCGTCTCGCCCGCAGTCAGGCCCTGGAACTGTCGCAGCCCCAACACGCGGCGGTGCTCGGGCGCGAGGCGCAGGAAGGCCGCCACGAGATCGCTGGACAGCTCGCGCTGCGCGGCCTGCGTTCTCGGACCGGGCGATCGAGCGCGAATTCGGCTCTGGAACGCGGATCCCGAGCTCGTCGACCCCGACGTGAGAGGCGCGGCGCCCAAGTCCCCCTCGCGCTTCGCCGCGCGCAGACACCGCGCCGCGTCGACGACCACATGACGGGCGAGCAGCGCCAAGTGGCGGTCCAGCTCGGCCTCGGAGGTCGGGATGCGCGACGGGTCGCCCAGCGCGCGCAGAAACACCTCCTGGACGAGGTCGTCGAGCTCGAAACGTGACCGCACGACGCGTCCCGTCAGGCTCGCCACGAGCAAGCGCACTCGCCCCGCGCGCGCGGCGAGACGACTTCCGGCCTCCAGCCGTCCGGATTCCGCGGGATCGCTCATGGTCTCGTGCATACTGCGTGGGACTCGGCGTTGGCAAGCTCGCGACCCTTGCGCGGACGCGACGTGAGCCTTAGCGATGCTGCCGAACCCATGATCACCACACTCCTCCTCATCGCGGCGATCGCCGGTCTCGCCACCCTCGCCTGGGGGCCGGGCATGCACCTGGAGTACGCCGAGCGCGTCCACCGCCGCCGTCGCGAGCTGTTGCCGAAGGACGTCGCCACGCTGATCGGCGAGGAACGCGCGGCCTACGACTACGGCAACCTCGCGGCCGACATCATCAACTTCAAGGCCTACGGCGGTGCGTACAGCCACTGCCACCGCTGGACCATCGTCGAGGAGATGCGCGAGCTCGCGAACTCGCCGCGCCAGGAAGCGTTCGTCCTGGGCTACCTGTCGCACCTCGCGGCGGACACGATCGCGCACAACCACTTCGTCCCCTACCACCTGGCACGGTTCGCGCGGACGAAGGGCCTCGGCCATCTGTACTGGGAGCTGAATGCCGATCGATTCGTGCCCGAGTCGCGCTGGGCGCGGGTCGCGGGGCTCAAGAGCCAGCACGCGCTGGACGAGCTCGACGACCTCGTGAACCGCACAGTGCCGAAGAAGGCGCTGTCGATGAGCACGAACAAGGTCATCTTCAACCACGTGCTGCTCGTGTCGCAGCGCGAACGCTGGCGCTCGTCGATGGCGCGCATCCACCCGATCACGAAGGTCACTCTGGAGAAGGGGTTCCTCGGGATCTTCCAGGAAGCGGCCGTCGATCGGATCCGCCTCGCGCTGCACCCGCGTGGATTCCGCGCGATCCAGCGCGTCGATGCGAACGGTGCCGAGGCGCAACGTAAGGCGATGAAGGTTCGGACGGGCCTCGTGCAGCGCCTCGCGCCGCGCGGTGCGCGCGCCGCGAAGGCCGAGGCGACCGCGATGGGATTCCTCGAGGGGATGCAGTCGCCGCCGCCCTGAGAGAACTACCGCCCGCAACGCGCGGGGCCCCGAGCGCAAGTGCTGCGCTCGGGGCCCCGCGTCCGTTCCGGGCGGTTCGACTAGAAGCGGAACCAGCGCAGGACGAGGTCCATCCTGTCGCCGTCCGTGTTGAAGTCGGTCCCGCTCGTTCCCTGATCGTCCTCGCTCGCCAGGAACGCCGCGCACTGCACGGCACCGAAGCGCGCGATCTCGACGACACGATCCGAAGCTTCCACGGTGACGCTGAGGCCGAAGGTCACGCCTGTCGTGTAGTTCGTGGCCTCGACGATGAAGTCGTCCTCGTCGCCGTCGTGGTTCGTGTCGCGCGAGTCCTCGGGCTCACTGAGGCGATAGAACGACCAGCCCTTTGCCGTGGTGTACGCGGCCGAGTCCTTGTCGAGCGCGAGGAGAACGCCCGGGAACACGAGTCGGCCCGAAGCGAACGTGGCGAACGTCGGGATCGAATCCAGCGTGTCCATGTCGCCCGGGTTCGACGTCGAGCCCACGTTCAGCGAGGCTCCGCCGATGCGCTCCGTGAACGCGACGCCGAGGCGGCCGCCGCTCTCGCGCGGCGAGACCCACGAAGCCTCGACGTACTGCATGTTGTTCGAGCCGTGGAGGAAGTCCCAACCGCTAGGCGAGCCGGAGGGCATCACCCAGCCCACCAAGTTCGCGTCGACCGCGTCGTTGGCGTCGATGTTGGCGCCGTCGGCTTCGCTGGCGACGATGACGAAGCGGTTCTGCAGCTCGTAGAGCCCGTGCCCGCCGCCCGGCACGTCGGCCAGCGGACGGTTCTCGACCCGCGCCGCGCCCAGGTTGTAGGCCGGAACGAGCGGGTCGCCGGCGTGGGCCGCGATGACTTCCCAGCGCACCACGAAGTCCGTCGTGTCGCTGTCGTTGTTCAGGTCGCACGTGTCCGCAAGTTCGCTGACGATCGTCGCGACGTAGTTGCCCGCGAACGCGATCGTGTCCTGGCCCGGCAAGCCGTGGTTGACGGGCGGGTTCGCGACCGGATCGGCGTTCCAGGTGGCGTAGGTCAGGACGCACAGCACGTTGTCGGTCGTATCGATGTCGTTCGCCGCGCAGGCGCGGAACGAGGGCCCGATCGCCGTCGCGGAGTTGCGCGAGACCGCGCCCTCGTCCGCCTCGTCGACGAGGAATCCGACGTGCCAGTTCCCGGTCGCGATCTTCTTCGCGCGGCGCGGGCTGTCGGGATCGATCGCAAGCGCCGTCGAGCGCACGACGCTCGCGTTCGACGTGCTGTCGAGCAGGCCGAGGACGTTCGTGTCGTCCGGGTCCATGTCACCGTTCAACGAGCGCATGACGGTCGTCTCGTCGAACGCGAGGAACACGAGACCCTCGTCCTCGCCCAGGATGCGCGCGCTCAACGGCCCGACGGCGTCGGTCGTGCCGATGGGGATCGGCGTCAGAGGATCCGTGGACTCGACGAAGCGCAGGTTGCTGCCGCCGACGCCGGGGGTCTCGGTCTTCGAGACGTAGAGGATGCGCGCGCCGAGACCGAGGATCGCGAGGTCCGCAGTCGGGTCCACGTCGTCGACGCGCTCCGGCATCGGCATCGCCTGCGACCAGTGCAGGAGGACGTCGTCGTCCATCAGCATGTCGCCGTTCCAATCGTGGCGGTCCTGCAATTCGTTCACGACGAGGTAGAGCTCGTTGCCGGCCCAGGCCATGTCGCGTGCGGCGACGGCGACGTTGAATTGCGTGCGCGACGATGTGTTCACCGCCTGCGCCACCGCGCGGTCAGTCTCGTTGTCGCCGTTCAAGTCCGTTCCGCCCGGGCCCGACGTGTCCTCGGCAGCGAGGTAGGCGATGTACGCGCCCGAGATCCGAATCATCGGATTCGTCGCAGCCGCCTTGTTCGTCGAGCGGACCTGGAAGTCGTCACTGTTGGACGACGAGCCTCCGCCCCCGCAGCTCGTGGCGGCGAATGTGGTGAGGAGCAGGGAGAGGGCCAGCCGTTCGTGGTGCTTCATGTCGAGTGCGGTCGCTTCCAGTGAGTTCGGCGCAGAGTACCGACACCCCTCACGCCGCCGCTACCGCGATCGTGCTGGAATCGCGCACGGATCTCCGGTGTGATCGGGCGGTGCGCGTCCTCATCGCATCGGCCCCGCATCGCGACACGTTCGGGTACTCGATGCCCCCGCCGGGGCTCCTGCGCCTGGGCGGTTGGCTCGAACGTGAAGGGATCGACATCACGCTGATCGACTTCGCGCACGAGTTGGCATCCGGTCGTCTGCCCGCGGGGGATGCGTTGTGTGCCGCGGCCGCGGAGCGCGTGCTGCAAGGCGGTCCGTTCGACGCGATCGGCATGTCGGTCATGGGCGCGACGCTGCCGGCCGGCCTCGCGATCCTCGAGCGCATTCGCGCAGAGGACCGTGCGGTTCCGCTGCTCGTCGGTGGCCCGGGCACGACGGGCGTGGACGAGCGCCTGATCGAGCGCGCCGCCTGCGTCGACGTCGTCGTGCGCGGCGAGGGCGAGATCACGACGACGGAACTCACGCGCGCGCTGAACGCCGGACGCACGCCGGCCGGCATCGCGGGAACGACGTGGCGCGACGCGCGCGGGCGTGTGGTGCGCGAGGCAGACCGCGCCCCCATCACGGACCTGAGCGACGTCGCGCCGTACGCGTGGCACCTCTTGCCGCCGATCGAGGCGTACAAGCGCATCACCGGAGCCGCCGACGGCCTGGTACCGATCGACTCGGGACGCGGCTGCGTCTACGACTGCTCGTTCTGCACGATCGGCCGGTTCTGGTCGCGGCGTTCGCGCGTGTTGCCCGCCGCGCGTTTGGCCGACGAGGTCGAGGCGTTGCGCGCGATTCCAGCTGCGCGCGCCGCCTACCTGTGCCACGACCTCTTCGCCGCGAACCGCGCGCACGCCGTCGCCTTCTGCGAGGAGATGCTGCGCCGCGGGAGCCCCGTTCCTTGGGAAGTGCGCGCGCGCGCCGACCACCTCGATCGCGAGCTGCTCGCGCTGATGGGTCGCGCCGGTTGTTACCGCGTCCTCCTGGGCATCGAGTCGGCGGCCGCGAGCGTGCGCGACGCGTGCGACAAGTCACTGCGTGCCGGCACCGACCTGGACCACGTCGTGCGCGACTGCGTCGACGCCGGCGTGACGCCGATCCTGTCCGTGATCCTCGGCCTGCCCGGCGAGGGCGCCGCGGAGCTGGACGAAAGCCTCGATTTCTGCGCGCGCGCGGCGCTGCAGGGCGGCGTCAACGTGTCGCTGCACCTCGTGAACCCACAGCCGGGCTGCACGCTGGGCGAGACGGAGGGCGATCGCGCGCGTGCCGTGCCCGGCATTCCGCCTGACATGGCGCGCGGAGCAGGCGACACGGCCGACGAGCGCGCCTGGATCGACGCGCACCCGGACCTCTTCACGACGTTCGCCCTGCTCGACGGTTCCGCCGATGCGCAGCGCGGACTGGCTGCGATCGCGAGCGAATTGCCGGAAGTCCTCCACCGCTATCCGCGCACATTCGCCCTGCTCGGACGCGTGCTCGGCGCGAATGCGCACGGCGTGTACGACGCCTGGAAGCGCGACGGTCGCAGCTTCGAGGCCTTCGCGCGCGTGCAGCGCGACCCCCTCCTCGACGAGGTCCTGGCTGTCGAACAGGCTTGCGTGCGCGCGTCGGCGCTCGCGAATAGGTCCGAGCCCGCGACGCTCGGTCCGAAGTCACGCGGCGTTCTCGTGCGGGTGACGCACGACGTCGCGGCCGTTTTCGAGGCGCTGCGCGACGGTCGCGAACCGCCGCGTGCCGCG
>JBBQCC010000180.1:0-9184 GCA_038318285.1 Planctomycetota bacterium | reverse complement strand
TCCAGTCTTTCACCCGGGTGCCGACGAAGATCGACAGCCCGACGCCTGCGAGGAGCGCCAGCAGGCACCCCGCTCCGCAGAAATACGCCCACTTCGGGAAGCGACGCTTCTTGGGTGCTTCGGCGTTCTCTCCCCACTGCGTGTCGTTCATCGTCGTCTTCTCGTCGCGGTGCGAACGGTCCGCGCGGCCAGCGCGATGCGTTTCGAGGAGGCGTCGAGCCGTGCGTCCTCGCGCTCGCGATTGTGCAGCAAGCGCGCCCGGATTCCGCCATCTCGCGCCGCGGGATCGCCGAAACCGCGGGCCAGGTCGACCAGCATCGCGACCAAGCCCTCCAGGTCGTTCCAGTCCACGAACTCGGGCGCGATACGGCCGTCCGCGCCGCAGTTGTGGTAGTTGCCCAGCGCGAGGCACGCACCACCGGCGGGCACATCCCAGGCGTTGTAGGCCGTCGATTCGCAGCTGCCGCCGTCCATCAGCGCGCGCTGCACGACGAACTCCGGGGCACGCGCCTTCACACGGGCGCCGGCGAGTTGCAACGCGTGCGTCAGATCGGGATCGAACACCGAACTTCGGTCGCCCACGCGGACGACGGGGCCGCCACCGACCTTCGCGGTCGCGCGGCGTGGCGAACACTCCAGTCCGACGACTGACGTGCGTTCCGGCAACGCGCCGCTCTCGAGGAGTCCGATGCAACCGACGAACCCCGTCTCCTCCGCACGCGTGAACACGCCGGCGAGAGGTATCGCGTGACCCTCGCGGGCGAGGATCGCCAGCGCGGCGAGGATCGCAGCGGCGCCGAGCAGATCGTCGCACACGCGCGATGCGAGACGCGTGCCGGTCACGATGCCGTCGGGCAGGTCGAATACGCCGAACGTTCCGGCTCCGATCGTGCCGCGAACGTCCGTGAGTTCGACGTGCACCAATCCGTCGTCACGCTTCGACGCGCTCGCGACGCGCGCGGTCGCCACGCTGTGCAGCGTGCGCGGCTCGTGGAAGCGCAACGCCGCGCCGGGAAGGAACGACATCGGAACGCCGCCGTGCAGCGTCGCTGTCGGCGTGCGACCCTTGTGCACGACGGCGTGGAAGCCGGGGTGATCGAGGTGCGCGCTGAAAGCCAGCGTGCGCGCGCCTCGCCCCGCACGAGTCCCAGCGCGCGTCGCGATCAGGTTGCCGTGCGGATCGGACCGCAACGCGAGTCCGGGAATCTCGGCCGCGAGCGCCCGCACGACGACCAACATGCCGTCCTCGAAGTACGGCGCCGTCGGCGTGGAGAGCAGCGCGGTGACGACGCGCAGTAGCGCCTCGCGATCTTCTGGTTCGAGCACGCCACGGTGCTTCTTGGGCAGTGCAAACCGTGAGAGCGGCACCGGCGGGACGACGGTGCGTCCCGCGCGAGGCTCACTTCTTCCAGTCATAGAAGCCCTTGCCACTCTTCTTGCCGAGCTCGCCGCGCGAAACCTTGTCGCTCAGCACCTTCGGCGGCGAGAAGCGCGGGCCGAGCTCGACCTCGAGGTATTGCGCGATCGAGAGGCGCACGTCCAGTCCAACCATGTCCGTCAACTCGAGCGGCCCGACAGGAAATCCGTAGCCGAGCTTCATCGCCTTGTCGATGTCCTCGACCGACGCGACACCGGCTTCGACCATGCGCATCGCCTCGAGCCCGATCGCGAGGCCAAGGCGCGACGTGGCGAAACCCGGCGCGTCCTTCACCAGGATCGGATCCTTGCCCATGCGCCGACCGAGTTCGACCGCCGCCTTCACGGCTGCTTCGGAACTGCGCGGCGTCTGGACGATCTCGACCAGCTTCATGATGTGCACGGGGTTGAAGAAGTGCATGCCGACGACGCGTTCGGGCTCGGGCGTGACGTTCGCGATGCGCCCGATCGACAGCGAACTGGTGTTCGTCGCGAGCAGGACTTCTTTCCCCAGCCGCCGGCCGAGCGATTCGAAGATCTGCTGCTTCAGCTCGAGGTTTTCCGGCACCGCTTCGACGACGACATCGACCCCTTCGATCGCGGACTCGAAGTGCGTCGTCGCGGTCAGCTTCACCAGCGTGGCATCGCGCTGGATCGCCGTGACCTTGCCCTTCTCGACGCCCTTGGCGAGGTTGCCGCGGATCGCCTCCAGGCCCTTCTCGACGGCCGGTCCCATCTTGTCGTAGAGGCGCGTCTCGATTCCGATCGAGGCCAGGACGTGCGCGATCCCGTGGCCCATCACACCCGCGCCGATGACGGCCGCGCGCTGCATCCGATTCGCATCCATGTCGTTCAACTCCCGGGGGTCAGGACGATCTTGCCCAGCACTTGTCGTGACTCGAGCAACTCGTGAGCGGTTCGCACCGCGGACATCGGCATCACGCGATCGACGACGGGGCGATACGCACCCGACGCGATCTTCGACAGGATCGTCGGGAACGCCGTGCGCGGCCCCATCGTGGACCCGAGCACCGATTGGTTCTTGATGAAGAGGTGTGGCAGCGCGATCGAAACGATCGGGCCGGTCGTCCCGCCGCACGTCACGAGGCGGCCGTTCCGCGCGAGCACGCGCATGGAACCGTCCCATGTGGCCGGCCCGACGTGCTCGACCACTACCTCGAACGATTTCCCGCCGGCAGCCTTACGCGCGGCGCTGGGCCAGTCGGGCGTCGAGTGATCGACGGCGGCGTCCGCGCCGAGTTCGAGGCACAGCGCACGCTTCGCCTCCGATCCGGCCGTCGTGACGACTCGGCAACCCAGGTCCTTCGCGATCTGGATCGCGGCCGATCCGACGCCGCTCGTTCCGGCAAGGACCAGCACGTTCTCGCCCGGTTGCACCTTCGCGCGCGTCATCAACATGCCCCACGCGGTGAGAAACACGAGCGGTGCTGCGGCAGCTTGGATCGGATCGATGTTCGCCGGCATCGGCACGACGAAGCGCGCCTCGATCGCGACGTATTCGCGCGCGAGCCCGTCGAAGTGCTCACCGCGGATCGTGTAGTCGTCGGACAAATGGTCGTTGCCGGCCACGTCGTGCGACGATTTGCCCGACGAGTGTCCGGGCTCGACCAACACGCGCGTGCCGACCTTCGGCGACGTCACGCCCGCGCCGAGCTTGGCGATCTCGCCGATGCCGTCACAACCGGGAATCAGCGGCAGCGGGACTTTGAAGCCGGGCATCCCGCGTCGAACCCACAGGTCGAGATGGTTCACCGAGACGCCCAGCATGCGCACGAGCACTTCGCCCGCCGCGGGTTCGGGCACGGGCAGGTCGACGAGCTGCAGCACGGACGGATCGCCGTGCGCCGTGACATGGACGACTTGCATCAGCGCCCCTCGAACTTCGCCGGACGCTTCTGCACGAAGGCCTGGATGCCTTCCTTGGCGTCAGCGCTGGAGAAGAGTCGCGCTTGCAGTTCGCGTTCGAGCGCCAGGCCTTGTTCGAGCGGGATTTCCAGGCCCGTTTGCACCGCGCGCTTGATCAGTCCGACGGCCAGCGGCGCCTTGCCCGGCGCACAGAACGAACGCGCGTACTCGATCACGCTGCCGAGGAACGTCGCGTCGTCCGCGGCGTCACGGATCTCGTCGACGAGGCCGAGTGTCAGCGCTTCTTCGTAGGCGATCAGCCGACCGCTGGCCATCAACTCGATCGCGCGGCTCTTGCCCACGACGCGCGCGAGGCGCTGCGTGCCACCGGTCCCGGGCAGTACGCCCAGCGCGACTTCGGGCAGGCCCGTCTTGCCCGATCCGCGGCGCGCGACGCGCAGGTCGCAGGCCAACGCGATCTCGAGCCCGCCGCCGACGCAGTGACCGCCGAGCGCCGCGAGGACGAGCTTGGGCGTGTGTTCGAGGCGCAACAGCGTCTCGTTCGCGTGCAGGCAGAACTGGTACTT
Source organism: Planctomycetota bacterium (assembly GCA_038318285.1). Lineage (GTDB taxonomy): Bacteria > Planctomycetota > UBA1135 > UBA1135 > JAEUHZ01. The sequence goes on along the minus strand of JBBQCC010000180.1, from coordinate 5,315 downwards.
GAAGCTCGGCGTGACGGCATCGAGCATCCCGATGTCGGCGCCGGCGCAGAAGAACTTCTCGCCCGTGCCCGCGAGCACGATCACGTGCACCGCGTCGTCGAAGCGCGCGCGCAGCACGGCCTCGTCGAGATCGCGCATCATCTGGTGGCTGTAGCCGTTCGCGGGCGGATTCGTCAGCGTGATCAGCGCGACGCCCGACGAGGTGGCGTACGTGGCCTTGCCGTTCGGCAGCGTTTCGGCGGTCCCGAGCGGACCGTTCGTGGTCGTGGTCATATTCGATGGATCGTACGGTGTCTGACACCGTACGGAATTGATTCCGGGAAGTCCGCTCAGGGATCGAGTGCCAGCACGCGACCGCCGGTCGCCTCGCACCAGCTCGTCCACTTGTCGCGCAGGAACTTCTTGGCATCCACGAGCACGCCGTCGAGCACGACGCGACGGAACCGGTTCTTCTCGAGGAATCGCGGCCGCATCAGGTCGAGGTTCCAGCGGTGCCCGCCCGTCGGCGCGCCATCGGTCAGCACGAGGATCGTGTCCACGTCCGGGTCCTCGAGCGCGAGCATCGCAGCGTCCCAGAAGTTGCCCTTCCCGCTGGCCTTGCAACCCACGAAGAACTTCAGCGCCTTGGCGACGTTCGCGGGCGTCGCGGGTGCGAGCTTCTTCTCCCACGGGATCGGCGTGTCGGTGTACGGGATCACGTTGAAGCGCGCGGTCGGTGGCAGCGCCTGCAACGCCTTCTCCAACTCCTGGTCGAGGCGTTGCTTGATGGTCGTGTGATCCGCGCGCTCTTCCCAGGTCGAACCGGAGAAGTCGACGAGGATCGCGATGCCGCCCGAGAGGATCGGCATGCCGGCGAGCTTCGGCGCCTGCGTGTCCCCCGCCGCCGCGTACGTGCGCCCGCTGCCCGTGCTGGGCTTCCACTCGGGGCCGAGCTTGGTCACCCATCCCTGCCAGAAGTCGGACTTGCCGCCGCCCGAGAGTCCCGAGAGTCGCTCGAGGTGCTCGTCGATGGTCCAGTAGAGACGCGTGTTCTTCTCGACCGCGATCATGTCGACGAGCGTCTTCAACCGCTCGGCATCGGGTTGCGCCGCCAACGCGTCGACCGTCGCCGCGCGCACGGCGCGATCGGGATGCGTCGCACCGATCGCGAGCACGCGCTGTGCCGCTTCGGTGTGATCCTTCGCCGCGATCTCGACGAGCGCGCACAGGTACGCCGGCGACTGCTTGGCGTCCGCGCGCGCAAGCCAGTCCGCGGTCTTCGCCGGATCGAGGGCAGCCAGGGCCAGCAGCGCCGAGGCCTGCGTCTCGCCACCCTTCCCGAGCGGCTGGATCGCTTTCTCCAGAGCGCCGACGACGGCCTTCCGCGCCTTCCCGTCGGCCGGCAGGCTGTCGGCGTTGCGCTCGATGCCGGCGTACGCGATCGCGCGCGCAGCGTCGTGCTTCGCCTTCAGCGACGCTTCCAGCGCGGCGGCGGACGGACTCGTGCCGCCCGTCAACGCGCCCGCAGCATGCATCGCAACCCACGGGTCGGACGATTGCAGGCCGGATTTGCCGGCCAATTCGTCGATCACCTCCGGGTCGTCGCATTTCGCGAGCTGCAACTCGGCCTCGTCCGCGACGCGCGACGAGACGTCGGTCAACGCGCCGACGACGAGCAGCCAGGCCTCCTTCGAGTGCATCAGCGCGAGGCGCTGTACTGCCGAGAGGCGCTCGCTCTCCTTCGCCGACTGCAGGCTGCGCGCGAGGACATCGATCGTCACGCCGTCTTGCGGCACGAACGCCAGCAGCAGCGCGGCCAGGATCACGGCGCCCTCGTCACGGCGTAACGGTTCTCGCCGTTCGGCACGACGCGCTTTTGGTTCTTGACGGTCTCCTCGATCAGGTCGCGCATGATCATCAGCTCGTCCTTGCGCTTCGGACCCGCGGCGAACTTCTCGATGTACGCATCGCCGCCGTCCGCCAGGAACGAGTTCAGCGCAACGCGGTACTCGTGCACGGGATCCACGAGCTTCCCGCCGACCACAATCCCAGTCAGCGAACGCTTCCCGTCCGCCGCGACCGCGGCCTGCACGACGATTCCGGACACCTCGAGGCCGGAGTGCGCCTCGCCCTCCACCGACTTGCGCAACAACTCGGTCAGCTCGGCCCCCGTCAGCGTCAGCACCGTGACGTTGTTCTCGAAAGGGCACAGCTCGAATGCGTGCCGGCGTGTGAACGGACCGGCTTCGACGTCCGCGCGGATCCCGCCGCGGTTCATCAGCCCGACGTCCGCGACCGCGTGCAGGCGCAGTGCGTCGGCCAGGAAGTTTCCGGCCGTCGACGAAGCCAGCGGATCCTTCGCGCGCTCGAGCGGCGCGGCGAGTTCGCCGACGACTTCGTTCATCCGCGCCTCGCTGCGCTTCGCGAGCGCCATGCAGGCCGTGTCGACCGCCGCGACGCAGTCCTCGGCCGCAGGCTGTTCGTCGAGGTCGATCAGGCGCGCGCGTACCTTCACGATCTTCTTCGATTGCGCGTCGAACCACAGGTCCACGCGGCCGAGCGCGGACGCCTTCGAACCGGTCTGGACGATCCACGTTCCGCCTTCGCGCACGCCCGTCTTCAAGAACGTGTGGCTGTGCCCGCCGACGATCAGCGGCAGTTCGGGATGGGCGCGCGCGAGCTCGCGGTCGTCGTCGACGCCGAGGTGCGTGATCGGCAGGATCCAGTCGACGTCCTGGCCGAGCTTCGTCTGCACCTTGCCCAGCGCCGCCGCCGGGTCCTCGAACACGAGCGAACGCGCGTCGGGGTGCGTGATGTCCGGCGTCTCGGGCGAGAGCAGTCCGACGATGGCGATCTTCCAACCGCCCTTCGTGACGATGCGGTACGGCGGCGCCCACTCGATCGCCTTGCCGGACGCGCGCTCGGTCAAGTTCGCGACGACGGCCGGCAGCTTCGACTCGCGAATCAGGTTCACGAGGTTCGGGATGCCGAAGTCGAACTCGTGGTTGCCCACGCACATCGCGTCGTAGCCGACGCCCGACAGCGCCTGGAGAAACGGGAGCCCTCCGTCGACGACGCCCTCGGGCGTGCCCTGGTACCAGTCACCGGCGTCGACGACGAGCACGAACGCGCCGTCGGCTTCGGCTTCGGCCTTTTCGTGTCGCACGCGCGCCGCGACGCGCGCCAGGCCGCCGACCATCGGCGGGTCTGGTTTCTTGAGCCACGTCGCCTTGCGCGGCAGGACTTGGCCGTGCACGTCGTTCGTGTGCAGCACGACGAAGTGCACGCGCTCCTCCTGTACGGAGATCGCGGAAGCGTGGGTCGGGACGGACGTCGCGGTGCAGATCGCGACGAGGAAGGAGATGAAAAAGCGGCAGGCCATCGTGCTCGATAGCCTGCCGCGCCGGCCTCCAGTTGGGAACAGGAACCGTGCCGGTTACTGCCGTACGACCTTCTCGCCCTTCGGATAGCCGATCGTGCTCTCCCAGATCACGTCCTTGGCGCCGCCCTTCGGCACGCGGATGGTCCAGGTCAAGATTCCTTTTTCCTCGCGATCCAGCTTCCAACGCTCGGCAGTCGAGGGCTTCGGCTCGGACTTCGAGAGTTCGACCTCGATGCGCTCGTCACGCGCGCGCGGCAACACTTCGCGCACGATGACTTCGACCGCGCCGTCCTGCGCCTTCGTCGGCGCGCCGTGATTCTGGATGTGGATGCGCCAGCCTTCGACCTTCGACGCCTGCGAGGACAGGAATCCCGGGCCCTTCTCGAGGTCTTGCGTCTGCGTGCGTTCGACTTCCAGGAACGGATCGGCGCCGAGGTGCAGCGTGAGTTCCTGGCCAGGCTGCACGAGTTCGACCGACGCGCGACCCAGGAAGTCCTGACCGAGGAAGACCGACGCGGCGCCGGGCAGCAGCGTGTACTCCGTCGTGTTCTTCGCGCGGCCGGTCAGCCACACCGTCGTGTCGATCGCGGGCACGACCGTGCGCTCGATGTCGACTTCGAGAGCAGCCACGCCGACGAGGACGCTGGTCGGTTCGGTGCGCGACTCGACCGTTTCGCGACGCGGCAACTGGTAGCGCACGTTGAGGCCCGAGCTCTCGATGGAAGCGAACGAGTTCCGGGCGTCGAACGCCTCCTCACTGGGCGCGTTGCCCATGTACCCGAGCGTGGCCTTGTCCGCGGCGAGTCCCCGCCTAGCCTTCATTTCGGCCGCAACAGCCGGCGGTTGCGGGTTCCACAGCGAGAGCCACACGGGTTGCGGCTCCGGCCCCTGCGCGCCGCGCTGCGGTTGCGCCGTCGAGAGCGCGAGCGACACGTCCTTCCAGTCTTCGCCCGTCGATTGGTAGACCTTCGCGCGGTACGTCATGCCGACCGACGCCAGGTCTTCGCTCGCGCGCAGTTCGTAGTTCGGCTGCCAGCCCGTGCCTTGCACGAGGTACTCGACGTCGAGCTTCGCCGGGCCTTGACCCTCGATCGAGACGACGACGTCCTTGACCGGCTGCGCGCTCCCGTTCGACCAACGCCCGATCTCGGTCTGGATCTTCTGCACTTCGAGCTGCTTGTCCTGCAGCGCTTGGTCGGCCTCGCGCTTCTGCGACTGCACTTCGCCGATCTTCTTGGCGAAGAACTCCCACGAGTTCTCCCACGCTTCGGGGTTCGCGCGACCTTCGCGCGTCTCGTCGCGTGACTGCGCCTGATCGAGCGCCATCAAGCTGTTCAGGTGCTTCGCCAATTGCTCGGTCGCGTTCACGCGATCCTGCGCGACGCGCACTTCGGCTTCGGCGGCCTTCAACCGCGTCTTCAGCGCGTCGAGCCGTTCCGACGGCACGGAATCCTGCAAGCGGTTGCGCACCTCGACGGAGACGATCGCGCCGATGTCGGCGCGCACGCGGATCGAGTCGGCGTCGAGGCTTTGCGGCAAGCCGCGGAAGACGTACTCGCCCGGACCAGGAACACCACCAACGCGGTGGACGAGCGCCGTGGACGGATAGACGGTGACGTCCGCGATACGCGAAGTGACGGGCGTCGGATCGGCGGCGAGCGCCATGAACAAGATTGCGAACGACATAGTGCCTCCAAGAACGGAACAGGCGCCATCGTGACGCCCGCGGACTCGCGGATCCAACGTCGCGGGCAGAACGTCTCTTGGCGCGTCCTCACAGCCCGCGCTGCGAACTCTCTTCCGTATGCACGGGCGCTCCCCCCGATTCGCGGGACACAGCGCAATCGAGTGCGACGAGCGCGCGGTCAGGATGCGCGCGCCGCCGGGTCCGGCATGCGCACCCCGGCCGCGCTCCACGCACCGACGAGCGCCAGCGCGGCACAGATTCCAAAAC
>JBBQCC010000179.1:0-9263 GCA_038318285.1 Planctomycetota bacterium | reverse complement strand
CGTCGGAGTCACAGCATCCTGTTGCGCGCCAACCAGCGGCAGCGGCACGGACGGAACGGCGGCCCACGTCGGCGCGCACAGCGCCAATCCGGCCCACCACGTTACTCGTCTGATTCCCGACAACTCCGTCCCCCGCCCTCTGGTCCTGGATCGCCCGTGCGAGCCTCTGCACTGGAGCGTCGCGAGTCTACTTCAGCAGAACCGGCGTCGTCGCGCATGGAGTGCCCGTCGAGCTGCCTTTCGCGCTCGAATGTGTCGGCTCGAGGCGGGACCCGTGGAACGGCTCTGTGCGCCCACAGCGCGCCACCCAACCGATCAAGGCACATTCACATCCACGTCGACACGACGTTGTGGCTCGACGTCGAATCCTCCACCGACCTGCACACCGTCGTTCAACTCGATCGTCCAGCGGTAGGGACCGCGCGGCAGGCCATCGAGCCGCAGGCGGCCCTGACCGTCGGTCACGCACTGCGCGTCGCTTGCCGTGATGGCGCCACTCGCAATCCACATGGTCGCGGACGTTTCAAACTCCTCGGACTCGACGTGCAGCACGACGCCGGCGAGAGGCAGTCCACCGCGCTTCGCGTACAGGACGACACTCCCGCGGCGGCGGACTTGGACTACCTTCGGAGGCGCTTCATCGACCGCCTGCAACGTGAACGCTTTCGGCCAGATGCCCGACTCGTGGGTGGTGCAGCGAAACTCTTGCGGCAGGTATCCGGCGCCCAACGCGTACCCAGAATCATCCGTGACGAGGGTCGGGAACTCACGATCCATTCCTAACGCGTCGCGGATCCATACGCTGACGCCCTGTACCGGCGTGTCGCCGTCCAAGAGTCGAAAGTGAACTTGCGCGTGCGAGTCGAAGACGATGTCGAACGGCTCAGGGCCGAGGCGAACGTTGCGCAGGATGCCGCCACCGAAAGGAGGGCGCGCGAGGAAGAGATCGAAGGTGTCCTCGCTCAGGCCTTCAACCCTGACCTCCCCAGCAGAGTTCGTGGTGCGCGGGTTGATCCAAGTCATCTGGGGGGTGCCGATCATCGTCAGGACGCCGGGCTGCGGCGCTCCCTTGGAATCGACGAGCCGGAAGCTGCGCGATTCGCCGCCGAGCTTCATCACGATACGGCCGGAGCGAAATTCGTCGGCGGAGGGCGAGTATGACCCGACGATTCGGCCGTTGGGGCCGTACACGAAGAGGTGCACGTTCGGACCGCCGACCGCCTGGAGTCGGACCCTGCCATCCTCGGGAATCTCGGCGACCTGCCTCTGCCCTTGCTCGTAGGCGTGGCTCGTGGACTGCACGGTCAACGCGCACTCGGTGGGAGTGAAGTCGAAGCCGTCCGCGACGATGTCGACTTCCAGGTCGCTTCCGCCAGTGAGGTCGAAGACCGCCGTCGCGTCACCGTCCACGGGGACTTCCACGGCCATCTGGCGCGTGTCCCGCTCGTTGTGCGAAAGATTGAGCGGGTAGACGGCGGGTGCCAATCCATCTAGCACCGCGACACCGTCGACGGAGAACGGAACGGGCGTGGGGTCTGGAGCATCGGGGCTCGACACGGACCAATTCCTCGCGCTGTCCTGCGGAGAAACACGCAGGCGCACCTCGATCTTGTGCGGTTTCGACAGACCCACCACCCCGAGATCGGTGCTCGCGTCCGAAGTCGCGGTAACGGTTCGATACGCCCGCGCGTAGCCCACGGCCGTGAACTCCAAGACGCTCGAATCGGTTGGCGCCAGGCCGGACACCTCGAACCGACCTATCGTGTCGGACTCAGACTTGGCTCCCCACTCGCGCGTCCGAAACCGACCCGAACTCGTCCAAACCTGGACGGAGGCACCTGCAACCGGCTCGCCGGTAGTAGCGTCGCGGACGAAGCCCGTTCCCTCGCGCCCCGCGTGCAATTCAAATTCCACCTGGGCATCCGCGTTGGCGGAGAGCGTCACGGTCTGCTCGGAGCATCGCGGCCAGTCCGTCGAGAACGCGAACACGGCGCGCTCTCCCACGGGCAGGCCTTCGACCGCGAAGGAGCCGTCGCGCGAGTCATAGATGTCCGCGAACTGAAAGTTCTCGGGCTGATCCACGGGCCGGTGCGCAATCGTGAAGTTCCTGAGAGGTCGGCCCTCCGCGAGCACATTGCCACGCAGAGTCGCTCCCTTCTCGAGGACGACTTCGAACGCGCCGGGGAACGGACCCTCGAGGACAAGCTCTTGTCGAAAGCCGATGAAGCCGGGCTTGTTGATCAGCAACCATGACGCGCCGATCGGAGCATCGTCCAGGACGGCCATGCCTTCCGCGTCGGTGAAGCGCTTCGAGTACTGCCAGTGCTCGCCTTCGCTCCAGGCCCACTGCACTTCGGCGCCCGTAATCGCGGAAGCGTCGGCCTCAGTCACGTGCACGGGGTAGCGCACACCACGGCGAGCCACGAATTCCACGTTGACGAGTTCACCCGGCTGGGGGCGCACGCGCTGAATGGTGGTCGGGATCCCGGCCCCCTCGAGCTCGAACAGGTAGCTGTCCGTGGGAGCGACTGACGCGGACCGCGGCCCCGCCGTGCCATCCGGCCGGAGCGTTGCCGAGTCGATGATCGTGCGCGTGCTGCCGGTCAGACCGACAACGAGAATAGTCGGGTTCGAGAGCGCGATCGTCGGATCGTCGATGGTCAGCTTCCCTCTCCAGGTGAACGTGGGTTGGAGCGTCAGTTCGACGGAACCCGGCGCGGTGCCGATCCACACGTTCGACGCCAAGCTGTCTTGTGACGCACTCAAGACCTGTCGCATGCCCAGGTCGCCGAGGACGACCACACCACGACCGTCCGTCTTGACACGGCGCTGGAGGGCATAGGCGGCAGCGACTTCCTTCGCGCTCATGCCGGCGCGCTCGCGCGAGGAGAGATAAGGACGCTGAAAGACCTCAGCCCCGGGCACGCCAGACGGCTGGCCTCGGTCCACGATCGCCTCCATCGCGTCGCCGGCCGCCAGGGATAGGTCCGCGTCGATCGCGTCGAGGGTCTCGCCCGGCCCGAGCGAGAACGAGCGCGCGCGGAAGCCAGGGCATGTGAGCCAGATCACGGAGGGATTGCCCGTAGATCCGGCGGGAGGATCGAGGTGCAAGCCACCATCCACATCCGTGAGCGCAGTCGTCGATCGAGCGGCCCACAGATCCGCGCTCGGCATCGGCCAATCCGCGGACAGCACGACATCCACTCCGACGACGGTCCAGGACGCAGTGGCGTTGGCAAGGGGCGCCCCTTCTGGGTCACGAACCACTTGGGTGCTCCGCTCCGGATGGCGAAGCTCCGAGCCTCGCGTGAGTTCCGCACTCGTGGCATCTGTGAGGTTAGCTCCAGACGTGTGCGACGCGGAGGGCGTCGTCACACCGATCCGACCGGACATGGGAGTCGGATCCTCGATGCCCACCGGGGACCGAGTGAGTCGCCAACCCAGGATTGCGAGCAGCACGCCTCCGATCAGCGCGCTGAATAGATACGTCCGACGAGAACGAGACATCACCAGTGCTCGACTCAGGAACCCACTTGGCCCGGGGGCGTGGTGCCGCTCGTCACGCGCCCGGACACGATGGGCGAGGGAACCTCGCTCGACGCGCGTTGCCGTGGCGGGACACCCTGGATCGCAACCTGCGCGCGAGTTGGACAGACAACCCCTAGCGCAATCGCAAACCCAACGATCCGAATAACCCTAGTCCACGGCATGTAGCAACCTCCCCACCCCCGCCGACGCATCGTCTCGGACTTGATCCAGCACGTAGCGCCCTTCCGCCGTCAAGCTCGCCTTCAGCTTCTGACGATCAACCAAGAACCGCTTCTGATACTCGGTGAGCGTGCTTGGGTCGCGCATTTCAAGCTCTCGCTTTGCTGCTTCGGCTTGCGGAGTGTCTCCGAGACAAATTGAGTTCCAGAGCACGCTCACAAGCGCGCTCGTGAGAGAAGGGCACAACAGGTGCGCCTGCATGCTGGCATCCCTGGCACGTTCGATTCGGCCCAACGCAAGCTCGCTTTCACCATAATTTTGTAGCGCAGCCGCCGCAATTTCCGGACTGGGAGCGATGCGCCACGCGTCAACGTACATGAGCCGTGCGGCTTCCACTCGCCCCTGCATCTTGAGCGCCATTGCTGCATAGATCCGGCAGGTAGCCGAGGGCACTAGGCGGTGAGCGATCGCGCTCAGCACCCGTGCCGTGGCGTCGAATGGGGTACCCAAGCCAGCTAGGTGCTCAAGCGCCCAAAGTGTCGTGTCATCAAGTTGCGCGGGGTTCGTACCACTAAGCTGAGTAGCCGCTCCTTGAGAGACTGATCGGGCGCTGGGAACAGCGATCGAAGTACCATGAACGTAGCCAAGATTCACGTAACGCTCTCCCCACTCACTCGTGGTGATCGCTCTCCACGCCGCGCACCTCAGCACATACGCCACCTCTTCCCGGTACACCGCGACCAAGTGCCGCTCCGCACGGCTCAGGTTCGTGCTCGTCGGCGATACGACCGCGCGATCCTCGCGCAACGTCCGCATCTCCGCACCGCGCGGCACGCGCAGCAGCACGGAGTCCGGTCGTGCGGCGATCTCGCGCACGAGCTCGAGCACTTCGGGTCTCAGTTGGATCACGTCAGGGTTCATCGTCACCTCCGCGCAGCCAGGCGTCGAGGTCGGGTGTCTCGCGTACGCCCAAGGCATACAGAGCAGCGCGTAACGAGGACGTGGCACGCTCGATCGTCGTGCTGTTCGCCGTGCACCAGGCCGTTGGATCCTGCGCTTCGAGCACGAGCCCGTAGAACGCCGCGCGCACTTCGTAGCGCGCGCGGTTGAACGCGACACAGCCGCGGCCGATCACGCCGGTGTCGATGCCGAGCGTGTCCGCGATCAGCAGCAGGCGGTCGTCCTCCGGCGCCTCGGGGATCTCACCGCTCGCAGCGCGCTCGGCCTCCTCCTGCAACAACTCGCGCGTGGCATGGCGAATCTTCTCGGCCAACCAGATCTCAAGCGGTGGTGAGCCCTTGTACTCGCGGCCGTGTCTGGCGACGTGCGCGGCCGTTCGCAGATGCAGTCGGTGCACGTCGATCAGTACAGCCTGCGAGCGCACGCGCAGTTCACAGCGTGCGCGCAGGTCGAGCGGGTCACCCTCGACGAGGCGCGCCAAGATCTCGCGTGGCGAGCCTTCGCCGAGCACCGACTTCCACGAAGGTTCCCCGGGCTTCGAACCCTCGGGAGCAGGCCGGGGAATCGGCTCTTCCATGAAGGCGGCCGATGCGCATACCACTGCGCCCGCGCCGTGAGCACAGGTTGCGCGCGACTTCGGATCGGGTCAAGACCGCGTAGGGCGGTCACCATCACAAGATCGCGCTTGAACCACCCGCGGGACGGCGGGCCTCACTCCGGGCTGTTTTCAGCCTCCAACGCGAGGATTTGCTCCAGCACTCCGGCGTGCGTACGGGGATCCTCGATCCGCAGCGCACCCAGCTCGCGAAACCAGCCCTCGCGACGCGACGCGATCTCGGCAACCTCCGCGACGGGATCGTTCCCCATCAGCGCCGGCCTCACCGTCGCATCCGCGCGCATCCGCCGCTGCAGCTCCTCCACCGGCACCGCCAGCCACACGCACCGCGCGCGCGTCCGCAGCAGCAATCGGTTCCGCGCCCGCTCCACCACGCCGCCGCCCGTCGCGATCACCAGCGCATCCGTGCGCGACAGCACGCGTTCCAGCGCGCGCTCCTCCAGGTCGCGAAACCGCGGCTCGCCCTCGCTCGCCAGAATCTCCCCCGCCGGGCGCGTCTCTGCCGAACCTCGCAGCGCCGCGTCCTCGCGCGACACCTCGTCGTCCAGGTCCACGAACGCGCGGCCCAGGCGCTCGGCCAAGAGGCGCCCCAGCGTCGTCTTGCCGCTGGCGCGCAGGCCCACCAGTGCGATCGGTCGCGGATCGATCGTCACTGCGCACCCATCATCACTGTGCGTCCTCGTCCAGCAAGCGGTCGAGCTCGATCCGCATCGCTTCCGCGGGTGCGTCCACGTCGGTGAACGTGCGGAACTGCGCCAGCGCTTGTTCTAGGAACCACGCGCGGCCTTCGATCGTGTGTGCGCCGACGGCGCGTGCGGCGATCATCAGCGGCGTCGCGCGCGGTCGGTACACGGCGTCGAACACGATCGAGCCGGGGCGCAGTGCGTGCGCGGGCACCGGCATCGCGCCGGGGTACGCGTTCGAGCCCAGCGGCGTCGTGTTCACCAGCACGTCGTGTGTGACGTCGGCGAGCTCGTCGATCCAGTGCGGCGTCGCGCCGAACGCGCGTGCGAGCTCGGCACATTTCGCGGCGTCGCGGCCGGCCACCACGAGGCGTGCGCCGCGCAGTCCGTACAGCGCCGCGCGCGCGGCGCCGCCGGTTCCCACGACGACGGCCGTGATGTCGGACAGCGTTCGATCGCTGCCGCACAGCGCGCGGCCGATGCACGTGCGCACGGCGCTGGCGTCCGTGTTCGTCGCGTGCCAGCCGCGATCGGTGCGCACCAAGGTGTTCGCGGCGCCGCAGGCAACCACGGCATCATCGCGACTGGTCGCGCGACGTGCGGCGTCCGTCTTGAAGGGCATCGTGACCGAGAGGCCGTGCACGCCGAGCTCGTGGCACAGATCCAGGAACGTGTCGAACGACGCCGGCTCGAACGCGGTGTAGACGGCGTTCACGCGCGCGCGGCGCAGCGCGGCGCCGTGCAGGCGCGGGGACAGCGACGCCGACGCGGGGCGGCCGACGACGCCCAGGATGCGCGTTTCGGGGCCGATTTCGGGGGGCCAGGACGCGCGCAGCACGTCGGCGGGGATTTGTCCGGGCGCGGTCGGTGATCCCGCGCCGACGGGCGCGGCGTACGTCGCCAGCGAGCCGAACACCGGTGCGAGTTGGCGCGTGAAGCTGCCGGCGGCGCCGCTCGCGAACGCGATGATCGCGCGCTCGCTCGGCGTGCTGGCGGCGCGAGCGGTTGGGCCTTCGCTCGGGCCGGCCTCGCGCGCGCGCTCGCGCGCGAGGCGCAGCACGCGCAGACCGTCTTCAGCACACTGCGCGTGCGTCACGAGCTTCAACCGATCGCCGGGCGCGGCTTCGCGCTCCATCTCGGCCAGCGTCGCCGTCAAGTTCGCCGGCGTTTCGTCCAGCACGTGCCGCGATACGATGCGTCGCGCGCGCCCGTTCGCTCCGCGCTGCGCGGCGTGTCGGCGCGCCAGCGTCCAGGTCACGTCGATCCAGGCGGCGCCCGCGGCTTCCGCGCGCACCAGCAGCGCGATGCGCTCGTCGTCGGTGCCCGCGAACGTGCCGAACGCTTCCGGACCGTTCACCGCGACCAGCACCGGACGCTGCGGGTGCTTTTGGGCCTGCTGCGTTTCGGCCTGCTGCGTTTCGGTGAGGCGCGCGAACGCGAGCCGCAGGTCCGCTTCGCTCGACTGCGAGCACGCGTCGAGCCGCAGCTCGAGCACGTCCGCGTGCGCCGATTGCGCGCGCGCGAGCTCGACCACTGCGGCGAGGTTCCCGGCCAGATTCGAGACGACGAGATCCATCGGGAAATGCGCGATCGGAGAGGCGCGAAAGCAGCCCGGTTCCGGCCTAGGTTCAGGCCGATCGTCCGAGCGGTCTTCCGCAGCGTGACGCGTGAAACCGTCGGGTGCGCGCGGCATGATGTTGGGCTCTAGCCACTCCTCTGTCCAGCCGACGGCACCCCTCCCGCCCCATGAGCGTTCCGGTCCAGCCCACCGCACGGGCAGCATCCTCCACCGCGCCAGCACTGGCGCGACCTTCCGCGCAACGTTCCTCGCCAGCGCGCGCGGCGAGCCCGTTCACGAGCCCGTTCACGAGCACGATCGGCCTGAAGGTCGTCATGGCCGTGACGGGGCTCGGCCTGCTCGGCTTCGTCCTGGCGCACCTCCTGGGCAATCTGCAGGTGTACTTGCCGCGCGGCGCCGACGGCGTCTGGGCGCTCGACAGCTACGGCGAGTGGCTGCGCGAGATCGGGCACGGCGGCGCCATCTGGGTCGCGCGCGCGGGACTGATCGTCATGTTCGCCGCGCACATCGGCGCCGCGTGGATGCTGTCGCGGCGCAGTTGGAATGCGCGACCCGTTTCGTATCGCCAGTGGAACGCGAAGCAGTCCACCTACGCGTCGCGCACGATGCGCGTCACCGGGCCGATCTTGCTACTGTTCGTCGTCTACCACCTGCTGCACTTGACCTTGGGCAGCGTGCACCCCGACTACCACGAGGGCGCCGTGCACCACAACGTCCTCTCCGGGTTGGCGCAGCCGCTCGCAGCCGGCGTGTACGTCGTCGCGATGCTCGCACTCGGCATGCACCTCTACCACGGCGTGTGGAGCCTCCTGCAGACGCTCGGCTTGGCGCACCCGCGCTACGAATTGCTGCGCCGCGGCGCGGCAGCGGCCATCGCGGCCGTTGTGGTCGTCGGCAACGTGTCCATCCCGATCGCGGCGCTCGCCGGCTGGCTCCCTCGCTGAAGAATTGCTGGAAAGCCCGATGAAACTCGACGCCAAGATCCCCGCCGGCCCCCTCGAGAAGAAGTGGGAGCAGCACCAGCTCGACATGAAGCTGGTCAATCCCGCCAACAAGCGGAAGTACCGCGTGCTCGTCGTCGGCACCGGACTCGCCGGCGCGTCGGCGGCCGCGACGATGGCCGAGCTGGGCTACCAGGTCAGCGCGTTCTGCTTCCAGGACAGCCCGCGCCGCGCGCACTCGATCGCCGCGCAAGGCGGCATCAACGCCGCGAAGAACTACCAGAACGACGGCGACAGCGTGTACCGCCTGTTCTACGACACGATCAAGGGCGGCGACTTCCGTTCTCGTGAGGCGAACGTGTACCGGCTGGCGCAGACGTCGGTGAAGATCATCGACCAGTGCGTCGCACAGGGCGTACCTTTCGCGCGCGAGTACGGCGGTTTGCTCGCCAACCGCAGCTTCGGCGGCGCACAGGTCAGCCGCACGTTCTACGCGCGCGGCCAGACGGGGCAGCAGTTGCTGCTCGGCGCGTACTCGGCGCTCGAGCGCATGATCGGCCAGGGCCGCGTGCAGATGCACTCGCGGCACGAGATGCTCGAGCTGATCGTCGTGAACGGCGTCGCGCGCGGCATCGTCACGCGCGACCTCGTCACCGGTGAAGTGCGCTCGCACTTGGGCGACGCGGTCGTCCTCGCTACCGGCGGCTACGGCAACGTCTTCTACCTCTCGACGAACGCGAAGGGCTGCAACACGACGGCCAATTGGCGCGCGTACA
>JBBQCC010000178.1:0-9332 GCA_038318285.1 Planctomycetota bacterium | reverse complement strand
GCCGCGAGCAGACAGCGCGATCGGAGTGGTTCGGATTTCGGCGGACATCGGATCGCTCGCAACGGGACGCCGCGCAGCGATTGGAATCGTACTCCGCGGCCTCTATCGTCTCGCCATGAGCGCGACGCGTGTTATCCAGCGTGTCGGTCTCGTCCTCGTACCCGCCCTACTGTGTGCCGCGGCCGTGCTCTCTTTGTCGAGAACGGGCTTCGAGCGCGCCGACGCCGCGTTTTCGAACGGCGCGGAGCCCAGCTCGCTGGATCCGCAACAGGTGACCGGCGTGCCCGAGATCCGGCTCGTCCGCGCGCTGTACGAAGGCCTCGTCGTGCGCGATCCAGCAACCGCGGCACCGATCCCGGGGCTGGCCGAGTCGTGGACGACCTCCGCGGATGGGCTGACCTGGACGTTTCGCATCCGCGCCGGGTCGCTGTGGACGGACGGCACCGAAGTCACGGCGCACGACTTCGCGTACTCGTGGCAGCGCCTGCTCGATCCGCGAACGGGCGCGCAGTACGCGGACCTCCTGTTCGGGGTGCGCGGCGCGCGGGCGTGGGCGACATCGGTCGGTGACGATGGCGCGCCGAGGCAGCGGTTCGAGGACGGCGTCGCGATCACGGCGCCCGATGCACGCACGCTCATCGTCGGGCTCGAACGGCCGATCGACTACTTCCTCGAACTCGCCGTCTCGGCGCCGCTGTGCCCCGTGTCGCGGCGCGCACTCGAATCGGCGCACGCGCGCTGGCCCGACTCGTGGCAAGTCGAGTGGACGAAACCGGCGAACCTCGTCACGAACGGGCCGTTCCGCCTGGTCGAGCGGCGCATCAACGACCGCATCCGGCTGGCGAAGAACCCTGGGTACTGGGACGCAGACGAGGTCGCGCTGCGCACCCTGGATGTGCTGGCGTCGGAGCACCTCGCGACGAACCTGAACTTCTACCTGACCGGCGCGGTCGCGTACCTCGACGAGTTCCCGGCGACGGCCATTCCGCGCCTGCGCGGGCGCGAGGACTATCGCCCGGCGCCGTACCTGGCGACGTCGTTCTTCCGCGTGAACGTGACGCGTGCACCGTACGACGACGTGCGCGTGCGGCGCGCACTCGCGCTGGCGATCGACCGCGACGCGATCACGCGGAACATCACGCGCGCGGGCGAGTTGCCGTCGTTCTCGCTGGTGCCGCCGCTGCTGCCCGGCTGGCACGGCGCCGAGTTGGAGCACTCCGGCGATTTCGCTGCGGACTGCAGGGCGGCGCGCGCGCTGCTGGCCGAAGCCGGCTTCGGTCCGAATCATCCCCTGCCGCCGGTCGAACTGCACTTCGCGTCGCAGTCGACGAACAAGGACGTGTGCGAGGTCGTCGCGGACACGTGGCGGCGTGAATTGGGCGTCGAAACGCGCCTGCGCAACCAGGAGTGGAAGGTCTACCTCGACGCACAGCGGCGGCTGGAGTTCGAGGTGTCGCGGTCATCGTGGATCGCCGACTACGCCGACGCGGCGACGTTCCTCGAGGTGTTCGCGACGGGCGCGGACAACTCGCGTACCGGTTGGAACGACGCGCCCTACGGCGAACTGCTGGAGCGCGCGCGCGGTGCGCGCGAGCCCGAACGCGGACGCCTGTTGGCCGAGGCCGAAGCGCGACTGCTGCACGAGCTGCCGATCCTCCCGGTGTACACGTTCGCGGTGACGTCGCTGGTCGATCCGCGGCTGGGCGGATTCCAGGCCAACGCCCTGGACGAGCACTTCCCGAAGTTCTGGTACTGGCGCGACGACGCGGAGCTGGCGGCCGCGCGCGCATCGGAACCTCCGGACACGGAGCGCGTCGAGAGCTTCGGCCCACACGCGGGCCTGTACTCCCCTGCCGCGCAGCGACGTCGACCGCAGCGACGACGCGCACAGCGACGTCGAACCCAGCGCAGCGCGAACCGATGACGCGCTTCCTGTTCCGGCGCTTCTTGTGGGCCGTGGTGACGATCCTCGCGGTCGCCACACTGTCGTTCACGTTGATGCGCAGCGTGCGCGGCGGACCGTTCGACTCCGAGCGACGTGCGTCAGCGGCCGTCGAGCAGAACCTACGCGATCGCTACCACCTCGACTGGCCGCTGTGGAAGCAGTTCGCGGAGTACATCGGCCCGTTCGAGCTGGGCGAGCACGGCGCCGTGCTGTTCGGCGGCGACGGCACGGACAGATTCGGCGGCGTTTTGGCCGGAGATTTCGGCCCTTCGCTGCAGTACCGCGACGCCAGCGTGAACGACATCCTGGCGCAGTCGTTGCCGATCTCGGCCGCGCTGGGGTTCCTCGCGCTCGCGTGGGCGCTCGTGGTCGGTGTCGGCGCGGGCATCGTGTCGGCGCTGCGTCGCGGAAGCGGACTCGACGTCGCCCTGCGGCTCGCGGCGACGACTGGCATCGCGCTGCCGAATTTCGCCATCGCCGGATTCCTCGTGCTGCTGTTCGCTTTCGTGTGGCCGATCCTGCCGGTCGCCGGTCACGGCTCGTGGCGACACCTCGTCCTGCCTTCGTTGGCGCTGGGCGCGCCGTTCGCGGCGTACATCGCGCGCCTCACGCGCAGCGGCATGCTCGAAGCGCTGGGCCAGGACTGGATCCGCACGGCGCGCGCGAAGGGCCTGCCCGAACACCTCGTCGTGATGCGCCACGCATTGCGAGCGGGCATCCTGCCGGTCGTGAGCTACCTCGGACCCGCGGCGGCGGGCGTGTTGACGGGATCGCTCGTCATCGAGCGCGTCTTCGCGATCCCCGGCACCGGCTCGCACTTCGTGAACAGCGCGCTGAACCGCGACTACACGCTCGCGATGGGCGTGACGATTCTCTACACGGCGCTCGTCTGCGCGTTGAACCTACTTGTCGATGTGGTGTACACCGCGCTCGATCCGCGCATCGCGCTGGAGGACGAAGCGTGACCGGCGGCGACGATCGTTGGTTGCAGGCGTCGCCCGGACCGTGGCGTCGCGCGTGGGAGGACCTGCGCGCGAACCGACCCGCGTTCGTCGCGTTCTGGTTCCTGGCGGTCGTCGCTGCGCTCAGCTTGGTCGCACCGCTGCTGCCGCTGCCGTCCCCGATCGCGCTGAAGCTCGCCGACGAACCGCTGGCGCCGACCGCACCCTGGAACGCCTTCACGACCGGCGGTTTTCGGCCGGAATACTGGGATCTGAGCGCGCTCGACCGCGCGCTCGTCGCGCTGCGCCAGTCGATCTTCGGCGACCTCCAGACCGCGCACTGGCTGGGCACGGACCAGAAGGGTCGCGACCTCCTGGCGCGCATCGTGTGGGGTTCGCGCACGTCGCTCGCCGTCGGGTTGCTGGCCACGCTGGCCAGCCTCGTCGTCGGCGTCACGTGGGGTGCCGTGGCCGGACTCGCGGGCGGCCGCGTCGACCGCGTGATGATGCGCATCGTCGACGCGCTTTACTCGCTGCCGTTCATCTTCGTCGTGATCTTCCTGATCACCGTGATGGACGGCTGGCGCGAGGAACTGCAAGGCACGCTGGGTCTGTCGCGCGAGTCGCTGTTCTACGTCACGATCGGGCTCTTCTTCTGGTTGACGATGGCGCGCGTCGTGCGCGGTCAGGTCTTGCAGCTGCGGCACGCAGAATTCATCTCTGCCGCACGCCTCGCCGGCGCGCGCTGGCCCTGGATCCTACGCGTGCACGTCTTGCCCAATGTGCTCGGCATCGTCGTCGTCTACCTGACGCTGTCGATCCCGTCCGTGCTGCTGTTCGAGTCGTTCCTGTCGTTCCTCGGACTCGGCATCGAGCCGCCGAAGGTCAGCTGGGGTCTGCTCGCCGTCGAAGGCGCCGACGCCATCTCGCCGCTCGGCCTGGACTGGTGGCTCGTCGTCGCGCCGGCGGTGGCGATGGGCAGCGTCCTGCTCGCGCTGAACGTGCTCGGCGACGGACTGCGCGACGCGCTGGATCCGAAGGGCGGTCCTGCGTGAGCTCGCTGCTCGAAGTGGACGGACTGGCCGTCACGTTCCGCACCCGCCGCGGCGAGACACGCGCCGTGGACGACTTCGGCTACATGCTCGACGCGGGCGAAACGCTGGGAATCGTCGGGGAATCAGGCTCGGGCAAGTCCGTGGCGCACCTCGCGATCCTGGGCCTCCTGCCGGCGTCCGCACACGTCACGGCGCGGCGACTGATGTTCGACGGACACGACCTCACGAGGTTGCGGGGCGGCGAGAGTCGCCGACTGCGCGGGCCGCAGATGAGCATGGTGTTCCAGGACCCCATGAGCTCGCTCAACCCGCTCTTGACCATCGGGCGGCAACTGACCGAAGTCCTCGAAGTGCACGAGAACGCGACGCGTCGCGACGCGCGACGGCGCGCCGCTGCAGCGTTGGGTGAAGTCGGCATCTCCGATCCCGAGGCGCGCCTCGACGTCTACCCGCACGAGATGTCGGGCGGCATGCGCCAACGCGTCGGCATCGCGATGGCGCTCCTGTGCCGACCGAAACTGCTGATCGCCGACGAGCCGACCACGGCGCTCGACGTGACGATCCAGGCGCAGGTGCTCGATCTCCTGCGCGTGCTGCAACACGAACACGGCACTGCGATCGCGTTCATCACGCACTCACTGGGCGTCGTCGCCGGCCTGTGCGAGCGCGTGCTCGTCCTGTACGCCGGGCGCGTCGTCGAATCCGCGTCCGTGGACGCGCTGTTCGCGCGGCCGCTGCATCCTTACACGCGCGGCCTGCTGGCCAGCGTCCCGCGCCTCGATGGCGACACATCGCGTCCGTTGCCCGCGATCGCCGGGCATCCGACCTCGCGCGCCGAGGCCTGGACGGCGTGCGCGTTCGCGGCGCGCTGTCCGCTCGTCGAGGACCGCTGTCGGCGCTCCGTCCCCCAGCGCGACGAGTACGTCGAGATCGGACGCGAGGGTGACGGTCGCCACCGAACCGCCTGTTTCCGCGCCGATTCCGCGCCTTGCATGGAGCCCGCTCCGTGACGCTCCTCGACGTGCACGGGCTCACCGTCCGCTTCCCGATCCGCGGCGGCGGCCTGTTCACGCGCGACCGCGGCGCGATCCATGCGGTCGAGGACGTGTCGTTCGCGCTCGATCGCGGGCAGGCGCTGGGTCTCGTCGGCGAGTCGGGCTCGGGGAAATCCACGATCGCACGCGCTATCGTCGGCTTGCAACAGCCGACTTCGGGCTCGGTGAAGCTCGACGGGACGGAGCTGACGAAGCTGACCGACGACGAACGCCGCCCGTTCCGCCGCCGTGTGCAGATGGTGTTCCAGGATCCGACCGGTTCGCTCGACCCGCGCCTCACCGTCGGCGCGATCGTGGCCGAACCGCTCGCGATCCAACGCTTGGGCACACGGCGTGAACGGCGCGCGCGCGCCAAGAGCCTGCTCGAATCGGTGGGCCTCGACGCCGCGCACGCCGAGCGCTATCCGCACGAACTCAGCGGCGGTCAACGCCAACGCATCGGCATCGCGCGCGCACTCGCGCTCGAACCCGAGTTGCTCGTACTGGACGAACCGGTCAGCGCGCTCGATGTATCCGTACAGGCTTCCGTCGTGAACCTGCTCGCGGACCTGCGCGCGCGCCTCGGGCTGACGTACCTGTTCATCGCGCACGATCTCGCCGTCGTGCGCCACGTGTGTGAGCGCGTCGCCGTCATGTACCTCGGCCGCATCGTCGAGGAAGGCCCGCGCGACGCGCTGTTCGCCAATCCGCGTCATCCCTACACGCAAGCACTGCTCAGCGCGGTGCCCGTACCCGATCCGGTCGCCGAACGCGCACATGCGCGCATCGTCCTCGCCGGCGATCCGCCGTCACCCGCGCATCCGCCGACTGGTTGCGCGTTCCATCCGCGCTGTCCGCGGCGTGCGGAGGTGCCCGGCGATCGCTGCGCGGTCGAGCTGCCGCGCCTCTCGCGTGCTCCGCATCCGGTCGCCTGCCATCTGGTCGACGAGACGCCCCGCGCCTGACCCTCGAAGGCGGCGAGCCTCTCGACATCCAACGCGCTCGAGAATCTTGTCCACCCACCGCCGCGGCGCGCCATGAGAAGATGGAACGCGAGCCCAGGGGCTCGGACGGGGTAGTCCCCCCTCGTTCCCCAGGCACACCTCTCGGCGACGACCCAACATGAAGCTCCTCCAGATCCTCGGCACCCTGTTCCTCACCGTGGCCGGCCTCTCGACTCCGGCCTGGAGTCAGGTCACCCCGTTCTGCTTCGGCGACGGCTCGTCGGCCAGCGGGCCGTGCCCGTGCGGCAACATCAGCGCGCCGTCGACAGGCGGTTGCCTGAACTCGCTGGGCTCGCCCGGCGTGTTGACGGCGTTCGGAATGGGCGCGCTGCCCGGCGTCGCTTCCGACATCTCGGGTAACAACCGCATGACGCTCGCGGGTTCGGGCATGCCGAACGCGATGTGCGTCTACTTCCAGGGCTCGCCGGTCTCGCCGGTGCTGTTCGGCGACGGCGTCCGCTGCGTGAACAACCCGTTCCAGGTCCAGCTCGGCACGCGCCTCAACGTCGCCGGCGCGTCGTTCGTCGGTGGCTCGCCCGGCCCGGCGATCTCGCTGCAGGGCGCCCTGAACACGCCGCTGCCCGCGCCGGTGACGCGCGCCTACCAGTGCTGGTACCGCAACGCGGCGGCGTTCTGCACGCCGGCCACGTTCAACATGACGAACGGCGTGTTGATCACGTGGATGCCGTAACCGGTCGGTTTCGTCCACGGCGGGGAGCGCGCTCACCGAGAGCGAGCGATCCCACGCACGCTTAGAATACGCAGCGTGCTCCCCGCTCTCTTCCTGACCGTCTTCAGCGCGAGCCTCGGCGCCGCGGAGCTCGAACTCGGCGCTCCGGCGCCGCGCTTCACGTTCACGGACACGCGTTGGCTCGAGCGCGATCTCGACGACTTCGGGCTGCGCGACGCGTACGTCGTCGTGTTCACGACGCTCGCCTGCCCCGTGGCGAACCGCGTCCTGCCGCGCATCGGCGAACTCGAGCGCGAGTACCGATCCAAAGGCGTGCAGTTCCTCGCCGTCGACGTCGGACTCGACGACGACCTGGTCGAGGTCGCGGCGCGCGCCGTCGCGCAGGGGCTCGAGTTCCCCGTCGCGCGCGACTACTCGGGCGACGTCCTGCGCGCGCTGACGCCGGAACGCACGCCCGAGATCGTCGTGCTCGACAAGTCGAAATCGCTGCGCTACCGCGGGCGCTTCGACGGCGCCGAACGCGTCACGGGCACCAGCGACGCCACCCTGCGCGCGGATCTGCGTGAGGCGCTCGACGACGTGCTCGCTGCGCGCGCGGTCCGCGTCGCGCAGACGACCGTCGACGGTTGCCTCATCACGCCGCCCACGCCGGTCGAACCCGGTCCGAACCCGCCCACGTGGTCGGACAGCGTCGGCTCGATCCTGGTGGAGCACTGCGGCGCGTGTCACGTCGCCGGCGGGTCGGCGCCCTTCGCGCTGGGCACGTGGGCCGAGGCGCGACCGCACGCGGCGATGATCGCCGAGGTCGTCGAGCAGCGCCGCATGCCGCCCTGGTTCGCCAGCCGCGAACACGGCACGTTCGAGAACGCCCGCGGCCTCGACGACGCCGAACGCACGGCGATTCTGCGTTGGTCCGCCGCGAATGCGCCCGAGGGCGATCCCACGCGGGCGCCCAAGTCGCCACCGCCGCTGGCGGACGGCTGGCGCATCGGCGAGCCCGACCTCGTGCTGACCGCGCCGATCGAGCAGGCGATCCCCGCGACCGGTCGCGTGCCGTACCGCTACGTGATCCTGCCGCACATTTTCCTGCACGACACCTGGGTGCAATCCGTCGAGATCCGTCCGGGAAACGCGCGCGTCGTGCACCACGCGAACCTCGGGTTCTGGAAGATCGGCAGCGATTGGAACCAGTCGAACTTCATCACCGGGCACGTGCCCGGTGGCGACCCGATGCAACTCGACGCGGGCGTCGCGCTGCTCATTCCGGCGGGCGCGATCGTCGGATTGCAGATCCACTACGTCCCGACGGGCACGGCGGAGACGGACCGCACCACCGTCGGATTTCGCTTTCCGCGCGAGGTCGTCCAGCAGCGATTGCGTCACCACCAGATCGCGAACACGCGCTTCGAGATCCCGCCCGGCGCGCCCGCGCACCTCGTCCAGGCGACGCGCAAGTTCGATGCGGACTCCGTCGGCATCGGCATGTTCGTGCACATGCACCTGCGCGGTCGTGACATGGACTTCGTCGCGCACCTGCCCGACGGCAGCGACGAGACGCTGCTGCTCGTGCCGAACTACAGTTTCGACTGGCAGACGGCGTACGTGTGGCCGAAGGGCGCGCAGGTCTTTCCGGCCGGCACGCGCGTCGAGTGTCGCGCGCACTTCGACAACTCGACGTTCAATCCGTTCAACCCGGATGCGAAGCGTGCCGTGCGTTTCGGGCAGGAGACGACGGACGAGATGATGTACGGTTTTCTCTTCTTCGTGGCGCGCGACGAGCGACTCGGGCTGCGCATCGATCCCGAGACGGGCAGCGTGCTCGCGACGGATCCGAAGCCCGCATCCCGCTGACGTCGTCCAGGCGCGGGTCGCGCCCGAACAGGGAGCTTGGCCTGCGCCCACGCCCGGGCGCAGAGGAGGGCCTTCCAGCGGCAGGGACCGCCCCACAGGGACTTCCCGCCCGCAGAGGCCCGTCCCGAGCGCCGGAATCAGCGTTTCGGGAACCCCGACGGCCTGCGCTCCCGTCTAATTTCGAACGCAGTGCTTACAGAGGCGAGTTCCGCCTTGTATCCCTGCTCACCCCCCTCGCGCGACCGAGCCCGGCACCCGCGAGCCTCTCCACACCTGTCGAGTCCCCCATGCAGATCCACCGACTGTTCGCTCCCCTCGCGCTCGGACTGTGCGCTACCGCAGCTGCCGCGCAATCCCAAGTCGCACCGCCCAAGGTCCTGCCGCCCTCGCGCCCGACGACCGTGGTCACGCCCGTGGCGCCGACGGCGCTCACGAGCTTCCTCGCCTCGAGCGGTGCCGACGACTGCGCGAACGCATCCATGAGCGCGATCAGCGGCGCCGGTACGTTCCCGGTCAACACAACGACCGCGACGGACGGCACGCAGATCGGAACCGGCTGCATCCAACCGCACCGCGACGTGTGGTTCCAATGGACCGCACCGAACACGGGCCTCGCCGAGGTGACCCTGTGCGGCTTGACGACGACCGACACCGTGATCGCGGTGTGGGCCGGCTCGGCTTGCCCCACGGGCGCCGCGCTCGCGTGCAACGACGACTTCTGCGGCTTGCAGTCGCAGGTGGGGGCCAACGTGGTGGCCGGCACCTTCTATGTCGTCGTCACCCAGTTCGGCGCCACGAACTTCGGTGACTA
>JBBQCC010000177.1:0-9388 GCA_038318285.1 Planctomycetota bacterium | reverse complement strand
AACGCGGCGACGAGCGCGTCGACGAAGTCGCCCTGGACGCCGGTCACATCGGAGAATCCGTACAGCCACACGGAGCGGACGGAGGCTCGTGCGGCGTCCGCGGTCGGCGCGCTCGCTCCCGCCTGCGTCCAGAGGAGGCGTGCCGCGCGCGTGAACGCATCCGCTCGCCGAGCGACGCCGTGCTCCGCGCAGTCCCGTTGCGCGCACAGTGCGGCGGCGACGAGCGCTTCCGCG
This sequence comes from Planctomycetota bacterium, assembly GCA_038318285.1. GTDB lineage: Bacteria > Planctomycetota > UBA1135 > UBA1135 > JAEUHZ01. Next base: position 9,154 of record JBBQCC010000177.1, on the reverse strand, counting down.
GCGCGACGCTCGGGTCGCGAGATCGCGGGGGACTCGGGTGCGTCGAACAGCGCCTCCAACAAGGCGCTCTCCAGTTCCGCGACGAGGCCGGCATCGAGAAGGTCGGTGACCGACGCCGACGCCGCTAGGGCGAACGCCGCGCCGTCCTTTCCGAGTGACTCGCGCACTGCGCGCAGCGTCAGGATGCCGGCCGCGCGCTCGGCGGACTGCGCGGGCGTGCCGCCCGCTGCGTGTTCCGCGATGTCCGCGGCGAGGCGGGTGAGCGTCTCGATCCGGATCCCGACCGACGCGCCGACTTCGCGTGCCAGCGCGCCCACGACGTGGACACGCAGTGCATCGGAAGGCACGGCCACGACGATCGGCGCCGCGAGTCGGCCGGGATCGGCCGCGATGGCCGCGCGCTCGTCGCGCAGCGCGGTCACGAGCGCGGCTTCGAGGGCCGACGGGCCGTGCGCGCGGACGAGTGTCGGGACGTGTGTGCGGGCGGTGCTCACGCGCGCGCAGGCCACCACACGGTTGTCCGTCGGTCAATGCCGCGCTCGCACGGCGCGTGCCCGACCGCCTTCGAAAGGAACACCGAGCCCGTGCGTGCTGCACAGACTCGGCGTCTTGGCGGTGTCACGGTTCGGAGCCGCCGGGCTCCGACTCAGGACCGGGGCGGGCGACGCACGCTCTGGCGACGCGCAGCATCGCCACGGGCTTCCGAGAGCACGTAGGATCGATGTCTGCAGGCGCTCTCAGTGGAGGTCGGCGATCTTCTTCAGCAGCTCCGGATCGTTCGGGAACTGCGCCAAACCCTTGTTGTAGGCCGCGAGCGCCTTCTGCTTGTCGCCCATCTGCAGGTGCATGTTGCCCAGGAACAAGTACGTCTGGTTGTAGCCGCTCTGCTTGAGACCCGAGGCTTCCTGTTGCGCGACGAGCGTCTCGAACTGCTTCACCGCGTCGGGTTGCTTCCCCATCATCGGCGGCCAGAACGAGAGTGAGACGGCCTTCTGGAACCGCGCCATCCAGTGCGTGTCGTCGACCGCGAGTGCCGCATCGAACGCCTTGTCCGCCTTGGTCGCCCACACACCGGCTTCCGGCCCGCCGCCGACGCGGAAGACCTTCTGCAGGTAGGCCAGTCCGAGCTGCGTCTGGGCTTCGGGATCGTTGCCGCGCGCCGCGGCGCGTTCCTCCATCAGCTTCACGAGTTCGTCCAGTTTCCCGGCCGCCGCGATCTCCTTCCAGAGTTGCTGCGACTCTTCCCAGGGCACGTCGCCGGCGAGCAGGCGTTCCATGGCGGCGCCGACATCGGGCCCGGCGGCGGCCTTCGGCTGCGCATCGGCGACCGCTGAGGGCGCGGCAGCTTCCGTCGACTCCGCCTTGGCCACCGTGCGCTGCCCGCTGGCGATGTCCGCCACGGAGAGCGCCAGCGTTTCGAACCGTCGTTCGATGGCTGCTTGATGCTTCTCGACGGCCTCGAGCTGCTTCCAGACCTCGGGCGCGGGACCGACGCCCGAGGACGTCGCCGCGACTTCGGCGGTGGGCGCCGCGCCGAAGCGCGCGCCCAAGATTCCACCTCCGATGCCGGACACGAGAGCCAACGCCACGGTCCACACGTTCTGATTCATCGTTCTCCGTCCTTCGGTTGTGCCGAGCGCTCCGCCGAGTTCTTCGACGAAGCCTCGGAGTTTGTTGCGATCCGGAATGTCAGCTCGCGCGGTGCGCCGAGCTCGAGATCCACGTTCTGTTCGGGCGCGCCGTCCACGCGCACGTGCCAACGTCCGGGCAAGACGCCGGGCACGGATTGCACGCCGTCCACGTCGGTGCGTCCGTCGCTGGTGAACTGCCAGACGATGCCCGCGTCGTCGGTGAAGCGCACGTTGCGAGCCGGCGCCGGATGTCCCTCGGCGTCCACGGCGATCACGCGAACCGGGACGCCGACGCGCAGTTGCAGATCGGCGTTCGCGGGCGCGAGTGCGACTTCGATCGGTGCGATGCGCACGGACGCCTCGCCGACGTGCGCGGAGTGCGCGGTCACCGCATAGCTGCCGGGCGTTAGGCCCTCGAGCGCGAACTCTCCCGCGGCGTCGGCCTGCGTACGGCCGACGAAGGCCGCGCCCGCATCCTCCGACCGCGCGATGATGATCCATGCTCCCCCGGCTGGCTCGCCGCGCGGGCCGAGCACGCGCCCACCGATGGAGCCGCGCAGGCTCTCGACGTCGTGGCGTACTTCGGGTGCGAGCGGAACGTCGACCTCGCCCACGATCGCGAAGCTGGCACCCAGTCCGCGACCGACGAACACGACGTACCGCCGTGGATCGACGCCCTCGAACACGTAGCGGCCCTCCGCGTCCGTGCGTGCGGAGACCCACGCCGTTCCGTTCGCATCGACGCCGGACTCGTGGCCGATCATGATGTCCATGTCGGGGATGCCCTGCCCGTCGGCGTCGCGTACCACGCCGACGAGCCGAGTGCGGCGGTCGGTGGGCCCGACGTCCACGCGCACGACCTCGGCACCCTCGATGTGGAAGTTGCGCGTGGCGGGCATGCCGAAGGCCTGAGGATCGAAGGCCAGCACGACGTAGTCGCCCGGCGGCAGATCGGCGATGCGGTACGCGCCGTCCGAGGCGCTGCTCGCCATGCCGAAGCTCATGCGCTCGGAGAACGAGCCCGCGCCGATGCGGCTCGCGATCACGCGCGCGCGAGGCCAAGACGTCCCGTCGGGACGCGCGATGCGGCCCTCGACTGCGCCGCCGACGCGGAGGGCGATGATTTCGGGCGGAGCGTTGCCCGCGAGGTCGCGCTGGGCGGGAACGACGTCGAATGCGCGTGTCGCCACGTCGGCGACCCAGACGGCGGCAAAGCCCACGGCCGACACGCGCAAGTTCGCGGTCTGTGCGCCGAGGCCGCCGAGCGTGAACGATCCGTCGGCCGCGGTGCGCGTCGCCGCGCGCCAGTCCTCGGACTCGACGTCCACCTGGAAGGGCACGACTTGCGTGGGGACCAGAGCCTCGGCCAACACGACGGCGTTCGCGATGGGTGCGTCCGTGTCGGCTTCGCGCACGAACCCGTGGACGGTGCGCTCGGCGGCCAGCTCGACGCTCAGCTCCGTCGGTGCGCCCGCGGACAACTCGACGCCCGGCGCGCGCGCGACGGCGAAACCGGCGGCTTCGACGAACACGTCGTAGAGTCCGGGTCGCAGGTTGGAGAAGCGGAACACGCGCTCGTTCGTGAACGTGATGGACTGGGGTTCGCTGACTTCCGGCAGGCGCACGAGGCGCAGCAGTGTGACCCGGAACCGAGGCGGAAATTCCGCGCCCGAGGGCACGGTGAGCGAGCCGACCAGAGCGCTCTCGTGCGGATCGATCGCGGTTGGATCTTCGGTCGGTTCGCCGTCCGGATCGGCCGAGCCTTCGTCGACGCTCGTGCCGGCCGCCGTCCGTGCGACGACCTCGCGCTCGGGCTCGACGATCGCGACGGCGGTCACGACACGCCCACGCGCGAGCCAGATCGCTGTGCCCGGGACGATCGGCGTGCGCGCTTCGACGGTGCTACCGAGCGTGCTACCGAGCGGTCCCTCGAGTGGTCCCTCGAGCCAGGCGACACCGCGTTCGAGGAGGACCCGGCTCGACGCGCCGCTCGGAGCCTGCTCCCGCGCAGCGCCGATCGATGCGCCCGATGTATTCGACACGTTCGACCAGGCGATCCGCCCGCGCTCGAGCGCGACCACGCCGTCGGGCGTGACGAGCCGCCAGGGGCCGCCCGCGTCCTCGTGGCGCGCGCGGACCTGCGTCCCGGACATCGCGATCTCGCGTGCGCCGTCGGCCGAGCGCGGTCCGATCGCGACCTCCGTCTCGGGAGCGATCTCGAGCGCGTCGTTCGGGTCCATCGCGGCGCGGATCGCGCGCACGGCCGGTGTGACGATACGCACGCCGACATCCGCAACGGCGAGACCTTCCACCATCTCGACGTCGGTCGCCGCGCGCCAGTTCGCCGTGTCCGAAGCCGCGCGCACGGCGACGTAGCCGCGCGCGACCAGACCGCGCGCGTCGGCGGTCGCTCGCGGATCGCGCAGCAGCGCCCAGGCCGCAGCCAGCGCGCCGAGGAGCGCAAGGATTGCGGCAGCCATGCGGAGGCGCCGCTGCAGCGCGTCGCCGCGCGCGGTCGTGCGCAGGGGCGACGGCGCCACCTGGGCGTGCTCGAGTTCATGCTCGATTCGCTCGCGCAATGCGTCGACGAACCGCGCGTCGGGAAGGAGGGGATGCCAACTGATGCGGAACAGGCGCTCGAGGTTCGTTTCGAGCACGTCGGCGCCGGAATTCTGGCCGGAAGAACCTCGGCCGGAAGGGTTCTGCCCGGAATCGTGCTCGCCGGAACTCACGCCGTGCCTCCGCGCTTCTTGGCGAGCAGTTCGAACACGCGCGCGAACGCGGCGCGCGAACGCGACAGCAGAGACTCCGCCGCTTTCTCCGAACGACCACTCGCACGCGCGATGTCCGCCGTGGATCGGCCATCGACGTACTTGTCGAGCAGCGCGCGTTGGTAGTCGGCCGGCAGCGACGACAACGCGGCGCCGACGAGATCGCTGGTCTCGCGCAGCTCCAGCACGTGATCCGGGAGCGGCTCGCGCGCGACGTCCGCCAGGATCGCGTCGATCTCCGCGTCGGCCTCCGCCAATACGTCGTCGAGCGGCACGGGTACGCGGCGTCGGCGCGCCTCGCGGATCTTGTTCTTGGCGATGCCGATGAGCCACCCGCGAAGCGACGAGCGCCCGTCCCAGTTCGCGAGCGACTGCAGCGCGACGAGGAACGTGTCCTGGACGACGTCCTCGACCAGCGCGCGATCGCGGCCCACGCGGAAGTGGACGAATTGGTAGATCGGCGTGAGGTGCTCGTCGAGCAACTCGGCCGCTGCACCCGCCTCACCGTCGAGGATGCGCCGGCGCAGATGCGATTCCTCGTCGCTCGGCCGCCTGTCGTCGCCTTGGATGGGGTAGCTGTGGGGCATCGTTCTGCCTCAGGGTGCCGCGCCCCCCGGCGATCCTTCGAGCTTTCGGGGTTTTGGATTCCGAGTTCCGCGGTGCCTAGACTGCGCCCCATGAAGCTGCTGCACGCCGTCGTCACGCTCCTGCTCGTCTCCCTGCTGTCCGCCTGCGACGAGGACAACGCAGTCTCCGTCCGGCTACGCGTCCAGGAGAACCTCTCCGGCACGATCCTGACGAGCGCCCTCGCTGCACCCTCCGGCCCTGGCGCCGTCGAGACCGCCGCCGTCGGCGCGTCGTTCGACCGCCAAGTCGAACTCCACGGGGCGAAGGGCCGATTCACTTCCCTGGAAGGGCTTGCGATCGGCGACATCCGCTTCTCCGCCGGCTCCTCCGAGAGCGGCCTGCGCTGGGTCCGCGTCGAAGTCCCCACCGGCGAAGCCGCCCAATGGCCCAGCCTCTTCGTGCCCCTGGGCGAACCCGAACGCCGCTCCGCCGCCGAAGCCTTCGAAGTCAGCGGCTCGACCCGCGACGTCGGCCGCACGTTCAAGATCGAGATCGAACTCCCCAGCACGGTGATCAGCAACGGCGCTTCCGGGAAGCTGCGCGGTACGAAGAACACGTCGGATGGGCGTGTGGCTGTGCTCGTGTTGCCGATCGATGCGGCGAGGGCGGGGAGGGAGACGCTCGTGTGGCAATTGACTTGGTGACAGCCCGCCCCGGAAGCTGACCCAGTTGGCTGTCCGTTTTTTACGGTTTTCCGGCGACCTTCGCGCGCCCTGAGCGGTCACCCCGGTGTCGAGGCGAGAGCCTCATCACCGAGGAACACCGCATGCAACTGCCCTTCAGTACGCTCCCGTCGCCCCATCGGCACCGGGTCGACGCCGACTTCGAGCCCACGCGCTGCCCGCGGGTGCACTGCCCCGCTTTCACGGGTGATGGTTTCACCTACCAGCACGCAGGCAATTACGTGCGAACTGTCGACCAGCGCATCGTGCGGCGCTTCCGCTGCTTGGTCTGCAACTCGCGCTTTTCGTCGCAGTGCTTCCGCGTCGACTACCGACTGCGCAAGCCCTGGCTCCCGCTGGCCGTATTCCAGGGACTCGTCGCGAAGACGACGCTGCGGCAGATCTCACGCAGCTTGGGCTGCAAGCTCGACACGGTCCTCTACCACTTGCGGCTCGTCGGGAATCGTGGTCAAGCGTTGCATGCGTCCTTCCTATTGCGCTGCAAGGCTTCGCGCGGAGGGCTCGCCGGCGCATTTCAGCTCGACGAACTCGAGACGTTCGAACGCAATCGACGCCTGTGCCCGCTGACCGTCCCGGTGCTCGTGCACGCCAGCACCTGGTTCGTCGTGCACGCCGCGACGGGCACGCTACCAGCGCGCGGAAACCTCGGGCCCTTCGATCTGATCCGCAAGGAACGCTACGAGAAAGAGGGTGGGAAGCGCCTAAATCAGTCCAAACAAGCGACGCGGGAGTGCGTCGAAGCGCTGCATGGCGCGCTTGCGGACGACGCTAAGTTCGTGATGCAAACCGACGAGAAGTCGACCTATCGCGGCATCTTTCGTGCGGTGTTCGGCGGGCCGGTGCGGCACGAGTGGGTGAACTCGGAGGAACGCCGCGATCGCAAGAACCTCTTGTTCACGGTCAACAACACGCTGGCGCAGATGCGTGACGGGATGAGTCGGCTCGTGCGCAGGAACTGGGGGCACTCGAAGCTCGAGCGCAATCTGCGCTGGCACTTGGGTGCGTGGATCCTGTGGCGGAACTATGCACGCGAGATCACGTGCGCGTGTCGAAAGCTTTCGTCGGCGTCGGCGCTTGGAGTGACGCTGCGCAGGCTGCGGCCGCCTGAGTTCTTCGAGTGGGTCGATCGATTGCCGGCGGGGTCCTGAGCGCCGCTGCGCTGCTGACGGGGCCATGTTTCGATCGGCTGACAACCAGCCAACTGGGTCAGTTTCCGTGTCGGTCTGCGTACCGCCCCAAATACCCCCCAACCTCCATCTTCCTCGCCGTGTTCTCCGACGTCATGTACCTCACCTTCCCAAACACGTTCCGCACCGGGCCCCACGGCCTGTCGTACCTGCCAAGTGTCCAGAAAATGCCGCTGTAGGAGTTCGGGTTCCGGCCGTCGAGGGCCCAGCGGTTGTTGAGTTCGATCATGACCTCGAGAGCTGCACGGGGGGTGCGTGTCCATTGCAGGATCTTCTTGCCCCAGAGCATGCGCAGGTAGTTGTGGATGCGGCCTTCGCGCACGAGTTGGCGTTGGGCGCAGTTCCACAGTTCGTCGTGGGTCTCGGCGCGTTCGAATTCTTCCAGGGAGTAGATGTGCTCGCGCGGGTCGCTGGTGTGTTCGTCGAGTGTTGCGCGGGCCCATGCGGGGAGCGACTCGTAGCGATCGTAGTCGTCGCGGTGCGAGGTCATGTTGAAGCCCAGCTCGCGCCACGTCACCAGCTCGTCGAGGAACGCCTCGCTCGAAGGAGGAAGGTTCCACCAGCCGTCCTTCTTGCCGTTCGTGGTCGTGGCGATTCGCGCCGGCGTCCAGCCTTCGCTCTGGGCGATCTCGTGCAGGATCTGATGCGTGGACAGGTGCCCGAAGTGCAGCCAGGGTGAGAAGCCCGATGCGGCGTCCGCTTCGGGCTCGCTGCGTTCTTCGGCGTAGCGGGGTAGCTTGTGGCGCACGAATTCGCGCAACGCTTGGGCGGCGGCATCGCCCCCCCCCGTCTTGGCTGCGGGTCGCACGGCGGGATCGATCGGCAGCGCGGCGAGCAGGTCTGCGTTGCCTTCGAGCAAGGCGTCCGCGGCTCGCGGCCAACGAGCGAGGATCCGATCGGGGACGGTGTAGGTCCCGAGTTTCGCTGCGCTCGACAGCGGGCGTGGGTCGGGAGCGTTCTCGAGATGCGGCCGCAGGTTCTTCTGCAGGAATCGTCGGAACGCGTATGCGGTTGGGAACACGTCTTCCGTCGCACGCATCGGGAGGAGGCCGTTGGTGTCCACGGCCTCCACGCGGGCATCGATGGTCGACGCGGCGCTCGCGACCATCCGCGGCAGGAAGAAGCACGGGAAATCGTCGGTGACGACGGCGACGGCGCGCTCGGCCAGCTGGGCCAGCAGTCCAGCGCCGGCTCGTGGCTCGGGTTCGACGTACGCGTAGTACGCCACGCCCGCCGCTGCACACGCGTCGCGGTTCACGCGCATCCCGTCCAGCACGAATTTGTGCAGGCGCGCGCTGCTCCAGCGGTAGTCGACGCGCAACGCTTCCAGGACGAGGAGCGGAACGCCGTGCGCGCGTGCCAACTCCACGGCGCGGTCGAGCGCGAAGTTCCAGCTCGTCCGCCGGTTCGCGATCATCCAGTAGAGGACGTACTCGCCGCTCGGACGCAGCGGGCGTTCGTTCGCGGTGTGAATCCGGAGGTCGGGGACGGTGGCTAGGGCGCGCGACATGCTCTGGCCTTCGCGTGCGGATCGGTTTCGGATGCCGAACTCCTCGGCGAGTCGAGGGTCACTTCGCCGCGTTTGCGAGGCCTGCGGCCGCCAGCGCCGGGATCAGTGCGGCGAAGAACGCGATCGCGCCGGCGAGCTTGGGCGAACGCGCGCGCAGACTCGGGATCTCGCCCAGCCAAGGTCCGAGGAACGCGACCGCGACCAGCACCCAGCATTCCGAGGGCAAGTCGTAGACGATCGCGCGCCGCACGAGGGAGACGACGATCACGGCGAGCAGGGCCACGACGCCGGTCGCGAGGTGCGCACCACGCACGAGCAGCGCCACGACGACCGCCGCTCCGAGGCCGGCGGCGACGGCGCCCAGCAGTTGGGCCAGGACGAGGCTCGAGTTCGCGAGCGCCATCGCGGCCGTGCCCGCGCACGCAGCCCACAGTGCCAGCGGGAGCGACGGACCGGGGCGTCGCAGGCTGAGTCTCTCCGTCGCGGTCCACACGGCGTACACGAGCAGCACGCCGCCGAAACCGGCGTAGTCGAGGCCTGGAACGCTCGCTCCCGCGTCGCCGATCAGGCGGTAGGGCAGGATCGAGAACGCGGCGACGTAGAGCGAGTTCGCGTAGCGCGCGAGGCTCGGCGCCTGGCCGGCCGAGATGCGCAGCGGTGCGAGCACGACGGCGGCTGCGACCATCCAGAAGATCCAGCCCTGCGATCCGACGTTGTCGCCCGACCACGGCGTGCTCGGGACGCC